>JBEPVR010000023.1:0-19596 GCA_041690915.1 Alphaproteobacteria bacterium
TATGAATCTTTTCAAGCCCTTCTTTCTTACCTCAAAAAATCATGGGGTAGTGAGTAGAATTTTTAGAAAATCGCACTCCTAGTTTTCATTAGATTTTGAGAAAAAGGGGAGCTATCCCTAACCAACAACCTTTTTCGATCTTGTATACAGTCGCCAATGGATGATGAAAAAGATAAAACCAACGAGGGCCCATTGAAGAGTCAAGATAATATTTTCAATGGCACTCCCTTTTTGCTTTTCTAGGAAATTTATCCTGGCTTCGTTTCTTTTGACTTCAATGTCACGGGGAGGGAGCGGCTTTATCTCTTTGTATTCCCTATCATTATAGGAATTAAGAGATCTTAAGTAACTCTCATTAGACTCATATCGAAGAAGGGAAGAATAATGTTTATATTGAGGAAAAAGTAAATCTGTGGTTGCATTTAAGAACATATAAGCGGATATCATCAATATAATGGTAGAAACCAAACAAACAAGAAGAGTATATATTTGAAAAATATTTTTTAAGTCCATGTTCGTACTCCTATTCCATGTTGAAAATAATTGTCTTTTTATGCGTATAATGCTCAAGCATCGCTTCAAGAGAAGCTTCTTTGCCAACCCCTGAAGATTTCACACCTCCATAAGACAATCCTGGCTGAACAACAATATTTTGATTCACCTGCACAAATCCAGCTTCCAGCTGATGAACGCCTACCAAAGCTCGGTTTAAATTATTCGTCCACAAAGTTGCCGCAAGGCCGAAAGGAGAATCATTGGCTTGATTAATCACATCCTCAAAATCATTCCAAGGGATAAGGGCCGTCACAGGCCCAAAAATTTCTTCTTGGCAAACTTGATGGGAATTAGGAAGACCTGTAAAAAGCACAGGCTGAACAAATAGGCCTTTAGAGAGTTTAGAATCTGTTGGAAGCGTCGAGCATTCATGAGCTGTGGCACCTTCAGTGTTCTTACCCATTTCAACATATTTCAAAATCTTTTCATGCTGAGCAGGAGAGATGACGGTGCCCACATCTGTCTCAAGATCCATGGGATCCCCCATCTTAAGAGCATTAAGTTTTTCTTTAAAACGCGCCAAGAAGCGATCAAAAATTGACTGATGAACAAAAATACGACTAGCGGCTGTACAGCTTTGGCCCTGACGTGTAAATCGCATGCTGGCTAAAGCCCCCTCAACGACTTTCTCTAAATCAACATCTTCACACACAATCATGGGGCTTTTTCCCCCTAATTCCAAGGTCACAGGGATAAGCTTTTCACTCGAATTCTTGTAAATGGTTTTGCCCGTTTCAACGGAGCCCGTAAATGTTACCTTTGAGACCTGAGGATGCTTGACAAGAGCCGCCCCCGTCGTGGGACCATCGCCTGAAATTATATTTAAAACCCCCGGAGGTAAAATTGTGTTCATAATTTCAGCGGCCCTTAAGACAGCAAAGGGAGCTTCCTCAGCCGATTTTACAACAACTGTATTTCCCGCAACAAGAGCGGGAGCCACTTTTAAAGACATCAGAAGAAGGGGAACATTCCAAGCAATAATAGCCCCAACCACTCCTAAGGGTTCTCGAATCGTCACGGTTAACATAGAGTCGCTAAAAGGAATGGTCTCGCCTTTAAGTTCAAGGCCGAGCCCCCCATAAAAATGAAATGTATTCGTAAAAACTTTTGTTTCAACCTGACTTTCCGTTCGTAAAGCTTTTCCGGTCTCAAGCGTCATCAAGCGCGCTAGTTCATCAGCGTATTCTTCTAAAAGAGTCCCACATCGTGAAACCAGATGCCCCCGCTCTGCAGCATCCATGTGACGCCACTCTTTTTGTGCCTTGCGAGCCGCTTCTACTGCATCATTGACATCTTCCGCGTCAGCTTCTGCCGCTTGCCCAATCACTTCCATTGTTGCAGGGTTATGAACAGGAAATGTCTTTTTACTTTTAGGGACTACCAATTTTCCATCAATAAGAATCTTATTTTCAAGGTGTTTCACAAGGGCAAGGGGGGTTAAGGATGAACCCGGGACAGAAGGAGAAGATGACATAAAACCTCCAGTTTTCATTTTTGTTTTATAGTGTATAGTCCTTAAAAAATAACAAAAAGTAAAGGGGTCCCCATTGTATGCACAGCACGTCACGAAAACTGAGCCACACCACGATTTTTTTTGGAGTCTCACTCCCCAAGGTTTTCATAAAGTTGCTTACGTTGAATGGGGAAATAGAGCTAATCCCCATGTTTTAATATGTGCTCATGGCCTTACGCGCAACTCGCGGGATTTTGATTATCTTGCACAAGATCTTGAAGATAGCTATCGCATCGTATGTCCTGATCTCTTGGGACGGGGAGAAAGTGACTATCTCGAAAACTCTCTGCTTTATAACTTTACCCAATATATGAGTGATATAATCACCCTCATTGCTCGCCTTGGCGCTCACAACATTCACTGGTTAGGAACGTCTCTGGGAGGAATTATCGGGATGATGCTAGCGGCTCAGCCCCATAGTCCCATTAAGAGCTTGATTCTCAATGATGTTGGCATGATAGTCCCAAGCCTAGCCCTTCGACGCCTTCAAACTTATGCCCGCAATGATAAAACTTTTTCCAGTTTTCACGAGGCCAAAACTTATTTTCAAACTGTCTTTTCTCCCTTTGGCATAACTGAACCTGAGCACTGGAATCATATTACCCAGCATGGGATTAAACGAGATGAAAAAGGTGACTTTCGTCTTACCTATGACCCTGTTCTCGGTCAAAATTTAGGAAATGAGGCCACTCCTTCTCTCCATCTTGAAGCCTATTGGCAAGCTATTCGTTGCCCTATCTTAGTGATGAGAGGAGAAGAATCAGATTTTCTATTGCCCGAAATCATTACGAAAATGCTTTATTTTCAACCAAAAACAAGTGTTGTGACGATCCCTAACTGTGGTCATGCCCCCTCTCTGATGGACCCTGGTCACATTCAAATTGTTAAGGAATGGCTGAAAAAAGTGTGAATCGTTGAATTTATGATTCTTCTACAATATCCACGCCCTTAAAGAGCAATAGGATAAACGCTATAGGAAAGAAGAGAATAGCCCAGAAGATAAGCCAACCATAGCTACCCCGATAAGACAAAGCTAAGTATTTTTTATCTTTCAAGATTCCCCCATTCTTTATAGCAAGAATAATCCCCACCGGGAAAAAGAGGATAATGCAAAGGATAAACAAGAGGATATTTCCCTTATATTGAAAGGGATAGCGGTGTTTTATGTTGTTATTTTTAGTACGAGCCATGGCTTTATCTCTCAAGAGATTGTTGTGTTATCACATTATTTGTTATCCTGGCGCTAAAGCAACAAGTTTTTTCTTTAGTTAATTTTAAAAACAGGATCGCCTAAATGAAGACTTAAAAAGGGGACAAACTGAACCTTAATTCCCCGTCTGCAATCTCTCCACGAGCTCTTTAACGGTAGGAATGTAGCCCCCTGCATAGAAGGGATCTTCAGAAAAGCGATAAGCGGCGTGGCCCGCAAACATTAGCTGAGTGTCAACCTCTTCACTATGACTAATCGCTTGGAGGGTTTTTTGAATGCAGAAAGAGCGAGGATCCGCTTTTCGGCCTGTCGTGCCGGCTTCGTTTTGTGACCAATTACTAAAACCACAAGCACTTAAGCAACCCATACAATTAATTTGATCAGTGAGAATTTCATTGGACTTTTCGGGTTCTACAAAAATAAGAGTTGAATCGGGCGTTCGCATGGCCTCTGTATACCCCGCCTTCACCCAGGCTTCTGCCATTTCCTTATCATGAGGAGTAAGGTACACCAGCCGTCCGCGAGCCCCTACGGGAAAGCCTTCCGTATGATCGCCCACAGCCGTAATAGAATAAGCCACCTGACGAGCGGAACGTTCTTTTAGATCCTCTAAAAAAGGATTCGAAACTGCAGAGGAATAAAATCCTGTGGGACTAAAACGATTGAGGTAAATGTCACCCGGCTGTAAGGTTAAAAGGCGCTGCTTCCACGCATCCGAAATAGGACTCTCTTGAGTTAAAAGAGGGCGCGTTCCAAATTGAAAGGCAATCGGGCCTAAATCAGAATTTTCAATCCAATCTGTCCATTCTCTCAAATACCAAACGCCCCCCGCCATAACGATAGGAACATCAGAGAGCCCGCACTCCCGCATCACTTGACGAAGTTCAAGAACCCGTGGGTAAGGATCCTCGGGTTTATCTGGATCTTCGCTATTACTAAGTCCATTATGGCCCCCAGCGCGCCAAGGATCCTCGTAAACCACAGCTCCTAACCACTCAGGAAACTTATGATAAGCGCGCTTCCAAAGGGCACGAAAGGCACGACCAGAGGAAACAATCGGATAATAATAAATTCCATAGCTTGCTGTAATTTGAGCAATTCGATAAGGCATTCCTGCCCCGCACGTAACCCCATGAACAAGCGGACTTACTTTTTCTAAAACACCGTGAAGAATTTCTTCAACGGCCGCCATTTCCCAAAGAACATTCATATGAAGACGACCTTCTCCATTCGTTCTTTCATGAGCAATTTTAGCTTGGGTTATTCCTCCCTGAATCGCATATTCAATGAGCTCGCGATGGCGTTCTCGGCGTGTTTTTCCTTTATAAATAATAGGAATAAGGTTGCCTTGCCCATCCAGGGCGTCAGCATTTACGGCAGAAAAAGTACCAACTCCTCCAGCCGCAGACCAAGCGCCTGAACTTTCACCATTTGAGATCGAAATGCCTTTTCCCCCTTCAATGAGAGGAAGAACTTCTCGTCCTGATATCCGTATGGGGTTAAGCGATTTCAACGCTCTTTCTCTCCTAAAAAATGGCAGCCTGGGTTAGGCCTCGGCCTCAATATTATTTGCATTAGAAGAAATCTCATCTCCTGTTTTCTGATCAACACGTTTCATGCTGAGGCGAATCTTTCCACGATTATCCATTTCCAAGACTTTGACAAAGATCTCATCCCCAACCTTAACGACATCCTCAACTTTTTCAACACGGCGTGGAGCAAGTTCACTAATATGCACAAGTCCATCTTGACTGCCAAAAAAATTCACAAAGGCTCCAAAGTCGACAATCCGTACGACCTTACCTTTGTAAATAACGCCGACTTCAGGTTCATCTGTGATGTTGCGAATCCATTTTTCAGCGGCATCAATAACCTCTGCATTAGCCCCTGAAACATTAATTGTCCCATCATCGGTAATATCAATTTTGGCCCCTGTCGTCTCGCAAATTTCACGAATGACTTTTCCTCCGGCTCCGATAACTTCCCGAATCTTGTCTTTGGGAATAACAAACGTAATCATTCGAGGTGCATATTCCCTCACCTCTTCCCGAGAAACGCCAAGAGCTTCTGCCATTTTACCAAGAATATGCAAACGACCTTCATGAGCTTGCTCAAGCGCAATTTCCATAATGCTTTTAGACACGCTGGTGATCTTTAGATCCATCTGCAACGCCGTAATTCCCTTCTCCGTTCCAGCGACTTTAAAATCCATATCCCCAAGATGATCTTCATCCCCAAGGATATCCGAAAGAACGGCAAACTTTTCCCCTTCCTTAATCAGCCCCATAGCAATACCAGCCACCGGGTTTTCCAAAGGAACACCCGCGTCCATCAAGGCAAGAGAAGACCCGCAAACAGTCGCCATAGAAGAAGATCCATCTGATTCGGTCACCTCCGAAACAACTCTCACAGTGTAAGGGAATTTATCTTTTATCGGCATCATTGGATGAATCGCACGCCACGCCAACTTGCCATGACCCACCTCACGACGGCCAGGACCCATCATACGTCCTGTTTCGCCCACCGAGTAGGGCGGAAAATTATAATGGAGCAAAAAGTTTTCTTTATATTCCCCTTCCAGGGCATCAATAATTTGTTCATCTTGCCCCGTCCCAAGGGTGGCAACAACAAGGGCTTGCGTTGATCCCCTGGTAAATAAGGCACTTCCATGAGCTCTTGGAAGAACGCCTACCTCACAAATAATGGGACGAACTGTCTTGGTATCCCTGCCATCAATTCGCAAACCGGTCTTTAAAATTTCATTCCGGACAAGATCTTTTTCCAGTTCTTTAAACTCAGTAACGGCAAGTGTTTCCGAGAAACCTTCTTCTTTAAGCGCTTCCACGGTTTGGCGTTTTACAGTCCTTACTTTTTCATTTCGAAGGTCTTTTTCTTTAATACGATAAGCCTCTCCCAGATCCTGTGTCGCTAGTTCGTTAAGACGCTCAAGCAGCTTCTCCTTTTGAGGATCCACTGGTGCGAGTTCCCAAGGTTCTTTTGCACAATCTTCAGCAAGATCAATAATAGCTTTAATAACAGGTTGAAAATGGCTGTGTCCAAACATGACAGCTTCAAGCATCTGAGCTTCAGAAAGCTCATGAGCTTCTGATTCCACCATTAAAACGCCATCCGCTGTACCTGCGACAACAAGATTTAACTTCGAATTAAGAGCTTGAGCTAAAGTGGGATTTAAAACAAATTCCCCCTCAACAAATCCAACACGGACAGCTCCAATGGGCCCTAAAAAGGGAAGCCCAGAAATCGTCAAAGCGGCAGATGCCCCTATAAGAGCTGGAATATCCGAAGGATTTTCCAAATCATGACTTAAAACCGTGCAAATGACTTGAGTGTCATTACGGAAATTTGGCACAAATAGCGGTCGAATGGGGCGATCAATAAGACGGGAAATCAAGGTCTCGCGATCACTAGGCTTGCCTTCTCGTTTGAAAAACCCGCCAGGGATTCGCCCTGCAGCATAAGCTTTTTCTTGGTATTGAACTGTTAAGGGGAAAAAATCTATACCTGGCGTCGCTTCTTTTTTAGCAACAGCTGTACACAAAACAATGGTTTCTCCATAAGTAACGACAACAGCTCCATCGGCTTGACGGGCTATTTTTCCCGTTTCTAGCGTAAGTTTCTGCCCTCCCCAAGTGAGTTCCTTTTTATAAATTTTAAACATTCTATTTTGATTCCTTTTATGGTCTTAGCGACGAAGCCCGAGCCGCTCAATGAGTTTTGTATAACGACTGACTTCTGTACGCTTTAAATAATCCAAAAGCCGGCGTCTGCGGCTAACCAGCATAAGAAGACCTCTACGAGAGTGAAAATCCTTCCCATGATTTCCCAAATGGGAAGTAAGATTGATGATCCGCTCTGTTAAAACAGCGACCTGTACTTCAGGGGATCCAGTATCTGTAGCTTGTGTTGCAAATTCTTTAATAAGCTCTTGTTTCCGTAAACTTGTAATCGACATCTCATAACTCCTATCTTATTCCATATTGAATACACGTAGAGGTGTAACCCACCCCTCCCCTATTTTCGCTAGGGCTTGCGGTACTCCCTCACACAAAATCAAAACAACTTCTTCCCTTTTTTTATAAGAAGAGAAAATAGTTTGACCTTGCCGAAGTTTTACCGCTTCAATGCCTTGTATCTCAAGAGCCAGGATGTCGACCAGCGCATCTTGAAGAGGCAAGACATATTTCATCAATTCTGTGTTATGCCCTATCTGGAGAAGAGAATCTAGTAAAATCGCATTTGTTTCCTGAAAAGGGCCCGCCCTCAAACGTCTTAACGTGCGAATATGACCATAAGTCCCTAAATGCAAAGCTAAATCTCGGGCTAAGCTCCGTACATAAGTTCCTTTACTGCATACAACCTCAAAACTTGCGGAATTCGAAGAAGTGTGGAGAAGCGTCAAGGATTCGATTTCAACCTGTCGGGGCGCCAATACAACTTCTTTTCCTTGACGCGCTAAAGCATAGGCCCGCTCACCCTTAACCTTCAGAGCCGAATAAATAGGAGGTACTTGTTCTATATGTCCTGTAAATGACGGAAGAACGGCCTCAATTTCTTGTAAAGTAGGTCTCTTCTGCGACGTTCTTGTGACCTCTCCCTCTCGATCATCCGTTGAGCGTTCTTCTCCCCATTGAACTTCAAAACGATAAGACTTTTTTCCCTCCAACACATAAGAGAGGGTTTTTGTAGTTTCTCCTAAAGCAATAGGCAAAACCCCTGTTGCAAGAGGATCGAGAGTTCCTCCATGGCCTGCCTTTTTGGCTTTGAAAAGACGTTTAATTTTGGCAACAACGTGCGCTGAGGACATCCCTTCCGGTTTATCTATAACTACCCAACCATGAATCACAAGATGACCTCACAAACTGAAAAGGATCAAGACAACAAGTCCTTCCTTTTCTCTTTTTTATATTCTTCGGCTTTCCTCCTTAAGTCAAGTTTTTGGAGTCAGTTATTTTAAAAAATTAACGTTATTTTAAAAATTTATTGTTACATTTTATCGAATCACTGCAGAGAAAAGAGGAGCTAAGCATGGGCAAAAGAATACAATCAAGAATAAAAACAACATTTGCGCTCCTCGTGATGATTCTGCCCGCGATGATAAATTCAAGCTTTGCGCATCTTGCGTGTGAGAGAGCTTTTCATAATTGCAACTCCTGGCTCCACTCACCCAAAGGAAAGGGGGGAGCAATGGCATGTTATGAAGATTGCGAAGATTGCATGGACATGTGCTATCATATTGGTAAGAACGCCCACTGTGGAAAGATTCACAGCCTATGTGGAGCTCAGCTTCTTGAGGAATGAATTTATACTATTTTAAAAGCGCAATCGCTTGTGAAATGCGCTGACAAGCTTCAAGAAGAAGATTTGTATTTGTCGCATAAGAAATCCTGAAATAGGGAGAAAGGCCGAAAGCAACTCCCGGCACCACGGCCACACCTGCAGATTCTAAAAGATAGGTTGCTAAATCAACATCACTCGCAATAATCGTCTCTAAAGGAGTTTTCTTCCCCATTAAACCCACACAAGACGGATAGAGGTAAAAGGCACCTTGGGGTTTAAGACAGGCCAAACCAGGGGTTTTATTTAAAATTTCAAGAGCTTTATTTCGTCTTTCCGCATAGACTTTCACCCATTCCTTGATAAAATCTTGAGGACCTTTAAGGGCTGCTATGGAAGCTTCTTGAGAAATAGAAGTTGCATGTGACGTTGATTGAGATTGCAACGTTATCATAGCTTCGATAAGAGATTGGGGGCCCGCTCCATAGCCAATACGCCACCCGGTCATCGCATAACTTTTAGAAACACCATTGACGGTAAGAATTCTCTCTTTTAAGTCAGGAGCAACTTGCGCCAGCGTTGTGAATTGAAATCCGTCATAAACAAGATGTTCATAGATATCATCACTCAAAACATGCAAATGAGGCGACCCACGCACTACCTCTGCAAGAGCTTCAAGTTCTGCTCTTGTATAAGCAAGCCCTGAAGGATTGTTAGGAGAATTTAATATAAGCCACTTGGTTTTGGGAGTGATCGCTTCTGCCAAGTTTTCAGGCGTTAATTTTAGGTGAGTATCAAGGGTACACCTTACAATAACAGGCACTCCTTCTGCCACCTCTACCATATCAGGGTATGAAACCCAGTATGGGGCAGGAATAATGACTTCATCACCTGGATTAAGAGAAGCTAAAAAGGCATTAAAGATCACCTGTTTTGCACCGGCTCCCACAATGATTTGATCAGGAGTATACTCAATCTCATTTTCTTGTTTGAACTTTTCAGCAATGGCTTTTCGCAAAGACAGAGTTCCCTCCACAGCGGTATATTTTGTCTTACCTTCAGAGAGAGCTTTGATAGCTGCTTTTTTAATAAGGTCTGGGGTATCAAAATCCGGCTCTCCCGCCCCCAGGCTGATCACATCCTGTCCAAGGGCTTTTAATTCAGCCGCACGCGCTGAGACAGTCAACGTAGGCGAAGGTTTAACACGTGACATACGGTGGCTAATGAGCGCCATGAAATCCTCAATTCTTGCAATTATGATGATAATATAGGAAACTGGTGAAAACCTCAACTTATAGTAAGCCTATGGCCTCTCACATTTATCCACAATTTGTTTCAAAGAAAGAATTTTTTAAAACCCACCCTACTCTCTATTTTGGAGAGGTTGGCGAGTGGCTTGTAGTTGTAACCCCAGATGAACAAGTCTGTTCTCTTGCTCTTCAAGCCTTTCCTGACTCTCACAATCTTTTAAAACGGCATCAAAAACACACTCTTCTTGAAAAGAAAATTTCTTTACCCAAAAAACTATCCTGCCTCCTGGTTGGGACTCCTTTGCAACACCAAGTGTGGAGGGCCCTTCTTGAAATCCCTCGAGGGCAAACCTGGAGCTATCAACAGCTTGCCACCCACATCAACAAACCTAAGGCCGTCCGCGCGGTTGCAAATGCTGTCGGGGCCAATCCCATTTCACCTTTAATCCCCTGTCATCGAGTCATTAGAAATAATGGACAAATTGGAGGTTATTACTGGGGAATTGACGCGAAACTTACTCTTTTACAGGAAGAAGGCGTCGATATTTCTGCTTTGAAAACATTTCCTTTCAAATCATAATCCCTTCTTTCTTTTTGCGATCATTAACGTTATAGAGTTAACACTTTTACATGAATGGAGTTTTAATATGCAACGTACCCTATCTATCCTCAAACCTGATGTGACCCGCAGAAATCTAACGGGCGCTGTGAATCAACGAATTGAAAACGCAGGCCTTAGAATCATTGCTCAAAAGCGTTTGCATCTTACGCTTGATCAAGCTCAAAAATTTTATGCCGTTCATCAAGAACGCTCTTTTTTTAATGACCTCTGCACATTTATGATTTCAGAACCTGTCGTTATTCAAGTCCTCGAAGGTGAAAATGCTGTTGAGCAGTATCGAACCGTTATGGGAGCAACGAACCCTGCCAATGCAGACGAAGGAACCATTCGTCGGGATTTCGCCGAATCTATTGAAGCCAATTCGGTCCATGGATCAGATAGTCTGGAAAATGCGGCTACAGAAATTTCTTTCTTTTTCGGTGAAATGGAAATCGTGGGGTAATGCGGTAAACGCCTTTAAGATTTATAGAATCTAAGGAAATAATGTAGATTAATTTTCTAAAACCGAGAGTGAGCAAGAGGAAAGGTTATTTTATTGAGAAACCTTGGGGTGGGATCATCCTTGGCAAGGAAAGCGATTTTTTATAAGAAAAACAAGTCTTTTCGAGCCCAAGGATGATACGAGGGATATAGTGTTCCTTTAAACCTTATAACGTCTAAAAATTTGGCTGTCCTTTTATAATAAATCGCCATTTTTTTTCCTGGCCCTTGCTAATTCCAATACGAGGTGTGGCTTCATAAGGGGGGGAGAAAGGTGACTCCTTAACATAAAAAGTGTCATGCTCCGTAAGATCGATGGCGTTATGATCACGGGTAATCCCCAAGTGTCGGCACAACTTTCCGGGTCCATTGAGATAAAGGGGCGACGGCTCTATCAGCATCAGACCTCGGATGAGGACAGCGCCGGGGAACCCTGTCTCTTCCGTCACAAAATTGAGACAGTGGTACATCCCATAAATGAAATAAACATAGCTGACCCCTGCTGGACCAAACATTACCGCATTTCGGGGCGTTCTCCCTCGAGCGGCATGACAGGCAGGATCGTCTTGCCCGATATAAGCTTCTGTTTCCGTAATGACGCCTGCTGAGCCACCAAAAATCATAATTTTACCCAAAAGATCTTGAGCCACCGCCAACGTCGGCCGGTTAAAAAAATCACGGGAAAGACGATCAGTCATGACGTCTCCAAGAAAAAAGACTCTGCACTATATTTTGAGGAATTTTAGGCAAAGTAAGAACTTCATTGATGCGGCGATCCAGAAAATCCCACGTGGCTTCAAAACTATCGGAATGATCTCGAAGCCAATATAAAAATGTAGAAGAATAAACCCATCCCAAAAGGCCACGCTTCGTGTAAAAATTTGTATCCGTAGAGCTATCCCCCGCATAATACCAAATTTCACTAACCGTTTGGTAAACAAGCCAACTTGAGTGGGTCAGACGCGTTGGAAAAGCCAAATAACGGGCCGTCTTGTGCGCCGCTTCTCGAGTGGGCGCTAAAAGGGACAAACGCGTTCTGACACCCAAAGCCACTTTCTCCCTTACGCGCAAATCTCCCGGAGCCGGAAGAGTCATTATCATCTCTTGATCTAAAAGCTCACTCCAATACGTAATGGCTTCTAAAGGGCCCTTGGGAAAAAGGCGCCACCCATAGGAAGGATCAACGCCGACCTCTCCTGCAGCCCGCTCCAAAAGATCTTGCGACCATCCCTCAAAAGGCACATGGACGAGCGCCCGTTTTAAAATTTGGCTTTTAAGCACTCCTCGCGTATCCATTATTTTTCCCTTTTCTTCATAAACCATCTATACTATAATCACGTTTCTTTGTTCAACCTTTAGCTTAATTCTGGAAGGAGGTGTTAACGGTTTATGCAAGTTATTGTCCGTGACAATAATGTTGATCAAGCGCTTCGTGTCCTCAAGAAAAAAATGCAACGAGAAGGCATTTTTAGAGAAATGAAGCTTCGACGACATTATGAAAAACCTTCCGAGCGAAGAGCCCGTGAGCAAGCTGAAGCTATAAGACGTGCTCGCAAGCTCGCCCGCAAACGCTCTGAGCGAGAAGGGTAGATATAATTCTTTTGAAATTCCCCCATTTTGGGGGAATTTTTTTACATAAAGGTTTCTAACTTTTGTGGAGGTCATAATGTCGACCCAGAATAAAAAACTCCATATATAAAATTGTAATATATAAATATAACACACTCATGAAACACATTCATTTAATTGCTCCTTCCTATCCTCTTCCGCAAGAGGATGTAGACTTAACAAAATCCTATTTCGAGGATTTAGGAATGAAAGTGACGGTGCCGCCTGATCTTTTAGGGGAAGATCTTTTGTGCGCTCACAAAGAT
Source organism: Alphaproteobacteria bacterium (assembly GCA_041690915.1). Classification (GTDB taxonomy): domain Bacteria; phylum Pseudomonadota; class Alphaproteobacteria; order UBA9655; family UBA9655; genus UBA9655. Next base: position 12,800 of record JBEPVR010000023.1, read on the forward strand.
CCAACACGTTTATTTCATCTTCAAAATGCTTTAAAGGATCCTTCGGTGGATATTATCTGGCTACTTTGTGGGGGATATGGGCTTACGCGCCTTATTTCCGACCTCCTGCCAATGAAAAAGCCAAAAAAAGAAAAGTTATTTATTGGGTTTAGTGATGGCACGGTCCTGCATATTTTTTTAAATCAAGTCTGGGGTTGGCCTTCTCTGCACGGAGCAACAGCTCGACAAATAGCTAAAGTCACCGTAGGCACTCAAACGATTGAGTCTACCTTATCTATTATGAGAGAAGGGCTTCAGAACTATTGCCCCCCTGCTCTTCAACCTTTTAATAAACAAGCTAAAGCAATGAATTCTCTTTCAGGAACGGTTACAGGGGGAAATCTTTGTCTTTTAGAAAAAAGCCTCGGCACAGATTGGCAAATCAACACCAAAGGTAAAATCCTTTTTCTGGAAGAGTTTTGCGAACGTGGCTATCGCATAGATCGAACCCTCATACATCTGCAGCAAGCACGCATTTTCGAAGGCGTTAAAGCCATTATTTTGGGCGATTTTATTAAAGGAGAAGAAGAGAACAATACCTCCTTGATACCTCCTGTCCTACAGCGCTTCGCTGAACAGTTGTCTGTGCCCATTTTTTGTTTACCCGGATACGGACATGGGGAGGAAAACCTCCCCCTGCCTTTTTATAGGAATCTTCATTTTTCAGTTTTAAGTCGTAACGCTCCAGCTTAGTATCATCTGGAATAAATAGTTTTAAGGGGAGCAACACTCAATGATAAGTTTTCTAACTCTCGATGATCTTCATGCTCGCGGAAAGCGGGTTCTTGTTCGCCTGGATCTCAACCTGCCGATTCAAAAGGGACGTGTGACAGATCTCACGCGACTTGAACGGTCGCTTCCAACCCTGAAAGAACTTGCCTCTCAGGGCGCAAAAATAATAATTTTAGCCCATTTTGGCCGTCCCAAAGGAGAAGATAAGTCCCTTACGCTTGCTCCCATTTTCCAAGTTTTAGCTAAAGCTTTGGCCCCTACGCCTGTCTTCTTTTGTAAGACATCTCAAGGGCCGCTTGTAACGAAAGCCATTGAAGCCCTTCATGAAGGCGAAATTCTCCTTTTAGAAAATATCCGCTTTGTGGACGGAGAAGAAAAAAATGATCCTACCTTCGTGGGCGAAATGGCTCAATGGGGAGATGTATTCGTCAATGATGCTTTTTCAACCGCCCATAGGGCGCATGCGTCCACAGAAGGCATTGCTCATCTCCTTCCGGCCTATGCGGGACGTCTTATGGAGGAAGAGTTAAAGGCGCTTAATCACGCCCTTGGAAACCCCAAGCATCCCTTAATGGCTATTATCGGGGGAGCAAAAATTTCCACAAAACTTCCCCTTCTGAAAAATCTCCTGCCCAAAGTGGATGTTTTAGTCATTGGAGGAGCTATGGCCAATACCTTCTTGGCAGCTCAAGGCTATAATATTGGCGCCTCACTTTTTGAGCCTGACCTCCTTGAAACCGCATGCAGTCTTCTCGCAAAAGCGCAAGAAATTCTTTTACCTCAGGATGTTGTGGTCGCTCGAAACCTTGAAGATCCAGAAAGCATCGAAACCCTTTTTATTCCTGAAGTTAAAGGAGATCAAAAAATCTTTGATATAGGGCCCGCGTCCTGTCAATACATTCTGGACAAGATGAAGACCTGCCGTACTCTTCTTTGGAACGGTCCCCTGGGGGTTTTTGAAACGCCTCCTTTCGACAAGGGTACAACAACTGTTGCTAAAGGGGCCGCTCGTCTTACTCGCGAAGGTTCCCTTCTCTCTGTCGCTGGAGGTGGCGATACGGTCGCGGCTCTTTCACATGCAAATGTAGTGGATGATTTTACGTATGTTTCCACAGCGGGGGGGGCTTTCCTCGAGTGGATTGAGGGGAAGGAACTACCGGGAGTGAAAGCACTTACAGACAGAGGAGGAGCAGTATAGCAATAGGACAGTCATGCATTACTGCTTAATATTTTTCTCAATAGCCTGTGACTCCTGATGTTTCTCAAGTTTCTCAACTCTTTTTTTAAGATCTTCAACTCTTTCTTTAAGGTCTTTAAACTCTTCATTGACTTCATATTCTGGTGGGACCGCAAAGAAGGGTTGAGAAGGATCTTCAACTGACGAAGGAGGAGACGCATCCGTTGGGATATATATTGTTTCCGTTTTAGAAGTCTTTTGAGGAGAGGGGGTTGTTTGCGCCATTCCTTTTTCGAAAAGGAGCAGAAAAGCTCCTAAAAAAAGGGCTATCCATTTCATCATTTTTTCCTTTTTTCTATGAATCCAAATGTTTCGAAGGCGCAATCCACCCAATATTGCCATCCGTCCTGCGATAAACCACATTCAACTGATCATGGGCCACATTATTAAAGAGCATAGCCTGGGCATCTGCGAGGTCCAAATGCATCACGGCTTCACTCACCGTTAAAGTTGGAATTTCCGTCTTGACTTCAGCAATAATAAGGGGGTGGTCTTCCTCTACCTCTTTTTCACTTTGAGAATTAATCACATACTGATAGGCCGACGTTTTTTTATAATCTACATCTCGTTTTTTAGAATGGTCAATCAACTTTTTTTTATGACGCCGCAATCGTTTTTCAAAGGTTTCAATGGCTTGTTCTAGACTTAAATAAGCATCATCTGTTTCTTTATGAGCCCTTATATAAATCCCAGATCCTATATGCATCTCAATATCGCAATTTACCCTAGGCCCATCTTTTGAAAACGTAAGGGAGCATTCTAAAGGAATTAAGTCATATTTTTGACAGATATGCTTACTTTTATCTTCTGCTTGGCGACGAAGCGCTTCGCTGACCTCAATCTTTTTACCTGTAATTTGAATCTGCATAGGACCACCCTCTCTTTTTTATGTTATTTATAGACTTATGATAGATCGATTAAGGCTTTTCGTCAATTTGATATACCAAAATATCTAGAGCAGATATCTGTTCCAAGAATGAATAGGTAAAAATGAAAGATACAGATAACCCCTTATGGACGCCGTCTTCAAACCAAATTCAAGAGGCTAACCTCACCTCTTTTATGCATAAAGTGAATGCGCGTCATAAATTAGCACTTTCCTCCTTTAAAGCGCTTCACGAGTGGTCAATTCATCACATCCAAGATTTTTGGCAAGCGGTATGGGATTACTGTGGGTTGATCACGTCTCACACAGGCGAAAGAACCGTTTATTTTCCCCATGACATTTTTAAACCTGAATTTTTCATCGACGCTAAGCTTAACTTTGCAGAGAATTTACTTCGCTCCCGTCCTCTTGAAACCCCGACCCTCATATTTTGGGGAGAAGACAAGGTCAAACGAACACTAACGTTTAGGGAAGTTTACCAGGAGGTCGCCCGCCTTTCTGCCTCTTTAAAGTCTCTTGGTGTTCAAAAGGGTGACCGCATCGCGGGATACGTTCCCAATACACCGGAAGCCGTCATAGCTATGCTCGCGACAACATCTCTTGGAGCCATTTGGTCTTCTTGCTCTCCTGATTTTGGGATGAATGGCCTTCTCGATCGTTTTAGTCAAATTACCCCCAAAATTTTATTTATGGCAGACGGGTATTATTATAACGGCAAACGCTTTGATTGCTTAGAAAAGATAGAGGAGCTTTACAAAAATCTTCCTACTCTTGAGAAAATCATCGTCTTTCCCTTTGGGGATCAGCTCCTCTCCCTCCCTTCTCACCCCTTATTGACCAGCTGGAAAGAAGCTCTAGCCCCTTTCCAACCCATAACAGAAATTGAGTTTGTTCAGGTCCCCTTTAATCATCCTGTTTATATTATGTATTCCTCAGGAACAACCGACATCCCTAAGTGCATCGTTCATGGGGGAGGAGGAACACTTTTGCAGCACCTTAAAGAACATCAACTCCATTGTGATATAAAGCCTGGAGACCGCGTCTTTTACTTTACGACCTGTGGGTGGATGATGTGGAACTGGCAGGTCTCGGCTCTTGCGTCAGGCGCAACTCTTTTACTTTATGATGGATCGCCTGCGGGACCTATTTTGTGGCAATATGCAGAAAGTGAGAGAATGACTCATTTCGGGACGGCAGCTAAATACATCGATTCTCTCCAAAAAGCTGGAATTCATCCAAAAAATACTTATAATCTTTCAAATCTGCGAATGATAACTTCAACAGGTTCTCCCTTGGCCCCAGAGAGCTTTGACTTTGTTTATGAGCACATCTCTTCCCATATCTGTCTTGCTTCTATTTCAGGGGGAACAGATATCATTTCCTGCTTTGCCTTAGGAAATCCCACAGGGCCTGTGTGGCGAGGGGAACTTCAAGCCCCGGGTTTGGGCATGAATGTTCAAGTTTTTGATCAAGAAGGAAATCCCGTTGTGGAAAAAAAGGGTGAACTCGTTTGCACTTCCCCCTTCCCTTCCATGCCTGTTTTCTTTTGGAGGGATGAGAGAGATCTTAAATACCATGCAAGCTATTTTGAAAAGTTCTCCAATGTGTGGTGTCATGGAGATTATGCAGAACACACAATCCATGGAGGGTTTATTATTTATGGACGATCAGACACTGTTTTGAACCCCGGCGGTATTCGAATTGGCACAGCAGAAATCTATCGCCAAGTTGAACAAATCCCCGAGGTTTTAGAAAGCCTTGCGGTGGGTCAAGACTGGCAAGGGGATATTCGGATTATCCTATTTGTTAAATTAAGAGAAGGGCTAAACCTAACACCCTCTCTTATTAAGGCCATCACTCAAAAGATTCGACTCAATACTTCACCACGCCATGTGCCCACCAAGATTATTCAAGTCCTTGACATCCCGCGCACAAAAAATGGAAAGATTATGGAGCTGGCCGTTCGCGAAACGATCCATGGGCGACCTGTGAAAAACATATCCGCCCTCGCCAATCCTGAAGCGCTGAAGTTGTACGAGAAGCTTGAGGAGCTTAAGAGGGACTAGATTATGCCCGCTTTTTGGAAAAAGGGTGTGGACTTACCTCTAGGAGTGTCGTTTCTTGGCCGAGAATCTTGTTGTCAAAGAGAGCCTTAAATTGCAAATGATTGAAGAATAAAAAAAGGCAGCCTTTAAAAGGCTGCCTTTAAATTTAAGAGAAACTTAGAAATTAATAAGAGCTGTTCATGCTATCATTAAGTCCTGCTCCCGCTGTGTTACCAGCTAGGTTTTTCACTCCACCCCACAATGTTCCCCACCAACCCGTAGAAGGGTTAGCATTCATAAGAGGTTCATCAAGAGACAAGCTATCACCAAGAGCCATACCGGCATTTGCTTTAGCTGCTGCGTTTACACCTTTCTTAACTTTATTTGCCGCTGTTTTTACTAAGTCACTTGCAAATTCTGTCGTTGAATAGGCTTTTTCTGTCTGAGCCAACTCTACGAACGCATCCTCATCGGTGTCATTCGCATTCATTTTTTCATCAGTAAGTCTCATTTCATGCTTTCCATGGATAAGGTCCATTTCTTCGTCATTTAACAAGAAGTATTTACCTAGACCCGCCTTCTTAACAGCTGTGTCTAAATGTCCATGAACCGCATTATTGACAGCAACCTCTGCTCTCGCTTCAGCCGTAGCTTTACGAGTGTCAAAGTTGGTCAGCCACTTAATTCCCTGGCGAAGATAACTATCTTCATTTGCAGCATTACCAATCTTTTGATCAGCTGCAGCAACGCAATTTATAGTCGCCGCTGCTATAACTGCAACCGGGGCGGAAACAAAAGCAATAGGCGCGCAGACTATGTTTGCCGTTACTGTCGCTCCACTTTCTGCGATTGCAAGTAACTTATCACTCGCTAGGCCCACTATTGCTTTCGCGTAAGGCTGCACAGCTTCTTCGACTGCCTCTTCTGCATAAGAGTGAATAGATTGCTTAATTTTTGCCTTAATATAAGTTGTATATTTTGTGATTATGCCTTTTTCTTCAGCAGTCAACTCTGCAGAGTTAATAATCTCATCTGCATCAGGGCTAGCAGGTTGAGAAACATTTTGAGCTGATTTTTTTTGAAGCCATTCACTCGCTGTATTTGCTGCTAAACCTCCAGCCTTTGTGAGCGCATAAAGGGCAAGCTCCGGTAAAACTTTCTGTGTATAGCTTTCGATTTGACCCTTTACATACGCCTCGAGAGAGTTCTCTACCTTATTTAAAAGGAAACGAGTAGCTACCGTTGGTACTCCAGGCAAACACTCATCAAGATTTACACCTGATAGTTTCTTAATCAAGTTACGTGCTCCACGACTATCCATATCTTCAATATATCCCGCATGTTGTCCTTGATCATTGACAACATGGACACCCGCTTGACGGCGTACCAGGGCCTGAAATTTTGTGGAAGCAACTTTGGAAAGTTCGCCTGCCTTTTCGTTGAAGTACTTCTCAGCCGTGTTATGGGCAATCGCTTTAGCTTTATTAGCGACTGGCTGTTTAACGCTTGACCAAACTCGACTGAAGAATCCGCCTTCATTCTCTTCTATTGAAGAATTTGCTGCTTGAGCAACATTTAATCCACCACTTGATAATATCATAAGTGAAGATGCAGTCACCAGTAACATATATGTAGATTTATTTAACATTATTAACCACCTTTCAAACTAATAAGTCAAACAACTTAACTTATAGCTGATATGTGATAACTATTTAATGATTTGCCAATACAATTTTTGCATACCAACTATGAGTATAGGTTTTGGTTTTTTGGTAAATTTTAAGTCTTTTTTTCCTTAAATTTTTGTCTTTTTTTCTCACGAGTTGCTAAGGCCGCCCTCTTGAATTTTCCTTATCTC
>JBEPVR010000024.1:0-19594 GCA_041690915.1 Alphaproteobacteria bacterium
TATTCTTATTTTAAATAATGCATCCATAAACTGTTTGCGTCAAGTTTTGTGTTAACGACGCGATTCGTGGGGCTAATGCAGCTACAATTTGCAAATGTCCCCAAGTTTTTTAATTCATGAAGAAAAAAAATAGTTTGTCGAATCCGCGCTCCTTATTCGGCACTTTCCACAAAACTTTTCATTACCATTTTGACGCCTGTATGATCAAAATCAATTTCAACCTTATCCCCCTCTAAAGCCATGATTCGGCCATATCCAAATTTCAAATGAAAGACGCGCTGATTCACCTTAAAATCTTTCTTATCCAAAGACCGTATGAGTGGCGTCTTGGCCGTCTCTAATTTGGGGGGAGAAGAGCGTCGTCTGAAAGGCTGAGAATGCCCTCCCACATTAATTCGTTCTGTATGTTCAGAGGGAAGCTCTTCAACAAAACGAGAAGGAAGACTTGACTGCCACTGGTTGTGAACCCGGCGGTTAGCTGCAAAAAGAATAATGGCTCGTTCGCGCGCCCGTGTCAAACCAACGTAAGCCAGACGCCGTTCTTCTTCAACGCCTGTCCCCCCCGCTTCTCCCAAAGCTCGTGAATGAGGGAAAAGCCCTTCTTCCCATCCCGCAAGAAAAACTGTGTTAAATTCAAGCCCTTTGGCACTATGGAGAGTCATAAGACTCACCATTTCAACACTTGTGCCGCGTGTATTTTCCATGACAAGGCTCACGTGCTCTAAAAAGATCGGTAAACTTTCAAACTCATCAATGGCATTTACAAACTCTTTGAGGTTTTCAAGACGTCCTGGTGCTTCAGGGGACTTATCTGCCTGCCACATGGCCGTATATCCTGATTCATCTAAGATGATACGCGCCAACTCTCCATGAGCCGTTGTTTCTAACTGTTTGCGCCAGCGATCTATATCCAATAAAAGGGCTTGCAGAGCTGTTTTTGCTTTTCCTCGTAATTCATCTGTGTTCATCAAGCGCAGCGTGGCTTCTGTTAGGGAAATCTCTTCATACCGAGCATATTGATGAAGGGTTTGAAGGGTACTCGTGCCAATCCCCCGCTTAGGTGTATTCATAATACGTTCAAACGCGAGACTATCGCTGGGTTGAACGACAATACGCATATACGCAAGCGCATCCCGAATTTCAAGGCGTTCATAAAATCGAGAGCCCCCAACAACCCGATAAGGAACACCAAGGGTAATAAAGCGCTCTTCAAACTCACGAGTCTGAAACCCAGCCCGTACAAGAATTGCCATGGTATTAAGGGATTGGCCCTTTCGATGGAGGGCTTCGACTTCATCCCCCACGAAGCGCGCTTCTTCTTCTCCATCCCAGGTTCCTTGAATGCGAACTTTTTCGCCCCCTGTCTGTTCCGTCCATAGGGTTTTTCCAAACCGGCCGGCATTTTGGGCAATAAGCCCCGAGGCAGCCCCTAAGATATGCATATTAGAGCGGTAGTTTTGCTCAAGGCGAATAATGACGGCTCCCGGAAAATCCTTTTCAAAGCGAAGAATGTTGCCGACTTCGGCTCCCCGCCATCCATAGATGGATTGGTCATCATCGCCCACACAACAAATATTTCCTGCTCCTTGAGCTAAAAGCCGAAGCCACAGGTATTGAGCAACATTCGTGTCTTGATATTCATCCACGAGGATATAGTGAAACTGAGTCGTGTATTGAGCAAGAATATCCGAATGTTCTGTGAATAATTTTAAGCACAAAAGAATCAGATCACCAAAATCGACCGCATTCAAAACCTTGAGTCGATCTTGATAAAGACCATAAATATGATAAGCCACCTTTTCAAAATCTGAGCCAGGGGCGGGAACTTTTTCTGGTGTTAAGGCTCGATCCTTCCAACGGCTGATGATAGATCCTAAAATCCGCGGCGTAAATTTTTTCTCATCAATCCCTTCTGCTTTCACAATTTGCTTAATAAGACGGAGTTGATCATCCGTATCTAAAATCGTAAACGAGCTTTGCAGTCCTAAAAGTTCCGCATGACGCCTTAGAATACGCACACAAACAGAATGAAAGGTACCAAGCCATAATCCTTCTGCCGGGCCCTCAATGAGATTTGCCACGCGTTCTCGCATTTCATGAGCTGCTTTGTTTGTAAAGGTCACGGCTAAAACTTGGGAAGGCCACGCTTTTCGACTTAAAAGAATGCTCGCAAGGCGTGTTGTCAGAACACGGGTTTTTCCTGTTCCTGCGCCTGCTAACACCAAAAGAGGCCCTTCCGTAACTTCAATTGCCTGTCTTTGCGCAGGATTGAGAGAGCTTATCTGCTCTAAAAACCTAGGATTGGTGATCTCTTGGCCATTGAGGGGCATATTTTTCTGCTGCAGGAGTGACATCTTCAAGCTTATACCATGCTCTTACGAGGGGGGGAAGAGTTTCAGAGTCTTAATCTCTTTCTTAAATTTACAAAATATATTATTCTTTTTAAACAACACATCCCATAGAAGGAATAACACAATGGCTTTTGAACTTCCCCCCCTCCCTTATAAGGAAGAGGCTCTTGAACCTCACATTTCAGCCCGAACCCTTAGCTTTCATTATGGGAAGCACCATTTAGCTTATGTCACAAACTTAAATAACCTCATTCAAGGCACAGAACTGGAAAAAAAATCTTTAGAAGAAATCATTCATGTAACCGCCAATACCCCTGACAAAGTGGCCATTTTTAATAATGCTGCCCAAGTCTGGAATCACACCTTTTATTGGCATTCCATGCGCCCTCAAGGAGGGGCAGAGCCAAAGGGAAGCTTGAGCGCAAAAATCACTAAAGATTTTGGAAGCTTTGACGAGTTTTCAAAACTTTTCAAGCAAGCCGGTGTTGGCCAATTTGGTAGCGGTTGGGCTTGGCTTGTGTTGGATAAAGACGGCATTTTAAAAATTACGAAAACGCCCAATGCTGACCTTCCTCTTGTCCATGGCCAACGCGCTCTTCTCACATGTGATGTATGGGAGCACGCTTACTATCTGGATTATCAAAATCGCCGCCCCGATTATGTTGATATCTTTCTCAAACATCTGGTCAATTGGGACTTTGCTCAAAAAAATCTTGAAGAAGGACTAAAGGCCTAAAGAGGTAGGACTCAACAATTTAAATACTTTCCTATTGACGGCAAGGACTCTGTCACTATGATAGCCGTCACTAGCCCCTGTGGCGGAATTGGTAGACGCGGCAGACTCAAAATCTGTTATCCAAAAGATGTGGGAGTTCGAGTCTCCCCGGGGGCACCACGGGAAACAAAGACTTTTTTAATCTTTTTGTTCTCATTCTCAAAAATCTCGAAATAAAATTTTCGCCAGGAGAGGAAACCGCTCCAAAAGATTGTGATTTTGTAATTCCTTCCTATATAAATAAAATGGAAGGGAAGGGAACATGACATGAGTGAAGGGCGAATCACTGCGCTAACGGAGACCTTTTCTCCAAAGCTTATAGGCGCAACCTTTATGTTGCTATGGGCGCTTAGTTTCAGCTCTGCCATGGCTTTTGCTAAAGCCCTTTCACCCGACATTCATAGTATCATTGTCCTTTTTATGCGATATTTTTTTGGACTTATTTTTTTTAGCCCTTTTGTATTTCAAGCTGGAATTAAGGGGTTCGTAACATCACGGCCTCTCTTACATATCACGCGTGTTCTTTGTGTCGCTGCTGCGATGGGGTGTACCTATTATGCCTATCGAAACTTACCTCTTGCGCTTGCAACGTCTATTGGAATGACAGGGCCCTTGTTTACAACTGTTCTTTCGATGGCCCTTTTAAAAGACTCCGTATCTCTATCGAGATGGATCTTAATCCTCTGTGGATACGTGGGCGTGATTGTGATGGTGCGCCCTCATGAAATGCCCATTAGTATAGGGGTGTGGGTTGAACTTTTAGCCAACATTTTTGGAGCTCTTTCAATTATTTGTGTGAAGCTTCTTTCCCGCACCGAAAGCACGTTGACCATTATGCTATACGCAAATACAGCCACCACTTTTATTGCGGGTCTTTTAGTGCTGGGTGTTTGGAACACACCAAAACCCCAGGATCTTATGATTTTGATGGCGGTGGGAGCTTTGGGAGTCTTTTCTCAATATTGTTCCGTCACAGCTTTACGGTATGCCAATCCTTCCTATCTCGCTCCTTTTGAATATACGCGTTTGATTTTTGCAGTTCCCGTTGGGTATCTCTTCTTTCAAGAACTACCCACTCTTTGGACCCTTTTTGGAAGCCTTATGATTATTGGAGCGACCTATGGTTTAACTCGTCTTGAAGTCGTTAATCAAAGGGCCAAATAGGATGAAAAGAGATATTCAAGGGAACGGCTCCATAGGCTTTTTGCGGCTTGCCGCTTTCACAACTCGCTTTGCAGGCAAATAAATCATCATCGCAACTATTGAAAGTATGAGATTTACGAGCATTGCAGCTTTTCTTAGAAGCAAAGCACGCGCTCTGACAAGAGGAATGAGTCTCTGCTTGCACTGGCAGAGTAGAAATCAACATTATAATCATGAGAAGCTTCATGCTTGCTTTCTCCTTAAAAAGGGGGTTTCTCCTAAGAAGTAGCAAAAAAAAGTTAATTTTTTACAAACGTAGGTTTTCAAGAGTCTTGATTCGAGATGAGACTTCAGGTACAAGGCAATTTAAGTCCCCTTCGTCTAGAGGCCTAGGACGTCGCCCTCTCACGGCGGCAACACGGGTTCGAATCCCGTAGGGGACGCCATTTTCAATATTCAGCGTAGCGCACTCAGTCTGCACATAATATTTATTAGTGAAAAATAAAAAGCGGAATATCTGTTGATTTCAAAAGATCTTTGGCACAAGACCCTCTAAAGAAGGAGCTAATTCCACCATGCCCGAAAGCCCCCATAATAACGAGAGAAGGGGTAAGATCGTCCATTAATTCGAGGAGAGCCTTTGCCGGTTTCTGGGACGTTGCAATGGGATGGATATGAGTTTTTACGCCGTGAGATTGACAGAGTCTAGAGGCCGTGTTGACACGATCACGGGCTTCTTCTTCATCAGAACTCACGCTGGCAATATGAACTGTTTTCCCTTTAAAAACACCAAGCAAAAGAGCCATATGGAGAGCTCTTGAAGAAGCAAACGTGCCATCATAGGTAACAAGAACATGAGGACTCTCTTGATTAGGAAGGGTAGGACTTGTCACAATGAGGGGCCGCGGATTGTCTCTCATAATTTGTTTGATAGAAATCGCAGTCTCTTCAGACATTGTAAAATGAAAGTTGGCATCTTTTCCAATAATTAAGAGATCATATTCTGTAACAAAGTGCTCAATTTCATAGGCAGGAACGCCGATCGCATCGATGATAGAGCATTTAATTTTGTGGTTTTTACAATCATCCGTAAATTCTTTTTCAAGCTTATGAATGCGATGTTTAGCATCTTCTAAGAGCTGCTCATCAAGATCAACTTTAAAAGCAGCACCCCCTAAGGGAATAGCTTCAGGGGCCGCAATCCAAGGCTCATCCAAAACACCAATTCCCGTGAGGGTTGTTTTGTAAGAGTTAGCGAGTAAAATTCCTAATTTTTTTGCGGAATCGCTGGAGTGAGAGTCATCAAGTGTCACGAGAATACTTTTAATCATCGCAAGCCCCTTTTTATTTTTTTTAAATGATGTCGAAGAGATCCATTGATCAACCGACTTATTGTTTGTTTCTTTAAGTCTACAATGATATGAAAGTATGTATCTTTCAAGGCTTTTTCCTGCGTTAAGTGTGGCCAAATCAATCTTCTCTACCGACTCTCTCACGCCCGAGAGAAGAAGGTATCCCCCTCACGATAATATTAAGTGCCTGTTTTCATTAATCATTTTTTTAATCCCACTCGCAGGTAAAGGTCTTGAAAAATAATATCCTTGTATTTCATCGCAATTTTCTTTGATGAGACACTCTAATTGTTGTTCGTTTTCTACACCTTCTGCAATGACCTTGATTCCAAAGCTGTGGGATAAGGCGATAATGGCTTTAACAATAGCCATGTTATGCAGATTAAGGGGAAGCCCATCAACGAAAGACTTATCAATTTTAATTCTATCGATAGAAAAATACTGAAAATATTTTAGAGAAGAATACCCCGTTCCAAAATCATCTAATGTTATTTTAATACCCATTTTTTTAAATGTATTAAAAAATTGCAAACTAAATTCTATATCCTTCGCCAAAACACTTTCCGTAACTTCTAGTTCTAGGACAGAAGGGTTGATATCAAAATTATTAAGCAGTGTTTTAATGTAATCAATAAGGTTATCCCCTTCTCTCAATTGATACATCGAAAGATTGATGGCGATAGGGTTATTTTCGAGATTTATGCTTAGCTCTCCATTTTTGATTTGGCGACACACTTCATGTAATACCCACTCCCCAATCGGCACAATCAAGCCAGATTCTTCAGCCATTTGTATAAAGGAAGTAGGAGAAAGCAGGCCTCTTTTTGGGTGTTGCCAGCGAATTAAAGCTTCAAGGCCGCAAATATATCCCGTCTTTAAATCTATTTTAGGCTGGTAATATAAACAAAATTGATTTTCGATTAAAGCTTTTCGCAAATCCATTTCTCTTGATAATCTATCTACATGAGAATTATCTAGGCTATTGAAACCAAAATGAAAATTTGCCCCCCCGTCTTCTTTAACTTGCTGTAAAGCTATTTCTGCTTGTTGTAATAAAGAGGTCGCATCAAGCCCATCTTCCGGATAAACACTAATTCCTGTACTTATTGTTACAAAAATATCTTTTTTGTTAATTATAATAGGATCTTTAAATATATTATTAATATGCAAAACTTCTTTTTTAATTTGTTCGACATTGTCGATGTGCATTAAAGCGAGGATAAATCTATCTCCTCCTAAACGCCCTAAAAATGCGTCTTCATGAACCAAAAAATTACGTAATTTAGAGGCTATTGTTTTTAAGAGGACATCCCCATATTGATGGCCCATTGCTTCATTAATCAACCTAAACCTATTGATATTGAGGAGGAGAAACGCCATGAAAGGGGGGGGAGCATCAAGGAGCCTTTTCTTTATATTTTCTTCGAAGGCAGATCGATTTAAAAGGCCTGTTAAAATATCATGCTGCGAGATGTGAAGAAGCTGATCTTGGGTATGTTTATGGTGAATAAATTCACCAAACTGAGCACTTATCTTTTCCACCATACTAAGCAATTCAGGATTAATTATTTGAGTGCGTGAAGAAAAAAATTCCACAACCCCATATGCCGTATTACGATATGATACAGGGGATGCAAGAGTACTTTGGAGTCCTGCCTTTAGGGCTACTTTTGCACGAAAAAAATTTGAAGTATGAGAGATATGAGGAATCCATATTGATTTTTGAGTTTGCCAAACTGTTCCAGGGAGAGGATCCCCTTTTTTAAAAAACATCTCGGAGCTATTTTTTTCCAATGATTTTATTTCTAAGTCCGTGTGATTCCTAATATCAATGCAACGTAATACTTCTTCAAGAGGATCAATCATCCACATGATTCCTATATCAAAATGGAGAATATCACAAATGAGATCAAGTATTTTTGGGATGACTTCATTAATATTTTCATATTTATTTAATATACCTAAAATCTGATGAAATAAGGTGGAATTTTTTTCAGCTTGTTTATAGGCCGTAACATCTGAAGAAACCCCCAAAAGATTAAGTATTTTTCCTCGATTATCCTTTAATTGAAATCCGCGCGTATACATATTGCGAATTTCTCCATCAGGTCGCGTAATTTTAAATTCTAAACTGACACTATTCACTTCATTATGTATTAATTGATCAAAAGTTTCTTGGACGAAAGATTGATCTTCCTTAGCAATGGATTCAAACCATTGTCGTGGGTTGGCATAACAACTTTTTATAGAATGTCCCCAAATTTCTTTATATGACGGACTTACATAAATAACTTTAGTCATCTCCGGATTGGTTCGCCAAAAAACTTCTTTTATATTTTCTGTAAATTGACGAAATAATAATTTATTCTTACTTAGCTTTTTTTGTGCTTTTTTTCGTTCTGTACTTTCGATTTGAAGCTTAGCGACATGGCGTTGGAGAGCATCATAGAGCTCAAAATTTTCGTATAATATAGACAGTTCGGATACAAGCATATTCGCTGTCTGGACATCTTCATGACTAAATATGGTTCCATCCATTTTGTCGGCAAAATAAATGAACCCATAGAGATGAGCCTTGGTAGCAATAGGAAATCCTAAAAAGTTTTTAATGGGGGGATGATTAGGAAATAAGTCTGTTTTTGGAATTTTGGAATTATTATTGATTTTTAAAATTGAACGTTGCTTCAAAATAAGGGCAATCACTCCGTGATCAAAAGGAATAGGAAGTCCTATTTTCGGTTGTTTCTTTGCGTTCACTCCAAAAAACAAAAAATGTTTTAACTGTTTTCCCTCCTTATCTAAAATACCAAGGACAGAATATTTCGCGCCCAAAATTTTTCGAGCTCCCTTACAAAATAAGTGAAGCAATTTCTGGAGGTCAGGCTCAGAAATTAAATCCAAATTAAAATCAATAATTGTTACGAGTTGATTACTAAGTGTTCGTATCTGTTTCAAATTTTTGGAAAGTTCTTTAATTTTATTAATTAATAAATCATGTTCAGTTGATAATTCTTTGTAATTTCCAATGAATTTTTTAAATTTTGTTTTAATGAGGTCAATCTCAGATAAATTACTAGAAATTTTATCGTGGAGTTGAGGAAGTTGTGAAGGCTCGATGATAGAGTTGAGAGCGGAAAATTCAGGGGGTGGAGGTAGTAGTTTTGCTGTTGATTCCAATGGACTCGTTCCTAAGGCCTTATGGACCATATCAAGAATGATTTGTGGCTCACATGGTTTTGTAAGAACGAAACGAACCCCACAACTTTTTGCGAGAACTTTTGCTTCTTCTGCGTGGTAAGTCGCTGTATAAAAAATAACAGGAATTTTTTTTAAATTTGGATCTTTACGCAGTTGTTCAACAAGTTCGTAACCATCCATCCTCGGCATAAGAATATCGGTAATAATCAAATCGACGGGCTCAGTTTTGGCAATTTTTAGAGCCTGTACACCACTCCCTGCTTCTAACAGATCGTAATTGGCATACTTAAGCAACATCACTAAAAATTCACGATTGAGGAGACGATCATCGACAATCAGAATTGTAGCCATAGTGATGATTCTCCAAAATATCCTTATGCGCTTATCACGACTTTGTTCCGACCTTGACGTTTTGCTAAATAAAGAGCAGCATCAGCAGCTTTTATTAAAGTATTTACTGTCTGACCATTTTTAGGAAAAGAAGAAATTCCTATAGATATTGTAATTTTTTTTGGGACATATTTTTTGTATTTGGTGGAAAGAGTTTCGACAGCTATTCGCAGTTTTTCAGCACGCTCGAAAGCTATTTCAGGGGAAGTATCAAATAACAGCACTGTGAATTCTTCCCCCCCATAACGACACACGACATCCTCTTGACGAGCATTTTCTATTAAACAACGGGCTATAATTTGGAGAACTTTATCGCCCATTTTGTGCCCAAATTGATCGTTAATTTCCTTAAAATAATCAAGATCAATCATGAAAACTACAATTTGTTCATTTTTTCTTTTGGCTCGAGAGATCCATCGAGACAACAATTCAGGTAAATAGCGCCGGTTAAAAAGTCCCGTTAGGGAGTCACGAACTGAAATGTCCTCTAAATCTTGATTGATCTCCTTTAATTCTTGAATCCTTTGTGAGATCATCGTAAGTTCATCCACTTTTTGATATAATTTTTGAGAGAGTAATTTCTCGTACTTTTTACTTAAGAGTTCTATATCCTCTCCGATATCGATGTTAATTACTTGATTTAGAATATTATTTACAAGTTTAAGAATTTGTTCTGGTTCAGCAGGTTTAATTATGTAATCCATAACTCCATAAGCTTTGGCTAGATCTATGGCTTCTGATTCAAGATATTGAGCCGTATAAAAAATAACTTTTGTTTTTTTTAAGAGGGGATCTTTGCGTAATTGATAAACAAGTTCATATCCATCAACGCGTGGCATCATAATATCTGTAATGATGACATCAGGATGCTCATTTTTCGCGATTTCTAAGGCTTCTTGTCCATCAGATGCTTCCAACAATTGATGATTTGTCGAATTGAGGATGGTAGCCAACAGCTCTCGGTTCAGAGGACGATCATCTACGATTAGAATTTTTGCCATGGCTTCCTGTTTTTTTATTCGTACACTTCTTATTTAACCTTGAAATTCCTTTCTATTTGCTTAACAAAGTTTTCGGGATCAATGGGCTTTGCAATATAATCATCAAACCCTGCTGATAAGATTTTGTCTTGATCTCCCACCATCGAATAGGCTGTGACGGCAATGAGGGGTATATCGGCAAATTTAGAATTGTTTTTTAAGATGTACGCAATCTCATACCCATTTAACTTAGGGAGTTGGATATCACAGATAATGAGGTCTGGCTTTTCTTTTTCAATAACAGCAACCCCTTGTTCTCCGTCTGTGGCTGTTAATGTTGTATACGCATAGTGGTTCAATAAATAAACCATTAGTTCTAGATTGGTAGGGTTATCTTCAATTATTAAAATACGTTTTACCATATAGGGTTTCCTTCTTTATGCCAGGGGTAAAAGAATTGAAAAACAACTCCCTTTCCCGTATTCACTTTCAAATTCAATTTTGCCATTAATTAAGGCCGATAGCTTTTGACTGAGATGCAACCCTAACCCCGTTCCTTCAATCCTCACCCCTGGAATTAACATTTGCTGAAAGGCTTGAAATAGCTTTGTCTGATCCTCTGTTTTAATTCCAATGCCTGTATCCATAATTTTTATAATTACATAAGGGCGAGCCTGCACTTTGATTTTATCAATTTCAACTTCAATTTTTCCTTTTTCAGTAAATTTAATCGCATTACTTGTTAAATTAATAACAATTTGTGTCAGTGAGCGTCGGTCAGTCTTAATAATAAGATCTTCTTTTGGAATTATAACTTTAAAATCGAGACCTTTATTTTTTGCCATAGGAGCTAAGTTGGAGGCCACTTCGTCAATGATGCTTTGACAACTGATTTTTTCGAATTTAAGTTCAATGTTTCCAGATTCAATTTTTGCGAGATCTAATAAATCATTAATGAGAGAGAGAAGATGTTTTGCACTCCCTTGAACTGTTTTAAGTTGTTTTTCTTGCTCTGCATTAAGAGGTCCCGGCAATTTCATCAATAATGTGCCTGTAAACCCGAGAACAGCATTTAAAGGTGTTCGCAGTTCATGACTCATGCTAGCTAAAAAACGATCTTTCGCTAAGTTCGCATTTTCAAGTTCAACGTTTTTTTCTTGGAGAGTGAGTTCAAAACGTTTGCGATCTGTAATGTCCCGCACGGCTGCTAAAGCCGTCTTTTCTTCTCCTGTTTCAAAAGGGCTTAAACTGATTTCCACAGGAAAATGTTCACCGTTTTTACGCAATCCATAAAGCTCCATTCCAATTCCCATGGGTCTTACGTGAGGAGATAAAAAGTACTTATTGCGGTGTTCGGGATGGCGGTTTCGGTAAGGTTCAGGAATAAGAATTTCAACGAGCTGCCCTAATAATTCATCTTTTCTATACCCAAATATTTTTTCTGTTTGTGTATTAATAAAAATAATTTTACCTTCTTTATTGATCATTATCATGGCATCTGGTGTGGCTTCTAGAATTTTTTGAAACCTTTCTTCGGGAAGTTTTGGATTTGAAATGTCATGTGGACTTTTGAAGTCTTGCGATGCCCCGTCAGCATTATGAAAAACACACGTATTAGACTTTTGCGGATTTTTCTTAGTTGAATCAAAATGTTGTGTCATGTGGACTCCTGAGACGTGAGCGGATGGGTTTTTTATTATCTCATTTAAATCTTTAAAATTGTATTAATCATAAGGGGCGGGAGAAGGAGGTATTTAAAGGGTGCCGCGGAATTCTGAATTCATTCCTATTGATTTGGTAACTTCCTCTGGAAGCGGCCTTGATCCCCATATTTCTCCGCAAGCCGCCAATTGGCAAGCTCCAAAACTGCGGTATTTAAATTGTGTTTGAGCTCTATAAAAATTACGCAATGATATCCGGAATCAAGCCAGTTTTAAGTTTAATAATCTCATCTTTGAGTTGGAGCTTTCGCTTTTTCAATCTTTGCACCGCCAGCTGATCGTAAAGAGGAGACAACATAAGGTAAGCGATTTCACCATCTAAGAGGCTATGTTCCTCTTTTAGCTTATTTAGCTTGTGCTTTTTATCTTGTGTTGCCATCATATGCGTTAATCTTTCATTAATAACTTACTATATCAAATTTTTTTGATAAAATCCGCAACAAAGTTATGAATGTATTTGTTAAAATAAATTTAAAGAGGTTGTTCAGATGAAAAGAATTGGGATCTTAACAAGTGGTGGTGATTGCGCAGGACTGAATGCTGTTATTCGCGCCGTTACTCTACGAGCCATTCAGAAGTATGGGTGGGAAGTTTATGGCATTCACCAAGGTACCCATGGTCTCATGCGGCGCCCTGTTGACGCGACTAAGCTTGATCTTTCTTTTTGTAGGGGAAATTTGTTACGGCAGGGAGGAACGGTCCTAGGGACGACGAACAAAGGAGATCCTTTTGCGTATCCTCTCCCTGACGGTACGGTTAATGACCTCTCCGAAAAGGTTATTGAAGGATACCACCTGTTAAAACTTGATGCTTTAATTGGTATCGGAGGGGATGGAAGCCAAGATATCCTCAGGCGTCTTGCTCAACAAGGAGGACTCAATCTTGTAGCCATCCCTAAAACAATTGATGACGATCTCAGCCATACCGAGCATTCGATTGGTTTTATGACGGCTGTAGATGTGGCGACTGAAGCCCTTGACCGGCTCCAGCCCACGGCTGCTAGCCATGATCGTGTTATGATTTTAGAAGTCATGGGGCGAGATGCGGGTCATATTGCTTTGGTTGCTGGCATCGCAGGGGGAGCAGATATTATTTTAATTCCAGAAATCCCTTATCGAATGGAAAACATCGCTTATAAGATTAAATCCTTAAGAGAAGCTGGAAACAATTTTGCTCTTATGGTTGTTTCAGAGGCTGTTGGAACGGAAACAGGCGAGAAAGCTAAAATTATTGATTTAGATGGGAGAAGCCGTTATGGAGGCATTTCCCATTATATTGCCAATCGCGTCACAGAACTAACTGGCGCAGAAACTCGATTTACGGTTCTTGGACATGTACAAAGGGGGGGGCAGCCTGCCGCTCAAGATCGCGTTTTAGCATCTGTCTTTGGTGTTCATGCTGTAGATCTGATTGCTCAAGGGAAATTTGACCGTATGGTTGCTTGGCAAAACCGTCACGTTGTGGATGTTCCTATCCAACAAGCTATTGCAGGTTATCAAGCGGTCGATATGAATGGCTCTCTTGTTAAAACAGCTCGAGGACTTGGAATTTGCTTTGGAGATGAGAATTTTAAAAAATCTTATTTGAGAAACGACGAACCTATGATTGAATAACAACGTTCAAAAATCAGGAATCAGAGCGGCTTTGAATCATAAAGCACAGCTTTATGAGGAAACGCCTTCTGACTTCTGAGTTTTGAAACCCCGTAACAATGAATTTTAGAGAAAGGTGGGAGCCCAATGACTGCACCCCTCATGCCCAAAGCCACTGCTGTTTGGCTTATTGATAATACAACACTAACCTTTGAACAAATTGGTGATTTTTGTAATTTGCATCCTCTCGAGGTGCAAGCTATTGCCGATGGGGAAATTGTTATAGGAATGGTGGGTCACGATCCTATTACCTCTGGACAACTCAGTTTGGATGAAATTGAACGTTGTCAAGCTGACTCTACAGCAAGACTTCAATTAAAAACGAATATCCATGAAGGAAAAATTCGGAAGAGAGCAAAATATACACCGGTGGCTCTCCGTCAAGCAAAACCAAATGGGATCGCTTGGATTTTAAAGGAAATTCCCGAGATTAGTGATGCAGATATTATTCGCACTTTGGGAACAACTAAAAACACCATTCAGGCAATTCGGTCAAAAACTCATAAAAACATCACTGAGATCAAGCCGGTGAGTCCTGTTCATATAGGCCTTTGTACTGCGGAGGATATCAATGAGCTGTTTAAAAAATACAAAGTATGACCGTTCAACTGGTTCTAAAAGTTTTGCTTGTGGGGGCGATGATTGCAACGTTAGGAGTCTTAACCCTAGGACTTTTTAATATGTCTAAAGATGGAAAAAGAGCTGGTGAGCGCAGCAACAAAATGATGCACTTAAGAATTCTCTTCCAAGCTCTAGCCGTTGTAATTTTTTCACTCCTTCTTTTTTTAAAAATGAAGTAAATGGTTCTTTTAACACGCATTTATACCAAGGGAGGCGATAAAGGGAAAACGTCCCTGGGAACAAGAAAGCGGGTATTAAAGTCCGGAGTTCGTATTGCAGCGATTGGGGATGTGGATGAAGCCAATGCTTCTCTTGGGGTTGCGCGCCTTTATGCAGTAGAAGAAATTGATCGGCTTTTGTTTCATATTCAGAATGACCTTTTTGATGTTGGCGCTGATTTGTGTGTACCAGAAGATAAAACCCCAAGAGAAAAACTTCGCCTTCATCCTCATCAGGTCATTTTTTTAGAAGAAAAAATAGATCAGTATAATAAGCCCCTCCCCCCGCTCGCGTCTTTCGTTTTGCCTGGAGGATCGCCTTTATCCGCATTTCTTCATCAAGCACGAACGATTGTACGAAGAGCTGAAAGAACGGTGTGTTTATTACAAGGCGTAGAACCCACTAATGAAATTATTATTCAGTACCTTAATAGACTTTCTGATTTTCTTTTTGTGCTTGCCCGATATGACAATCATCAGAAAGAGGGAGATGTCCTGTGGGTTCCAGGGGCCAATCGATAAAGAGTTCAATTCCTTAAGCTCCCTTATGAAGCAAAAATACCATCACGATTATATCATTAACATTTTTTCAACTTCAATAATCTAAACTCATATCATAAACGATTTCGAAGAGAGGAGCGTTTTATGAAAATCCTCGTCGCCATTAAGCGAGTAGTGGACTATAGCGTTAAGGTGCGGGTCAAAGCAGATGGATCTGGTATAGATCTTGCGGGTGTCAAAATGTCTCTCAACCCCTTCGACGAAATTGCCGTTGAAGAGGCGGTACGTCTTAAGGAAAAAGGGATCGCCTCAGAAATAGTTGTCGTTTCTATTGGAGAAAAAGCTTGCCAAGACCCCTTAAGAACGGCTTTAGCTTTGGGGGCAGATCGAGCTATTCATGTGGAAACATCTTTTGAAACCCAACCTTTAGGGGTTGCCAAAACTTTAAAAGTTCTTATCGAGCGTGAATTACCTCAGCTTGTCATATTAGGAAAACAGGCTATTGATGATGATTTTAATCAGACAGGTCAAATGCTTTCTGCTCTTCTCAAGTGGCCACAAGGAACCTTCATTTCTCGGCTGGAAGTTAAAGGACAAGATATTGAGGTTGTCCGTGAAGTGGATGGCGGGCTCGAAACCCTCCAAATGCCCTTGCCTGCCATTCTGACGACCGATTTGCGTCTCAATGAACCTCGATACGCAACGCTGCCAAATATTATGAAAGCCAAACAAAAACCTCTTGAAGTTTTAAGGGCGGAAACCTTAGGCGTTGATTTAACACCCCACCTTAAAATGCTTCATATTGACGTTCCTCCTCCTCGAAAACCAGGGATTAAAGTCAAAGATGTTGACGAGCTTTTGGATAAACTCACTCATGAAGCCAAGGTGATCTAATGCCCCTTCTTCTCATTGCTGAACATGATCAAAAGACTTTGACACAAACCACTCTCGCGACACTTACGGCTGCAAAAGCGTTTTCAACTCCCCTTCACATCGTAATTATGGGGAACGAATGTCAACAAGTTGCAAAAGAGGCTGCGTCCTACGAAAGCGTTGCAAAAGTGTGGAGTATCGATAATTCCTCCCTCCAACATATCGTGGCTGAAGGCGTGACAGATACGCTTTTAGAACTGGCAAAAGGATATGAATTTATCCTCGCGCCTGCGACAACTTTTGGGAAAAATCTTCTTCCTCGACTTGCGGCGTTATTAGATGTGGCCCAAATATCTGACGTTATTGCAATTCAGGATGAAAAAACTTTTGTAAGGCCCATTTATGCAGGAAATGCCTTAGCAACTGTTACCTCAGAAGATGTTATTAAGATTATGACGATTCGTCCTACGGCTTTTGAAAAAGCACAGAGAGGCTCCCTATATGCCCCTATTGAATCTTATCCTTTTAAGGAATCATCCGTTCCTCAACCCACTTTTATCAAAATGGAAGAAAGCCTCTCGGAAAGACCGGAATTAATAGCCGCATCCATTGTTGTTGCGGGAGGACGAGGGTTACAAAATAAAAATAACTTTTCTCTTCTTGAAGCTTTAGCCGATAAATTGGGAGCCGCTATTGGAGCTTCCAGGGCGGCGGTTGATGCTGGTTTTGTATCTAATGATTATCAAGTGGGACAAACAGGAAAAGTCGTTGCGCCAGATCTTTATATTGCTGTCGGAATTTCGGGCGCTATCCAGCACCTTGCGGGCATGAAAGACAGCAAAGTTATTGTTGCAATCAACAAGGATCCTGAAGCTCCTATTTTTCAAGTGGCAGACTATGGCCTCGTAGGGGATCTTTTTACAATTTTGCCGGAGCTGATAGCAAAAATAAAAGGGCACCTTGAGGAATAAAAGAGAATGAGATAGAGTCCCTACAATGAATATTAAGCAACATGATTTTTATTATGAACTCAGAAATCTTCCCTTTCTGGAAGCGATTTGGCTTTATGGATCGAGAGCAAGAGAAAACGATCGGGCGCGTTCTGACATCGACCTTGCGATTCTTTGTCCCCACGCAACGAGTGAAGATTGGTCTAAGGTTCAAGAGATCATTGATAACGCAGATACGCTTTTTCACATTGATGTTATTCGCTTTGATATTCTTGATGAAACTGATCGGATCAGAAAAAATATCCTCAATGATAAAGTTGTTTTGTTTGAAAGAAAGCCAAACAATTATCCGTGGTATGAGTCTTTTCTAGATTTGGGGGAAGCTCTTGAGCAGTCACAGGACGCGGTAAAGCAATCTGAAACAGAAAACCCTTATGTAAGAGAAGCAACAATAAAACGTTTTGAATTTTGTGTAGAACTTTTTTGGAAAACACTTAAAAAAATATGCATATATGAAGATTACGATGTGGCGTCTCCTCGAAGCGTCCTTGAAAAAGCTTTTGAACTTAAGTTTATTAACGATGAAGCTTTATGGATTACGATGATTAAAGACCGTAATTTAACGTCCCATACTTATAAAAGAGAAATAGCCTCTGAAATTTATTATAGAATCAAAAGCTATTATCCTGCTATGCAAGCAGTCTACGCATGCATTCAAGAAAAATACAAAATTTAAAGATTTTTACGATAGGGAGTCATATGATTGAAAACATTGGCATCGTAGGTGCAGGTCAAATGGGAAGTGGCATTGCCCATGTGTGCGTTTTAGCAGGTTATAATGTCTTTTTAAGTGATATTTCAAAAGAAGCCCTTCAGAAAGGCCTTTCTTCTATTGACCACAACATGGAGAGGCAAGTCGCTCGCAACAAGCTCTCTGTTCAAGAAAAAGAGGAGGCTTTGAAACGGCTTCATACGTTTGTTGGGCTCGAAGGATTTAAAAAATGTGATTTGGTGATTGAAGCTGTTACTGAAAATGAAGACATTAAAAAATCTATTTTTAAGAAACTGACACCTCTTCTTTCTCCTCAATGCTTTCTTGCCACCAATACATCATCTATCTCCATTACAGCCCTGGGAGGAGCAACAGACCGTCCGGATAAGTTCATGGGCGTGCACTTTATGAATCCTGTGCCTGTTATGGAGCTTGTTGAATTGATTCGAGGAATTGCAACATCGAATACGACATTCAATTCCATTCAAGACGTTGTCAAGCGGCTTGGCAAGCAATCGGCTGTATCCGAAGATTATCCTGGATTTATCGTGAATCGTATTTTGATGCCCATGATTAATGAAGCTGTGTATGCCCTTTTTGAAGGGGTTGGAACTGTAGAAGCCATTGACAAAGGGATGCGGTTAGGTACAAATCACCCTATGGGCCCTCTAGAACTTGCGGACTTGATAGGTCTTGATACCTGTGCTTTTATCATGAATATGATGTATGAAAACCGAGGGGAAAGTAAATACAAACCTTGCCCTCTTCTCATAAAGTACGTTGAAGCAGGATGGCTTGGACGTAAAACAGAGCGCGGATTTTATGATTATAAAGGGGAACACCCTGTTCCCACACGTTAGGAGATTTTATGAACTCTCTTGAGACCATGAGCTTTGAAGACGCCTTAAGGGAGCTTGAAACGATTGTGCGCCGCCTTGAGGAAGGCAAAACAAGCCTCGAAGAAGCAATGAACGCTTATGAAAGAGGAGCAAGCTTAAGAGCCCATTGTGAAAAAAAACTCAAAGACGCGCGTCTGCGGGTAGAGCACATCGTCGTAGGAACAGATGGTACGCTTACAACAAAATCCACTTCCCTTGAAGAATAATTCTTGTAGTCAACGTCTTCAAGCCGTGGCTCAAGACGTGGAAAATGTTTTAGATCAACTTCTGCCTCCCCCTACAACGTACCTCCACCAAGCGATGCGGTATAGCGTTCTGGGAGGTGGTAAACGTCTTCGAGCCTATTTTACATGGGCTTCTTCTCAACTTTTTGATATTGCCCCCCAAGAAGCTCTCCAAACTGCTGCTGTTATTGAACTTATTCATGCCTATTCGTTAGTTCATGACGACCTCCCTTGTATGGATAACGCAGATATGCGACGAGGAAAGCCAAGCTGTCATAAGATTTTTGGAGAAGCGACAGCAACTCTCGTAGGGGACGCTCTTATCCCTCTTTCTTTTCAAACGCTTGCGTACTTGACCGTTTCTCCGGAGGTGCGCCTGGAGTTGATAAAGGAGCTAGGGCAAGTGACAGGATCGCAAGGGCTTGTGGCTGGGCAAATGATGGATTTAGGACAAGAAGAGCCCCGCTCAACCATCGAAGATCTTCTTGAACAACAACGTTTGAAAACAGGTGTGTTGTTTGGTTTTGCGGCAGAAGCAGGTGGCATTTTAGGGAAGGCTTCGCCTCATGAAAGGGAAGCTTTGAAATCATTCGGTCTTTTTTTTGGCGAAGCCTTTCAAATGAGAGATGACTGGTTGGACGGCTTCGGCGATGAGGAAACTATTGGTAAACCCTGTGGACAAGATGTTGAAAAGTTTACATTCTTAACCTTGTTAGATCCCTTACGGCTGCGTGAAAAAATAGAGGATTCTCTTCAAGAAGCTTTCAAAGCCCTTTCCCCGTTTCAGGGAAGAGACCATCTGTTAAAAGAAGCAGTAGTGTTAAGCTTTCCTTCTTAGCCCAGAGGTTTTGGTGGTGCCAAGTTTTTACTTTAAGGATTTTTATCAACAGTGACTATGGCTGGGGCGGTAGGATTCGAACCTACGGATGGCGGTACCAAAAACCGCTGCCTTACCACTTGGCTACGCCCCAAAG
>JBEPVR010000025.1:0-19487 GCA_041690915.1 Alphaproteobacteria bacterium
TTAGGAGAAATAACATACCTTACCTACCTGTCCAAATTCCGGGGGTCATTATAGAAACAGCAGTCCTTATTTGGTATACTGAATGGGGTAATGAATGCTGCAGCTGGTATTGCGCCCGTTCTTGGAAGCTATATCACCCTGTATTTCCATTGGCGTGGTAAAATTTTATGACGCTTCTTCTTTTAGGACTGATGACGGCTCTAATGACTGTGTTTTTTATTCCTACCCATAAATTACCCGAGCATAAGGAAACCCTCTCGTTGCGTGGATATGTCCCTATATTCCAATCAAATCCTCTGGTACTTTTGATAACATTTTTTGTTTTTGGCTTTGTGCCTTATTGGGTGTTTGTGGGGATGTCTCCTATACTCTATATGGAGGATTTAGGCGTGAGCCTCGCTCGCTTTGGTTGTTATCAGGGAGTGTTGGCCTTTGTATTTGGGTTCGGGAGCCTATTCTTCGGTTTGATCGTTGGCCGATATGACCACAAGAAACTGCTATACGTTTCAGCTCTAATCTTCATCGCCGGGTTAATAAGTATTGCTTTGGTTACTTTCCTGGATAGCTCTAATCCCCTGCTTATTACGCTCGCCTTTCTTCCTTTTATTATAGGTGGAATTATCCCAAGTACGATACTTCAGCCCCTCTGTCTGAACATCATGCCACAAGTAAAGGGGCGCGTCTCCGCCATTCTTCAAGGAGGACGTCTTATCTTTTCAGGCCTATGTCTTCAGATCGCTGGCTATTATTACGTGGGAACATTTAAAAATATCGGAATTATTATCGCTATCTTTATTCTCATGATGATTATTGCACTGTTTTTTGTCATGAGAAATCGTGACCTCATGAAGTTTCTCGGGGATAATAAACTGTGAGTAAGATGTGGTCGAGGGCGCTAAAGAAATAATCCTTGTAACACTTTCACTCCTCTTTTCAAGAAGGCGTTCGGCACACATTTTTGCAATGTAAATAATGCACTTTTATACTTTCGAAATTCGCATTTTCTTTAGGATTGGCTTTGGCTTCTTTTGCACAAACCTGTAGAGCGTTTTTATTACACTTCTCCTGACACCTTCTACAAAGGGAATCTTTTGAAGTTGATTCTGAAGTCGCTAAATTAAGGGAAGCGGGCCGACAGCTTTCAAGGAGTTTTTGACACTCCGATTTGGGCAAAGGCAGATCTTCACGCGCTCTCCCTTGTTGGACACTCATCATTAAAAGGAACAGTAGCGTCATACATATTTTTTTCATTGAGTTTCTCCCCCACTCTCTTACTTTTTGTTATTATTTCAACTTATAGGTTAATAATTTCTTAAGCAATCCACTTCTTTTTTTCCTCCTCAAGGCATTTTAGAGCAATCGCCTGACGAATACGAGAGAGAAGCCGATTCATAAAATGGACGTTATGAATCGTCAAGGCGTGCATAGCCAAAAATTCTCCTGCTTTAAGAAGATGATGAAGATAACCTCGGGACAGGGTTTGGCATGTTTGACACCCGCAAGTTTCATCAATAGGACGGGAATCGTCACGAAAACGAGCGTTACGAAGATTCATATGTTCTCGCCCTCGCGGATCTTCGCTCATGTTCTCCCATACGGATAAAGGAACCAATGCGCCCCCATGGCGAGCAAGACGGGTGGGATGAACACAGTCAAAGGTATCAATGCCTTGCTGCACGCCATAGAATATATCGCTAATACCACCAATCCCCAGTAGATGGACAGGACGTGCGGGGTTTAAGGGCTCCATAGCCATTTCTACAACTTCCGCCATTTGAGTTTTATTGGCCCCTAAGGATCCTCCTACCGCATGACCAAAGAAGGGAAGGCTATTTACAAAGTCTGCGCTGGCCTTTCGTAAGTCCGGGTAAACTCCCCCTTGAGTAATGCCATACAGGGCTTGCACGCCAGAAGGACCTTTTTGAAATTCTTTAAGGCTCCTCTCGGCCCATCGGTGGCTCATGTGCATGGATCGTTCCGTATACGATTTATCCACGTGAAAAGGGGTACACTCATCGAGAACAACAATAAGATCTGCTCCCAAGCCCCGCTGAACCTGGATGGATTTTTCAGGAGTTAAAATATGCCTCTTCCCATCAATGTAGGATTTAAAGGTTGCTCCTTCCTCATTAATTTTTAAAAGGCTCTTGGGTCGAGAAGAGTGGCGCCGTCCTTTCACTTCTTCAGCAATGGAGCCATGTCCAAGACTAAAGATTTGAAACCCTCCTGAATCCGTCAACATAGGGCCATCCCAGCCCATAAACTGATGGAGCCCTCCCATCCGAGCTACAATCTCAGACCCGGGCTGCAACATTAAGTGATAGGTATTGGCGAGTATAATTTGAGTGTTTTCTTGGCGCATATTTTGAGGGGTTGCCCCTTTAATTGCTGCTTTTGTCGCACAAAAGATAAAGGCTGGGGTTTCCACAATCCCATGGGGAGTTGAGAGCCTCCCCAGGCGTGCTTTTGACCCAAGGGATTGAAATGTAGTGTTAAATGTAAAATTTGGAGTCTCCATTACCTCACCATGAGTCGTGCTAAATACACAAAAGGGATACCTAGGAGAGCTATAAATACCCTCAAAATGTAAGTTCCTAAGACATACGTAAAGAGAACTGTCCCCCACGGCAAGGGGTGAGGTGCAAAAACCATCCAGGCTAAGATACTAAAAATCAAATTATCTAAAAAAGCGCCAATCAGAGTCGCTATAAAAGATCTGAACCATAAAAACCTTCCCGCCGTAAAACGAGAGAGAGTCGCAAAGATCCAAATGTCATTGAACTGCCCCACCGCATAAGCAATCAGGCTGGCTGCAATCAATCCTGGGGCAGGGAAGAACAACATGCACATAGCCTTATGAGTTTCATAAAAGCCGCTTGCGGGTTTAAAGCCAATCGTAAGTAACATAAAAAAGGATACTACAATCATACCTGTAAAACTGAGCCATACGGCTTTTCGGGCTTGAGCTTTTCCATAATATTCAGTCAAGATACTACTCACAAAAAAAATGGAGGAAAACACAACGGTTCCAAGGGCTATGGGCTCGTGAAAAAAGTGAAAAACAGTTGCTTTTTGGACCTGAAGGTTAGCCACAACCACGGCAAGTGAGCTATAAACCATCAACCCCACAGCCCCATAAAGACGCATCATGAAAAGGATGATGAGGCCACAACTTACAAGTAATACCAACGTTAATGCCTCGGATGGCTGTTGTTGTAGCCAGACTACAAAGATATGAGGAGAAAGGGAGAAGTGCATATCATCATCTACAATCAGTTTTCGCAAGCTTTGCCTTACATTATCTAAAAGACATAACAATTAAATGCAAGGAGTTGTAAAATTCTTAAGGAAAAAGAAACTTTATATGCCTCTTTCAAGCGATGATAACGTTCTAAAAAATGTTTAATGAAATTTTAAAATAGAGTTAATGAATCATAAAATTTTGCAAATAAATCAATTTTATTGTATAATAAATTAGAGAAATAAATTTAATAATAATCCATAGGGAATCCCACTCAATGATTTTTAAGGAGTTCACATTTATAAAAAGATTTACTGAACTCTTGAATGAAGACGAAAGTGCTGTTGCTATTATTACAGGTCTTCTTCTTGTAGTGTGCGTTGGGTTTGCGGCTTTGGCTATTGACGTTGGAATATGGTATAATCAAAAGCGCCAACTTCAACTGACTGCTGATGCAGGAGCTGCAGGGGGAGCTATTGCTTTAACAAAAACGGGAAAGAGCTCCATCAATGCTTACGTCACCCATGATATCGTTCTCAATGGGTGTACAGTTGCTAATAACTGCACGATTGTTGCGATCAATAATCCTCCTCAATCGGGTCCAAATACAGCAAACCAAAATGCCGTGGAGGTCATCCTTACTACTCCCGCTAAACTTTATCTTTCTGGTATTTTTCTTCCCATAGCCCCAACAATTACTGTCAGGGCTGTGGGAATGTCAGGCCCTCCCGATAATAATTGTTTTCTAACTTTAGGAGCAAATGGTATAAAAATGGGCGGAACCTCAAATATCCTGGCACCCAATTGTAGCGTATATTCTAATAGCGGTATTTCAGGAGGGGGAACTTCTTTAATAACAGCAAATAAAGTAAGCGCTCTCGGATCAATTACGGCTACGGTTATCGCTCCAGGGGGTAATTTTCCCAATTCTCCTGCCCTGGTGGATCCCTATGCTAACCTGCAAGTCCCTTCTTACTCGGGATGTAACACCAATAATTATTCAGGCACACCAACGACAATCAGCCCCGGCGTTTTTTGTGGAGGTTTTTCAGTGAATGGAAAAACGATTACGATGACTCCTGGGACTTATATTATTGACCGTGGTAGCTTTAGCTTGCACGGAGGCGCTACCCTTAATGGCACTAATGTAACAATTATTCTTACAAGTTCAACGGGAACGAATTATCCTGATATTGACATTTCGGGAGGAAATACACTTAATTTAACAGCTCCTTCAAGTGGGTCCTTGAAGGGTATTGCAATGTATGAAGATAGGAACGCCCCAAGCTCCTCCATCTCATTTGCGGGGGGAACAAATTTTCTTGTCAATGGAGCTCTGTATTTTCCCTCTGGCGATATTACATTTACAGGAAATTCGAATACTGCAGGAATTTCTTGTCTTCAACTCATCTCGAAGAGTATGACCATTAAAGGAAATGCATCTGTAACGACCGCCTGTAGCCCACAGAGTGCCTCGGCGGCGATGCGGGCCCTTGTTGAATAAAGGAAGATAATTTCATGAATTTAAAATATGGTTTTATAAGAAGTTCAAAAGGAAATGCTGCCATTGAATTTGCGCTTGTCCTGCCCTTGGTTTTTCTAATTCTTTCAGGCGTATTAAATTTCGGCCTGATTCTTGCTAATCAAAACCAACTCAATTCTGTTGCAAGTGCGGGTATGCTTTATGCTTTTGGAGTTTCATCATCTCCTGTAGCTGTTCAAACAGCGATGCAAAACTCAACAACTAATCTTACTCCTTTGACAGTTACAGCCACACAATTCTGTCAATGTCTCAATGGAACAAACCTGGTGTGCACAAATACGTGTGCAGATGGGAGTACACCTGGCACGTACGTAACTGTTACAGCTCAAAGCCAAGTTATCCCGCTAGCCCTTGCTTTCGTTTTGCCAAATCCCTTTGTGACTCATGTTCAAGCGACAATCCGTACAAATTAAGATTATTGCCGAGTTGTCTCCACTATCTCGTCTTGTCGCAAGTGCATATGGAGGAGAAGAGGGGCAGAGACTGTAATAGATGAAACTGTTCCAGCTGCAATCCCCACAAGAATGGGAAGGCTAAAAGCGGCAATGACCGGCCCACCGAATAAATAAAGACCCAGAAGTGATAAAAGGGTTGTGGTAGATGTTAGAATTGTGCGAGAGAGAGTTTCATTAATGCTGCGATTAATAAGATCTCTCATAGGCATTTTTTTAAATTTTCGTAAATTCTCCCGAATTCGGTCATAAATCACCACCGTATCGTTAATCGAATAGGTGATCGTAATCAGAATAGCAATGATGGCTGTTTCGTTAAACTCAAGTTGGAAGATTGAGAAAAGACCCAGCACAATCAGGGCATCATGAGCAAGAGTGATAAGAGAACACACTCCAAACTGCCATTCAAAACGAAACCAGATGTAAACAAGCATAGCAACCAAAGCCCAAATCACGGCATAAATGCCATTACGGACCAGGTCTTCACTCACCTTTGGGCCTACGGTTACAACTTGTCGGTATTCAACACCTGACCCAAGTTTTTCTTTAATTTTACTAAGAGCTAAAAGCTGCGCTTCCTCTCCCCCCGGCTGGCGTTCCGCACGAATCAAAATATCATTGGGAGCGCCAAATTCTTGGAGGGTTACTTCCCCTTGAACTATACCACTGAGGTCTGAACGCAATTTGGAGACGTCTGCCGCTTCTTTCGTACGGACTTCTAATAACAAACCCCCTTTGAAATCGATGCCATAGTTAAAACCGATAATAAAGACAGAACTCAAGCATATGACACCAATTGCGATCAGAATGCTAAAAATAATGTTCTTTTTAGCAACAAAATTATAGTTTGTATCATAAGGAATAAGCTGTAATCCCATGGGAAACCTTTCTTTAAATTGGAAGTCGGGTGGGACGTTTCCACCGAATCCACCAGGCCACAATTTGTTTGGTAAGGGAAATGGCAGTAAACATAGAAATAATAATTCCAAGTGAGGTAGTTACGGCAAAGCCGCGCGTAGGGCCGCTTCCAAAATAATATAAAATCCCTACGCCGATGAGGGTGGTAAGGTTAGAATCGATAATCGTTGTCATGGCTCGGTTGTATCCCGCATCAATCGCACTCAGCATTTTTCGCCCATGGCGCAATTCTTCTTTGATGCGTTCGTTAATGAGAACGTTAGCATCCACAGCCATTCCTATGGTCAGAGCAATACCTGCAATTCCAGGGAGAGTGAGAGTGGCTTGTGTCACCGAGAGCGCTGCAAAAAGAAGAATGAGGTTGAAAATGACAGCGATATTAGCAATCCCACCAAAGAATGAATAGGCAATAAACATAAAGGCAACAACGAGAAGAACGCCAATAATGGTGGCGCGTTCTCCTGACGCAATAGAATCAGCTCCAAGACTTGGCCCTACGGTGCGTTCTTCAAGAACTTTAAGGGGAGCTGGAAGCGCGCCTGCGCGCATCAGAAGAGCTAAATCTTGAGCTTCTTGGACTGTAAAGCTACCCGTAATTGAACCATCTCCACCCAAGATAGGCGTCTCAATGCGGGGAGCACTAATTACTTTACCGTCCAAAACAATTGCAAAAATCTTGCCCACATTGTTTCTTGTCGCGTCGCCAAATTTCTTAGCCCCGAAAGAATCAAATTTAAAGGTCACATCAGGCCGATTATACTGATCAAATCCAGGTTGGGCATTAACCAGATTCTCGCCTGTGACAATAACTTGCTTATTAACGGCATAATAAATGTTTTGGCCCTGACGCTCTTCGGGAAGAATATCAACACCCGGAATGTTTTTTCCTGGGGTTGCTTCTACTGAAGTATCCACAAAACGAAACTGCAGTTTTGCTGTTTTTCCTAAAAGATTTTTAATGCGGGTGGGATCTTTCAGGCCCGGGAGTTGAACCAGGATACGATCCTCTCCTTGGCGTTGGATAAAAGGCTCGGCCGTCCCCATTTCATCAACACGTCGACGAACGATTTCAATAGATTGGGCAAGAGCGGATTTTTTTCTCTCATTCATTGCCGTTTGACTGAGACGTAAAGTCAGTTGTCCTTCAGGAGTTGATGTCACTTCTATGTCTGGATCTGTTTTTTTGAGAAGAGTCCTTGCTTTTTCCAAATCCATAGGATTACGCAAAGTTAAAATGACAAAATCTTTTTTAGCAGAAAGCCCCACATACCCCATTCGTTCTTTACGAAGGACTGCACGGGCTGCATCCGCTAAGTTGTTCATTTGCTCATGGACAACAGTCTCCACATCAACCTCAAGCAACAAGTGAGCCCCCCCTTGTAAATCAAGGCCTAAAACGACTTGGTGCTTAGGAAGCCAACTCGGAAGACTTTCGAGTTGTTCTTTTGTGAGAAAGTTGGGGCTGACGAATACAATTCCTAAAAGGCACACAGCCACGGTTAAAATTGTCTTCCATAAGGGTATGTGAATCATGACGTCAGTCCAACCGCTTATTTAAGAGGATTTTTTCTTACGTTGAGGAGTGCTTTTCAACGTTGGTTTGGTCTTAAGCTTCTTATGCTCAGAAGGTTTTTTTTCCTCGTCTATTTCTGGCGCCGGCTCTGTCTTTGAGAGGAGGGTGGAAACCATGGCACGTGCAACCCGAACACGGACTCCGTCGGCAATTTCAACTTGGAGTTCTTGGTCGTTAATAACCTTCGTAATGATGCCAATGATGCCCCCATTCGTGATAATCCTATCCCCCCGTCGTAAAGAGGAGAGGAGATCTTTTTGCTGTTGGGCTTTCTTTTGCTGAGGACGAATCAAGAACAAATAGAAAACACCAAAAATTAAGACAAGGGGGAGTAACGACATAAAGTCAAATCCACCGATGCCGCCGAGAGCAGCTTGTGCATGTGCTGGAGTAGTCATAGAATCCTCTTTTGTTAGGGTTTAATTCTTTCTTATCTTTATGACTTAAGTTTGGTCAAAGGATCAACAGGTTGTTTTACTTTTCTGATTTCAAAGTGCAACTGTGGCTCTCCTACATCACCTATTTTTCCCGAGTGGGCGATCTCTTGACCTTGCTTAACTTTATCTCCCTTTTGAACAAGAAGATCTGTATTATGACCATAAGCCGTTACCCATCCGTCCTTGTGCTTAAGGAGGATAAGATTTCCAAAATTTTTCAGGCCATCTCCCGCGTAGATGACGGTGCCATCGGCGGAGGCTTTGACAAGAGTGCCTGCCGGGATTTTAATATTGATGCCATCATTTTCCCCCCCTGGACTAAACTTACTAATCACCTTTCCTTCCACAGGCCAGATAAAATTAACGTCTTTAACTTCAGCTTCTTTCTTTTTATCTTCTTTTTTTGCTTCTTTTTTCTCAGGTATTTTCTCTTCTTTTGGTTCTTGTTTTTTGACTTCTTTCTTAGGAGTTTGGTGTTCTTTTACACTTTCTTCAGAACCTTGAGAAGATCCTATGGGGGCTCCCCCCTTCTTTTGCGCTAAGTTACCCATAAGCAGGGGCTTGGAAGAAGAATCAACTTTTTCTTTCTCAACTGGAGAACCCTTTTCTCGAGCTAATTCTGCTGCGAGATCATCGGGAAGAACAGCATTTGAACTTGCAAGAGGCGCAAGAGTGTTAGAGCCCTCACGAGGGGGTGATGATTTTATGAGAGGCAGCGGTGCCAGAGAGGATGTTAAAATTTCCTGAGAAGGTGGTTTTAAGGCTTCCGCAAGGGATTCAGTGTCACGCGGTGGGATCATAAGAGACGTTCCGGATGTCACAGAAGAAGGAGATTGAATATTGTTTTCTTGGGCAAGAACATCAACATTCACACCATATTCTTCAGCAACAGCTTGGAGAGTTTCCCCCTCACCCACGATATGTTCGTTGAAGGAAGGAATAATAAGCACTTGACCGGGATTAAGGACATAAGGTGGTTTTAGATTATTGGCAGCAATCAGAGAACGCGTTGGAATACCGTTGTTATAGGCTATCCCATAAACGGTGTCTTCAGGTCCAACAACAACTTGCTTGGAGGGGCCTGCTGCAAATAGGGCTTGTCCGGCAACAAGGGAATATCCTAAAATAAAGATCTGGAGTGCTCTCAATGAACTTAAGTTCTGGATCGCTACGCTCCCTACGGGGACTCGCGAGGACAGAAAGGGGACATCATTGCGAGCGGAGCGAACCAAGCCAGAATTTTTTCCTAACAACCGACCAAACATTAAATTTTTCATACCTTCACCTTTTGAACTTTAAGGAGAGACTCGCCCCCCATATAAGGCCTTAAGACCTCGGGGATGAGAACAGCCCCATCCTCCTGTTGATAATTTTCTAAAATTGCCACAAGTGTCCGGCCGACTGCAAGCCCTGAACCATTGAGAGTGTGAACAAAACGGGTTTTCTTTTCTTCATCTCGAAAACGCGTATTCATACGACGCGCTTGATAGTCTCCAAAATTCGAGCAGCTCGAGATTTCTCGATAAGCGTCTTGCCCAGGAAGCCAAACTTCAATGTCATATGTTTTTTGGGGACAAGTCCCCATATCCCCCGTACAAAGAACAATTGTTCGGTAATGAATTTTAAGGCGCTCAAGGATAGATTGAGCGGCCCCCAACATGCGCTGATGCTCAGCTTCGGAAGTTTCTGGTGTGACTATACTTACAAGCTCAACTTTATGAAATTGATGTTGTCGGATCATCCCTCGGGTGTCCTTCCCCGCAGAACCCGCTTCAGAACGAAAACAGGGAGTGTAGGCTACAAATCGCAAAGGAAATTGATCCCGTTCTAAAATTTCTTGGGCGACTAAATTCGTTAAAGGGACTTCCGCCGTTGGAATAAGCCAATAATCATTTGTCGTGACAAAGGCATCTTCCGCAAATTTAGGGAGTTGCCCTGCTCCATACATGGCTTGAGTCCGAACAATATAGGGAGGAGAAACTTCTAAATATCCATAGTCACGGGTATGAACATCGAGCATAAATGACCCCAGAGCCCGTTCGAGACGGGCGAGTTCTCCCTTCAAGACAACAAAACGAGATCCTGAGAGTTTGGCTCCTTCCTCAAAATTCATGAGGCCCATCGCTTCTCCAATTTCAAAGTGTTGCTTGGGCGTAAAAGAAAGGACAGGTTTTTCACCCCAAAGGCGCACTTCTACATTGTCCTCTTCGTTCAATCCCAGGGGAACATCAGGGGCGGGGGTATTGGGTAGAAAATCAAGAACCTGCTTTAATTTTTCTTCCGCAACTTTTACGGCTTCTTCCTCTCCCACAAGTTTTTCGCGTAGAGAACTGGCCTCAGTCATAAGGGCATCCGCGTTCCCGCCTTTGCGTTTGATCTCTCCAATTTCTTTGGCAATAAGGTTGCGTCGATTCTGCTTCTCTTGAACCCCCTGGATAGCTGAGCGGCGAGCTTCATCAAGCGTAAATACCCGTTGAGCAGCAGGTTCAAGTCCGCGATTTTTTAAAGCTTTATCAAATTCTTCTGGATTCTCACGAATCCACTTGATATCTAACATGATGTGATCCTTTCCTTTTCAAGGATAGTCTTACCAAACCTATAGAAATTTCATAGAGGCCATAGAGAGGAACGATTAAACTTAACGGACTTATGATGTCAGGGGGGGTGATGATCGCTGCGATAACGACAATAATAAGAAAAGCATATTTGCGATTTCGCTCGAGGGTTTCAAGAGTGATAAGCCCTATTTTAAAAAGCCCTAGGAGAATAAGCGGCAATTGAAAACAAAGACCAAAGGCCATGATCAGCTTGAGAATGAGGGAAAGATACTCGCTTATGCGAGCCTCCAACTGAAGAGAAAGGCCGGTAGGGGAAGGGGGCATTTCAAAGCTCAAAAAAAATTGCCATGCTAAAGGGCACACAATGTAATAAGCAAGGCTTGCTCCCATCAAGAATAAAAAAGGGCTGATTAGCAGAAAAGGCCAAATCGCTTTTTTTTCATGATTATAAAGTCCAGGTCCTACGAAAAGCCACCCTTGCCAAAAAATAACGGGAAAGGCCAAAATAAAGCCACTCACAAAAGCAACTTTAAGATAGGTGAGGAAAGCTTCCGTGAGTCCTGTATAAATGAGTCGACGTCCAGACTCTTCTCCCATGGCTTGCCATAAAGGAATCGTTAAAGATTGAAAAATAGAAGGAGCCAAGGGATAACACATTGCCATTCCAACACAGAGCGCAAGTAGAGCGTAGATTAATCGACGCCTTAACTCCATCAAATGCTCAAGAAGTGGTTTTTGCATAAAGTTACCATTTACAGAAAATAAATTTCACTATAACCAGAATAATAAAAGTATGTAAGTTTTTTCTGGACTGCTCTCCTCTCGGCCAGGCCGAGTCAATACAAATCCTCCTCTAGTGAGCTCTCTCATTATGGGACAGTTGCGAACTGGACCTGAATAAAAAATCAGCATAGGAAGGAAAAGTTTTAAAATTTATGCAAGCAACAGAAGGTTAGCTCCCCTGTTTAAGAGAGGATTTTTTATCTTTTTGCATTGATTTGAACAGTGTTAGCTCTTAGCAAATTTAAGGGAGTTGTTCTATGAGTAACCACTTAAGAATTATTCACTGCTCCCTATAGGTTTATCATTACGTCTGCCCGAAAACATCCATACATTTTTTCGCCTATTATAAGGACTTTTATCATATTGGGTCAGCTTGACATCTTCAAAACCATGCGTTCTTAGGTATTGTAAAATAAGGGGCCTATGTAAAAAAACTACTGCTGAGTATTGAGCGATGGTGGAACATAAACTATTTATAAATTTCTCAGATTTAATCTTTGATCTATGCTCTTTAAAGTATGCAATTTCCTTTGCCAGACGGGCTTCAAATTCTATCTCCGGTATACCACCAATAGCAAGAAGTGACTTAAGCATTTCAGAAGCAGTCTTTAGATAAAACACGTATGTCTTAGGCATTGCAGCAGCAAGATCTGAAGGAAAGCCGTATGCCCTAAACATTGCAGTAGCAACCTCTGGAGAAAAGACGTCTCCTCTTACTTCGTTGATTAAACGTTGAAGTCCATCTTCTCGTCTTTCAACAGCATCACTAGTTCCAGGATCCCATTGCTCATCTTTCATTAAAGCCATTTTTGTAGCCTCCCAATAACCCTCCAGCTCGCTTCCTTCATATTTAAAGGAGCCTAATGCTTCTATATGAAGAGGAGATAAATAGAAATTAAAAGGATCACTTCCCTTAAGACGAGGAGCGTACTGTAGGTAAAATGAAACAGACAACATTACAATATTTGGAATGTGTTCAATTTCTAAAGTAGCACCTGGGCACATATGCCTACCAATATTGCTTAGAGCATGTGGCATATAGCTTAGTTTTGTTAGAATTATCTCATCAGCGTTGCCAGCATTAAGCGTGATACTAGCATCTTTTATGCTTGGAAATAATTCAAAAAATGCTGCATGGATGGGGCCTCTTCTCCCCGGATTATATATTAAGGCATCAGCTTGGATATGAGGCAGACTTCTAATTTTGGAAGGACAAATATTTAGGGTAGTAGCTTTTCCATTGAAAGTTTTTCTATGGGTAAAATCCGTTTCTTTTCCTGTAATTAATTCCCAATAATTAATGAGAGCCCCGCCACTTCTAGTACTCCCTATGACAAGGTAAAGGCCTTCTTCTTTTCCCGGGCAACTACTTGAAGGAGGCCCTCTTCTACGGGTAACTTTACCATGTTTTTTTTGTGGTTCATCCTGCTCCATACTAAAAGAAAGAGTGGGTAAAAACATTAAAGATAAGAATAATAGATTAATATAAATACGCATGTAAAAAGTCTTTCAAGTTGTATTCCAAAATCTCAAAAACAATTTATAATATTATAAAAAATTTACGCGCACAATAGTCTCATTGTCTACGAGTCAAGCTTAATTGGCTTATTCCAAATATTTTTCTTGTTGTTGAGCTTAAAGAAGGGGTATATAAATCCATAAGCAGGGTCGTCACTTGTAACGGCTCTAAAATCCTCACGCAGAGCGATTGCTCCGGTGGCTCGATAAGCCCCTTTCCTCTGCGGCGGTTCAACTGGAGAAAGGAAACTTATATTATGATGCCTACATTTACCATGCGTCAACTTTTAGAAGCTGGCGTTCACTTTGGACACCAAACCCGTCGCTGGAATCCTAAAATGGAATCCTATTTGTATGGATCTCGCGGGGGAATTCACATCATTGACTTGCAACAAACTGTTCCTCTCTTACACCATGGCTTACAAGCCATCCGTGATGTTGTTGCCGGTGGAGGCCGAGTTCTTTTCGTGGGAACAAAACGGCAAGCTTCTCAAAAAATTAAAGAAGCCGCTTCCCTGTGCGGTCAATTTTATGTGAACCATCGTTGGCTTGGCGGGATGTTAACCAATTGGAAAACCATTTCCCAATCCATTAAACGTTTACGCGAACTTCAAGAACAATTCGACGAAGGGGTGCATGGGTTTACCAAAAAAGAGCTTTTGACGCTTGAGAGAGAACGAAACAAACTCGAACTTTCTTTAGGGGGAATTAAGGAGATGGGAGGCGTTCCCAGTATTCTTTTTATCATCGATACCAATAAAGAAGACATTGCCATTAAAGAAGCCAACAAACTGGGTATTCCCATTGTAGCGATTGTTGATAGCAACTCTAACCCTGATGGAATTGATTATCTTATCCCAGGAAATGATGACTCTCAAAGAGCCATTGAGCTTTATTGTGCTCTCGTATCTGCATCCGTGTTAGATGGATTACAAGCTGAAATGAAAACAGCCGGCGTTGATATAGGCGCAGCTGAAGAAGTCACTGTTGAGATTGAAGAAGAACCCTTCGCTGAGGTTGAGGCTGTAAATGAAGTCATTGTTTCGGAAGAAAGTCCTTCAGAAGTCGTCCAAGAAAATGCTTAAATTAACTTAAAGAGGAGTCAGCGATGGCGGATATTTCCCCTACCCTTGTGAAAGAATTGCGTGAGAAAACAGGCGCAGGAATGATGGATTGTAAAAAAGCTCTTACCGAAACGCAAGGAGAGTTAGAAGCGGCAGTTGATTGGCTTCGGAAGAAGGGGCTCGCAGCTGCGGCTAAAAAATCAGGTCGGGTAGCAGCCGAAGGACTCGTGGGTGTTTTTTGTCAAGGATCGCGAGGAGCCATTGTAGAAGTCAATAGTGAAACGGACTTTGTAGGACGCAGTGAACAATTTCAAAATTTTGTTCGAAAAGTGACGGAACTTGCATTGACCGTAAAAGGGGATGTAGAGGCTTTGAAAAAGGCAACTTACCCGGATTCTCAAAAAACGGTTGAAGAGGAACTCACCCAACTCATCGCAACCGTGGGGGAAAATATGATGTTGCGGCGCGCGGGCTATCTTGAAGTCCCCCAAGGGGTTGTTGTTCCTTATATTCATAATGCAACAGCACCAGGATTGGGGCGTCTCGGCGTGCTTGCTGCCCTTGAATCTTCAGGCTCCCCAGAAAAGCTTGAAGCTGTGGACAAACAAATTGCAATGCATATCGCCGCGTCTCACCCGATAGCGCTTAACATTGAGGCCGTGGACCCTGCAGAAATTGAGCGGGAGCGAGCCATTTTCCGCGAGCAAGCCCTTGCCTCTGGAAAGCCTGCAGAGTTTGTAGATAAGATGATTGAAGGTCGCCTTCGCAAATTTTACGAAGAAGTGGTCCTTGAAGAACAAGTCTTTATCATGGACGGTAAAACGCGAGTAAAAGATATTGTTCTCTCTGCTGAAAAAGAGCTTGGTCAACCCGTTAAACTTACAGGTTTTATTCGTTTTGCTCTCGGCGAAGGCATTGAAAAGGTCCAATCTGACTTTGCTGCTGAAGTTGCAGCTCAATTAGAGACAGTGTAGCAGTATAGCGTGATTCAGTATTCCCGTCTCACACTCCAAAATACTGCGTCACGGCTACGCTGAACCCTGCACCATTGGAGAAATCCTCATGAATACATCAAAAAAGCCTCTCTATAAACGCGTTTTGTTAAAGTTATCCGGCGAGGCTCTCATGGGAAATCAGCCTTATGGGCTTGATTCACCCACCATTGAACGCATCTGTAACGAAATTAAAGAAACCCACGAAATGGGTGTCGAACAAGCCATTGTTGTGGGAGGAGGAAATATCTTTCGAGGACTGAAAGGCGAAGAGCAAGGGATTGAACGTACAACCTCTGATCAGATGGGAATGCTCGCAACCATTATGAATGCATTAGCTTTACAAAATAAGCTTGATCAACTGGGAATTGATACACGTGTCATGTCAGCAATCCCCATGCAAACCATTTGTGAACCTTATATCCGCCGAAGAGCCGCTCACCACATGGAAAAGGGCCGCATTGTTATTTGCGCTGCAGGCACGGGAAACCCTTACTTTACCACTGATTCCGCAGCCGCGCTAAGAGCCTCCGAGCTTAACTGCCAAGTT
Organism: Alphaproteobacteria bacterium; assembly: GCA_041690915.1. Classification (GTDB taxonomy): domain Bacteria; phylum Pseudomonadota; class Alphaproteobacteria; order UBA9655; family UBA9655; genus UBA9655. Next base: position 15,630 of record JBEPVR010000025.1, read on the forward strand.
CTCATGAAAGCTACAAAAGTGGATGGTATTTATAGTGCCGACCCCCTGAAACACAAAGACGCCCTCTTTTATCCTGAGCTCACCTATCAACAAGTGCTGACAGAAAATTTAAGGGTAATGGATACGGCCGCCATTGCTTTGGCCCGAGAGAGTCAAATTCCCATTATGGTTTTTTCTATCCTTAATCCTCATGGTGTCATTGACGCTCTGCAAGGAAAAGGACGTTTTACGGTGATTCGGTAGACTTACCTCTCTTTTTTGACCCGTCAAACCTCATCTTGAGATTTTTGCAAAATGAAGGTAATCTTTCTTCCATTATAAAAAAGAGGAAGACATTTTTTTTCTTTCTCCAGAAATGAGTATAATCGACATATCAAACATATAGAGGTGCCCGTGACCCAGGAAATCGTCTCAGAATTAAAAAAACGTATGGAAACGGCATTTGATGTTGTTCACAAGGATTTCTCAGGCCTAAGGACAGGACGAGCGTCCCCTACTCTTCTGGAATCAGTTACGGTGGATGCTTACGGAAGCCGGATGCATATCAACCAGGTTGGCAATATTAACATCCCTGAGCCGCGGCTTTTAACTGTTCAAGTATGGGATGCTGCTTTAGCTCCCGCTGTTGAAAAAGCCATTCGAGATGCAGGACTTGGTCTTAATCCCTCTCTTGCAGGAGCTGTCATCCGCGTCCCCCTCCCCGAACTCAGCGAAGAACGTCGCAAGGAGCTTGTCAAAGTGGCGGGCAAATATGCTGAACAAGGACGAGTTGCCGTTCGTAATATCCGGCGAGATGGCATGGACCAAATTAAAGCTCTGGAAAAAGATAGTCATATTTCGGAAGATGATTCTCATCGTCTCTCAGACGAAGTTCAAAAAGTGACTGACGAATTTATTAAAAAAGTGGATGAGGCCTTATCCCATAAAGAAAAAGAAATTCTACAGGTTTAAAAATTTTATAGGAGAAGATTTAGCCTATAAGAAAAAGAGACTCGGGGTTTTAATTAATCCTTCCCGGCCCCTTTTAACCCACCTTCTCTTGCGGATAGACTCCCCAAAGCGAAGAGCGTTGAATCCACCCTTTAAAATCAAAAATGCGAACCTGGCACCACTCTCCACGACATTTAAGAAGATCAACTATAACCCCATGCTGAAGGCCCACAAGAGGTTGGCTGTTCGTATCCTCTTCCCCATACATTAGGACGTCGTTCCCTTGAATGATTGCATTTCTTTTAGACGAGAGCATGCTTTGGTGGACCCAGCCTTCAGTTCTGTCCACATCACGAATCTTCCGCCAGGTATCAAATTCAGCAATCACTTCTATAGGGAAGCCAGCCTTTAAATAGACCCACTCAACAGGATAATCAGGACCTGGACCCACCCTTAAATTAACTTCACTAGGTCTTAAGGAAACGAATCTGGGCAGTGGATTTTTCTCAGCCTCTAAAGCAGAAGAAAAGATAAAGAAGAATAGAAGACTATGAAAATACAACTTCATACGTTACCCCTCAGTCCAGTTGAACCAAATCCCCCTTGGCGATTATTGTGTTCAAACTCGAGATGTTGATCAACCTCACTCCAACAGATAATGGAAGTGGGGCTAAGAATGAACTGAGCGATCCGAAGGCCCCTGTCAATTAAAAAACTTTCCGTTCCAAAGTTGATAAGGAGAACTTGTACTTCCCCTCGATAGTCCGCATCAATTGTTCCGGGAGAGTTTAAAACCGTGAGGCCATGTTTTAAAGCAAGCCCTGAGCGAGGACGGATTTGGGCTTCATATCCCGGGGGCAGAGCTACAGAAATTCCCGTAGGAATAAGCTTACGCTCCAAGGGTTTTAGAAGAACCGGATCTTTAATCGCAGCTATAAGATCAACACCTGCACTTTGGGACGTTGCATAAGACGGCAGAGGGAGTCCTTCTCCATGAGGCAATCTAACCAGAGAAACTGAAATCATGTTAACGCTCCTATAATATAAGATACAAGTTTTGTGGCGACATCTTTTTTCGAGCAAGACAGCCAGTTTTCTAACGTTTGAGGAGTTAGAAAATGAACTTTTGTATCATCTGATCCAAAAATTCCCTGACTCACATCATTTGCGATAATCCAATCACACTTAGATAGCTTCATTTTAGCATTTCCAATCATATTTTCAGTCTCTGCAGCAAACCCGATTAAAAGACGAGGCTTCATTTTATGGTTGGATAAAGAAGCCAAAATATCAGGATTGGGTTTTAGCGAAAGAAAAGAAAACGCTGTTCCCTTTTTTAACTTTTGAAGAGAAGCTTTTTCAGGGCGCCAATCGGTCACAGCTGCTGTACAAATGGCTAGATCCGCTGGCAAGTGAGACTCCACAGCCTTCCACATCTCCTCTGCTGTTTGAACAGGAATGAGCCGAACTCCCAAAGGAGGATTTAAAGAAGAAGGACCCGAGATCAAAATGACCTCCGATCCTTTTTGAAGGAGAGCTTCTGCAATAGCGTACCCTTGCTTTCCAGAAGAGGTATTCGAAAGGTACCGCACGGGATCAATAGGTTCTTGCGTCGGTCCTGCGGTGACAAGAGCCTTGAGCCCTTTGAGAGGCCTCTCTCCATAAAGCTTTTTCATAAGGATAGCACAGATAAGAAGGGGCTCACTCATTTTCCCGAAGCCAATGTCCCCGCATGCCAGTTCTCCCTCTTCAGGACCCAAAAAAGACACCCCTCTTTCCTTTAAAAGGGAAATATTCGCCTGTGTTGCTGGATGCTGCCACATTTCCACATTCATCGCAGGCGCCATGAAGAGAGGAGCCTTTGTGGTAAGAAGAGTTGTTGAAGCTAAATCATCTGCTCTCCCCTGGGCCGCTTTCCCTATTAAGTCCGCGCTTGCGGGAGCCACCACTACGAGATCAGCTTCTCGCGCCAAGCGAATGTGCCCCATTTCTGTTTCTTCCGTAAGAGAAAATAGATCTGAGTAAACAGCTTCTCCCGAAAGAGCAGCACAAGAAAGAGAGGTAATAAATTGAGCCCCTCCTACCGTTAGAATGACCCGAACTCTCACATTTTCCCGCCGCAACAAGCGAATGAGTTCAAGACTCTTGTAAGCCGCGATGCTCCCACTAATGATTAATAAAACAGAAGGCATAGCCTGGCCTTAATGGAAAAAGGTGATTTTTAAATATGATATAGAAATGAGCAGGGGCTGTCAAAAAAATGAATTGGCCATTTGCAAATAAAAAACAAAAGCATATGATAAGAAAGGACTTAAATGATGTAGATAAAATGGATTGGGATAAATTACGTGTTTTTCATGCCGTTGCAAGCGCTGGAAGCTTTACAAAGGCTACGGAAACCTTAAACATTAGTCAATCGGCGATCAGTCGTCAGATTAATATCCTGGAAGAAGAGTTGGGCAGCCCTCTTTTTAAGCGGGTTGCGCGTGGATTGGTATTGACGGAAGCTGGGGAAATACTCAGAGACACGGTTGTGAATATTTTTGGAAAACTCGCCATGACTCAAGCCACGATGGAAGAGCTTAAACAGTATCCACGCGGGCGTATTCAGGTTGCAACAACTCTTGCGTTTGGCTCTTTATGGCTGGCTCCTCGTCTTCAAGAATTCCTCGATCGATACCCTGATATTGAGGTCAATCTTCTGCTGAAAGATGAAGAAGTTGACCTGAATATGCGGGAAGCTGAAATTGGGATCACCTCTCTATCCATCAGTGGTCAGGACCTCGTTCACTCTGATCCTGTTTCCTATCGTTTTCGTATTTATGCCAGCCGATCTTATTTAGAAAAAAACGGGACCCCTCAAAAACCGGAAGACCTCGACCATCATCGACTTATCGTTTTTGGTAAAGAGATTCCTCATATTTATAG
>JBEPVR010000026.1:0-18855 GCA_041690915.1 Alphaproteobacteria bacterium
AGAATTCTATAATTGTTCCAATCTTCTAGATGATTCTGTCCCCGGTATCCAAGCCGCATTGAGAAAGGCTCTTATCAAATATAATACTTACAGACCTCATCGAAACTTGAAAGGACTTACTCCTATGCAGTATATTAAAGATTCCTATCCACACGCCGCTTGAGTCTCATATGTAGTGAACTCGCACAGACCCAAACGAATAATTGTTTTCTCGTTAATATTTTGGTATACTCCCTTTTGGTCATTATAAAAATAAAAAAGGGAGACCACTTATGAAATCTACTTCTCTCACAAATGCCACAGGCATTCTTTTTATCATTCTAGGGATACTTTCAATTATTTACCCCTTTTACAGTTCCCTTGGCATGGAGGTCTTTTTTGGGGCTCTTTTTCTTTGTGGCGGGATTTTTCACCTTTTTGGGGCCTTTGAAAATAAGCACCGTACAGGCTTTCTTTGGAATTTTTGCATAGGAGTATTTTACATCCTGGCGGGTGTTTACCTTTTAAGTCATCCACTTATAGGACTTTTAACGCTCGTAATCGTATTAATTGCTCTCTTTTTTGTACAAGGGGTATTAATGATTGTTTCTGCATTTCAACAGCGCCGTTCTCCTCAGAAATGGATTTGGTCAATTTTCAGTGGTGCTTTAACAATTGCTATCGCTGCGATACTGGTTATTGGTTATCCTATAAGTGCCTTGTGGGCCTTGGGGGTTTTGGTAGGCATCAACTTATTGATGTTTGGAGTCTCTATTTTGCTGGTCAACAGAGCTGTGGTTGAAACCAAAAAATAAAACGTACAGCTTCCAAATCCTTGTAAAGATTATATCATAGCACTCTGAAATGCGTTGTTGTTAAGAGTGCTTAACCACTCGGGAAGGAGTGTGTTTAAAGGTTGCTCCTGGTAATTAATTAAAAAATTGGACTTCTTAAAAAAGATATTCTATAAATAAATGTAAGAAAAATGAGGTGTACACATATCTTTTTTGAGTAACAAACAGTAATTTTTGGTTATAAAGGTATGGATCATAAATTAATATCTTCTTTCGGCCGAAGAAAGGCCCGCAAGTTAAGGAATCAATCTCAAAAGGCGTATGATGATCTACTGCCCCTTGTAAAAATTGATGCTGCCAGAAAACTTTTTGAAATGCAGTTTCCTGAAGTCTGGCTTGAAATCGGATTTGGGGGAGGAGAGCATATGCTTGAACAACTCGCTCAAAATCCCTCTATTGCTATGATTGGGTGTGAACCTTTTATGAATGGAGTCGCCAAATTTTTAGCTCATCTCTCACCTGAAGATTATAATCGTATCAGGATCTGGCATGAGGACGTACGTTTTTTGTTAGATATGGTTCCTTTCTCATATTTTCAACGCGTCTTTATTTTGTTTTCTGATCCTTGGCCCAAAAAACGCCATTACCGACGGCGCCTTATTTCAAGTGAATTTATGGAAAAATTATGGCCCTCTCTAAGTGAAGGGGCGCTTTTGCATATTGCCAGCGATGACGCCTCTTATGTGGAACAAATTCAAGATGTGCTTTACGATTACCCGAACCTTCTCCTTTGCGAAGGGCCTCCCTCCGCCGATCCTCTGACATGGAGTTCTCGCCCACAAGGATGGCCCGAAACACGCTATGAACAAAAAGCGCTCGCTCAAAATAAAAAATGTGCTTATATGATCTTTCAAAAAAAGGAGAATCTATGATGATATTCCCTATGCTACGTGCACTTATGGTGGGAAATATCCTTGAAGTTTATGATTTTTTATTGTACAGCCTCTTTGTATCCATTCTCTCGCCTCTTTTCTTCCCTTCTTCCGATCCTCTCGCAGCACTTATGATGGGTTTTTGCGTTTTTGCTGTCGGATATGCCGCACGTCCTCTTGGAGCTATCTTTTTTGGTCATTGGGGGGACAAGTACGGCCGTAAAAAAACCCTTATGGGAACCCTTCTTTTGATGGCTTTCTCGACCATTGGTATCGGACTTCTTCCCGTTTACGAAAAAATTGGAATCTTGGCCCCTTTGTGTTTAGTTGGGTTTCGTTTCCTCCAAGGCTTTTCTTCAGGAGGCGAAACATCAGGTGCTGCTATATTTAGCCTTGAACAAACGGATGAAAAAAGACACGGATTTATAGGGGGCTTAATCCGGTGTTCAACAAGTATTGGTACTCTTTTAGCAACACTCATGGGTCTTCTTTTCACAAACGATTGCATGCCGGAATGGGGATGGCGCATTCCCTTTTTTTTAGGAGGCCTCGTTGGCTTTGCAGGTCTTTATTTGCGTCGCGTTTTGAAGGAAACAACTACTCAAAAATCCCTCAAAATGCCTCTTCTTGATGTGATAAAGAATTACCCCCTCTCTTTTTTTAAATCTATTGGAATCGGTGGATTTTCACATGTTTCTTTTTATGTAATCGCAGGTTATATGAACCCAACCATGCACGCCAAAGGGCTTATCACCAGCGTTGAGCTCATGATGATGAATATGGCTGTCACTTTAGTTTACGCATTTCTCCTTCCCGTTTCAGGCTATTATTCCGATAAAATTGGGCTGCGTCGACTTATGATGTGGGGTGCTCTGGGACAAATGGCTCTCGCCCTTCCCATTTTTATGGTTTACACGAGAGGCAGCTTTCTCGAAATTCTTCTCGCTCAAATGGTTTTTTTAATCCTAAGTGGCGCTTTTATCGCCCCTTCAAGTGCCTACCTGAACACCCTTTTTCCCCCTGAATGTCGCTATTCGGGGGTGGCCCTGGGGACTTGTTTGGGAACGGCTTTCTTTGGAGGAACAACGCCTCTCATTTCCAGCCACCTTGTCACTTTCCTCGGGAGTTTAGGCCCCAGTCTTTATGTGATGGGGATGGCCCTTATGGGCCTCATAGCCGTTGGGCAGTTTTCTAGAGAAAAGAGCGTTCTCGCTACATCTTAAACAAGTCTTACCCCGCAAGCCGCTGCGATTCACCTAAACTACCAATTGTTTTAGCGATGATTCGCATTTCGTCTCGAAGCTTTTTTGAAAACTCCTCTCGATCTTCCCGTTGATGATGAAGAGAACGAGTGAGCGCGCGCTCAATATTTTGAAGGTGTTTACGACTTTCCTCATCGGGACCTACAGAAAGCAGTGAAAGCTTTTTCTGCAAGTCAACTTGGCCTTCGGCAAGTTTGATCATAAGGCTCTGGTGGGTTTTGTTTTGTTCTGTCATTAATGCAAGAGAATGAAGAAGTTTATCCAATAAAAGAACCGTATTCTGGTCATTCTTTTCTGACTTTTCAACTGCTTGAGTTAACTTCTCGATAGATTCCACATTTTGTGTCAAAAGAGCTTGTAGAAATCCAAGGGGGGCGGATGAAACGGATAACTTTTTATCATTGCTGTGTGAACAAGTGGTTAAGAAGAGATCAGCTTCATTTAAAAACCGCCCATAGGCATGCCCCACTTGAAGTTCTAAGAAACCAACCAAAAGAGATCCCCCGAGACCAAAGAGAGAAGAGCTGAAGGCCGTTCCCATCCCTGCTAAAGGACTGTGAAGGCTTTCTTTTAAAAGACTAAAAAAGTTGGCCGAGCTTGAAGCCTCTGAGGGCATACTTTGAATAAGGTGAGCAATGGATGTAATCGTTTGAGAAAGACCCCAAAAAGTTCCTAAAAGACCTAAAAACACAAGAAGACCAATTAAATAGCGAGGGAAAACCCGCTCATTATCCAACCGATCCGCAAGAGACTCCGCAAGCCCCTTTCCTAAAGAGGGATCTAGAGAAAATGGCTTCTTCGAGACAAAGGAAACAATAGGTTCTAAAAAGAAAGCTTTGGGAAGAGATGAAAAACTCCATTGTCCTTGCTTTAAATCCTCAAGAACTTCACAATCTTTTTTCAAAAGAAGAAGCTGATAAAAAGCGTAAAGGACCCCTCCAAAAGTTAAGACGATAATAAATGCATTAAGCCGAGGATTACTCAGAAAAATGGACCATAAGGTTGAGCCAAAGAAACTCCCCCCGCCTACCATAATTAAAAGGCTAATAATCATACGCAAAAAATAGGGTTGAAACTTCATGTCGTGTTCCTTTCAAAGATATGATTGTATTGTACCGGCTGTCCTTAAAAGTGCAAGGGGCGAGGATCTTCCGTATATGTGTTATAAATTCGCTCATCCGCTTCAACAACGCAAGGATCATCAGCAATATGGGCTGTGAGGAAAATGACAAGCTCAGTGACCTTCCGATCATCATCTTTTCCTTTCGCAAATTCTCCAAAAAGAGGAATACTATCAGCACCAGGCACCGAGGCACTCATATAACTTGAGCGATCCTCCATAAGTCCTCCCATGACCAAAACTTGTCCTGACTTAATTGTCAGTACTGAATCAAGTTCACGCACTTGAACAACAGGAATCGTCGACTTCACTTTTTGGTTAGATTTAATAGCAACAGCTGGATCTTCAACTTCTTTTTGAACGCGGGAAATAGTTGGGCGCAACGTCATTGTAATCTCCCCCGTTTGAAGATTCACAGAAGGCTGAACAATCATCACGAGACCAATAGGAACTGTCATAGCATCGCTCGATATATTTTCCACATCGGGTTTGCCTTCAGCTTGAAAATAGCGTTCAAACTCAAGATGAAAAAAGACTTCATTCGTTGCAACCTTAAGCATGGCTGGTTGATTGTTCATAACCGTCAAACGAGGATTAGAAAGAGTTCGAAAGGTTCCAAATTTTTTCACCCAATTTAAAACAGATGAAAATTTTTCATGATCAACGGAAAAGCTGAAGGCATCCCGGAAGGAGGAAGCGTGAGAGGAATGGGGAGTTGCCAGGGAGCCTAAAGAAGCCGTGAGGTGAATATCCCCACTTAACTGACTCCAATTTATTCCACTTTTAAATTCATTGTCGAGCATGACTTCAATAATTTTTGCTTCAATAACGACTTGCGCTAAGATTGCTTCCTTTAGTTTTTTAAGATAGTCTGCGATTTGTAAATGCTGGCGAGATGTCCCAAAAACCATGATGAGACCTGCCTGTTTGTGCAGAGCATAATATTGAGTCCCTTTTGCGGAAAGGGCCATTGCGGGCGTTAAAATCATCTTCAAGTTTTGCTCAAGTTCAGTCCAAAAATCTATGAGACTCATGCCAACAAGAAGACTACCCGATCCATTATCCGCTCGACTTTTACTTTCAAGAGGGGAGAAAACATCTGTTGAAACCGAAATTCGATTCTCACTTTTGCGGGTTTGACTTACAAACTGAATACCATAGGTCGCAAGATAGGGCGTGTCAGGCTCGATCAATATGCGATTTCCCTGGATTTGAAACCTGAGATCTGTCAAGGAGCATATATCTTTAATCACATCAATAAAAGGTAAATGGTGAGCGCTATAAAGGATTCCCGCTTTGTCAGAAGCTATTTGTGGGCTCAACGCCATGCCTACCCCTGCTTGGCGACCGAGTTCCATAAGAATATTCTTAAGAGACACATTTTCATGGAGAGTCAGTGAAACCTCCTTCCTCATACCAGGAGACAAGGTCGCAGCTTTTGGAAGAGGCTGAATTTTAGGGCGAAAAGAAGAAATACTTGTCTGGTGCCCAGGGGGCTTCGTCATTTTTTCATAATCTTCTTTTTGAAGTTTAAGGACAGGATCATGATAATATCGATGGTCAATAAGATCGCAGCCGCCAAGAAGACTCAAAAGTCCCAACACCAAAAGCCACCGTTTTTTCAACACGAACTCCTTTTATTTCTGGAGAGTGTAGAAAAATTTAACTACATTTTTCAAGTAAAATAAGTTTAAAAACTTAATTAGATTTAAGGAGCATAATTCGCATGCGTTCTTAATCCATCAAAAAAGCCCCGAGGATACCCCGGGGCTTTAAATTTAGAAAAGCCAACCATCAACCGCCTTGATCTGCATCTCCTCCTCCATATCCTTTCCCTCCATCCCTTTCTTCATAGGCGGAATTAGAGACTCCTGTCACAGTGGAACTTGTTACTCCAGAGGAAGCAACGCCTGGTTGATTAAGATCATTGATGGCTCTGTGAAAACGACTTTCAGCGTCAAGCGTACATTTTTGAGACGCATTTTCATTAGTAGAGTGATTCTCCATACAATTATTAAGATCTATACAACGCTTGAGAGCCGGTTCATAATGCACCGTCTCCCTATAGGTTTCTGCCCAAGAGTTACACGCATTAATATCGGCAGTTGATTCAGGAATAATAGTCTGTGAATATGCATACACATGACTTACCCCTATAAAAGCAGTCATCGCAACAGACAATAGCTTACAAATTTTCATGAGATTTTTCCCTCTTTCATTATTATTAAGGACCATAAAGCCATTCTTTAAGGGTAAGCAACGGAAGGGGTTTTGTCAATTCTGCCTCTTTTGAGTTCTAAAAATTCTTAAGAAATATGTGGTTTCTGAGCCTCACTTCAAGACATTCTGTCTTATGGGTATCATCGCTTACAGGGTTTTAAAATCGCGAGAGTTTTGGTAAACTTAAAAGATGAAAACACTTTATCTCCTTCGCCATGCTCATGCAGAACCGCGCGAACTCAGCCTATCTGATTTTGATCGTCCTTTAGATGAGAGAGGACAACAAGAAGCCCAAGCAGTTGCGGATTATCTTCAAGCAAAGAAGATTACCTTTGACTTTGTCATGTGTTCGGCAGCTTTAAGAACTCAAGAGACCTTGGAGCCTTTACGAGCAGTTATTGGAACGGATGCTATCGAAATTTCTGAACACTTTTATAACATTTCAGAAGAGCAAATTCTTAAGTATTTAAAGAACGTTTCAGATGAGAGAAATCACATACTCTACACTGGCCATAATCCTGGCATTGCCTTTGCTGCTTTGAAGTTTACAAAAGTTTTTCCAAAGGTTCTGATAGAAGGCGTTACACCAGCAACCCTAATGGGTTTTCAGTTTCCTCTTGATCTATGGAAAGATCTGGATTGGCGGGAAGGAGAGGTTATAGATGTATTCCAGCCAAAAGAACCTCCCGCACCAAAGGAATTGTGACACGCCTCTTTTGAGTGAGAGCATATGTGTTTAGTGTTTCAACCCAGAAAGTAGCTTTCTCAAATGATCTCTCCATATGCTTAATAAGAAACTCTATAACAACCTTTTCAACATGAAGTTGTAAATCGTTAAAAAGCTTTTGAATAACTTGAAATAGGAGCGCTTCGTCGGGGGCGTGAATCTTTAAAGCTGGAATCGCATTAAGACGAGACCGTAAGTCTGGTAAACTTTTTCCCCAATGGGCAGGGGGCATTCGCGAGAGAAGCAGTAACCCTCCCTTAGAATCAATGAGGTAATTATAGAAATGAAAGAGTTTCTCTTCCTTTTCAATAGCATGAGCATCATCAAGAACAAATAAATTTGGCTTTTCAAATAGGTCTTCTAAACCCATAGTATTAAAATCTTGACTTTTAAGACATTTAGCGTTGGTGTTCACTTGCCAAATGTTAGAAAGGTGGGTTTTCCCACATCCTTCATCTCCATAAATGGCAAGGCACCGATGGGGCCAGTTGGGCCAACGCATAAGCCAGAGATAAGCTTCCTCATTGCAGCTGGAGACAATAAAGTCTTTGTGATCAAATGCAGGAGGTAGGTCAAGAGGGAGAATGAGTTGCTTCACGTGACTTTTTTTGAGTTAAAGAAGACTGTCCTAGGTAATAGGAGCTTTTAAGATAAAGCGCAAGACCATGGCGGACAAGAACACCAAGAGCTGCAGCGGTAGGAAGGGCAAATAAAATCCCTACAAATCCAAAAAGAACCCCCCCAGCTAAAAGAGAAAAAAGAACCCAAACGGGGTGAAGACCAATGCGGTCCCCCACAAAATAGGGAATAAGGAGATAGCCTTCCAAGGTTTGTCCCACAACAAATATCCCGGCCACAACCCCAACAGAAGCCCAGTCTGTAAATTGAGCGAGGGCAATTCCTATACTGAGCATAAAGCCCAAAATAGCCCCCACATAGGGAATAAAAGCCATCACCCCTATAACCACGCCCACAACCAAGCTAAAATCAAGATTTGCTAAAGTCAAAGTAACAGAATAATAAAGTCCGACCATAAGACATACAAGAGCTTGTCCCTTCGCAAACCCCCCAATAGTCGCATTTATTTCTGTAAAGAGGCGCCTTAAAGTCGGCTCGTAAGGACGGGGGAACCAATGGTCAATCGTTTGTATAATTTTATTCCAGTCTCTCAAAAAATAAAAAGCCACAATGGGGGTAATGACAATCAAAGAGATGAGGTTTGCGAGAGCAAAACCACTTGTTAAAATCCCAGCTAAAAGCTTAATTCCCCATGTAATAACGTCTCCGAGATATGTGCTCGCAAATCCTTGAAGGCGCTCAATATCATAGGGCTCAATATAATGAGAAGCTTCATCCAAAAAGGGTTTCAGAGCTATCATAATACGTTCCCCATATTGCGGAACACGCGCAGCGAGACGTAAAAGTTCCGTTTGGATAAAGGGGATCGCAATAAAAAGTAAAAGTCCAATCAGAAGAAAAAAACTGAGAATCATAAAAGAAGTGCCGAGTTCCCGAGGCATTCCCCACTTTTCAAACTGCCTTACAGCAGGATTCATGGCATAGGCTACCAACAGCCCTGTGAGGAAAGGCATAAGGATACCTTGAAGTAAATAGAGGCTTCCGATAAAGACCGCCCCTAATCCCATCCAAAGCCATATCGATCGATTGTTTGTCACAGAAGCGCAACATCCATCTTATTAAAATATTTCAGCCCAAGTCTAACATAACTCACACCAGAAAGCACCGTCGTTAATGCAACGAGATACCCAAGGTATAGATTTAAATCAGGAAATCCCAAAAAGGATTCACTTTGGCTAAGAACAAAGAGGGCATAGATTAGCTGAACCACCGTATTGATTTTACTAATCATTAAAGGCTTCATTTCAATTGTACTCTTAAAAAGAAAGAGAAGGAGAATCCCTCCAATGATGAGAACGTCCCTAAACACCACAAGGACCACAACCCAAAGCTCAATAAGTCCAACCTGTCCTAAGGCTGCAAAGACTCCCACTAAGAGGGCCTTATCCGCAAGCGGATCTAAATAGGCTCCTAAATTTGTACGCGCTTTGAAAATACGAGCCAAAAAACCGTCGAGTGCATCGGAAAGTCCTGCGATTGTGAACAAGATGAAAGCCGCCATCATTTGGTGACAAAGAATAAGTGAAACGATAAGGGGCACGCTTAATAAACGGGCAAGACTGATAATATTAGGAAGGTTCATCGTATGTATCCTGATCTCTATCATCTGTCGCGTAAAAATACTTTATCCTCATGAGGGGGGAGCCTTCGATGAAATGACCCAACTCCCTTCCTCGGGAGATAAGAGCAACCCTTTTTGAAGAAATCGCTGTTGCAGTTTCTCCATGTTCCACCCATGAATAATTTCAATATTGGCATTTTGAGAAGAAAAAGCAAGGATTGTAACCTTTCGAATTCCAGGAAAATTCTCAAGAACTTTTTTAATATTTTGCCACTCAGAAAGAGAAGTATAAGAGGCTTTCATCTTTAAAGACGTTCCTTTGCCAGCTGTTAATGAACCAGAAAACGCTTCTTGATTTGAAGATTGGTCTTGACGTTGTAGCCAGTTTTGGACTTGAGAACCGTCAAATTCAAAAGTGAGAGAGGCAGTATAACTCGTCGGTGTTGTTTTTTCGCGGTCAATAGAAAAGTCCCTCACCATATTCATGACGGTATCATGGGGAGGAAAAGGAGCTGTCTTTTCTGAAAAACTTTCAGTAAGAAGTTTTTGAAAAGCAAGATCATGGGCTTGATCGAGAGCTTTCTCTCGTGCTGTCGCCGCAGAATCTGCGGTTACAGAAACTTTCACATTTGTGACGATCAGGATTTGCGCTCTCGCATTTTCTATCAATAGAAAGGCTATAAAAACCCATATGTACTTCATTCTCTGAGTCCTTTAAGAGAATATTTTTTCTTATCTTAAAAGGGTCAGCGTGAAAATTCTACAGTTAATGAGGAAAAGGATGAATCACTCTAGTTTTTAATAAACATGCCCAGCCTCTTTTAGCTTTTTGTTAATCATTATGGGTCATTCTGGCTTCCTCAAACCGATAAAAACATTTTCTAGTAGAGAGACAGGTTATGAAAAAATTGGCTTTAGTGACAGGAGGAACGCGGGGTATAGGGGCCTCTATCTCTCAACAACTCCAGGAAAAAGGATATACAGTGATTGCCGTTTATCAAGGAAACGATAAGGAGGCAGAGGCGTTTCAAAAAAGTACAAAGATTCCAACCTACAAGTGGGACGTGAGTAACTTTAAGGGTTGTGAAAATGGGCTTTCTCAAGTGACCAAAGATTATGGCCCCATTGATATTCTTATCAATAATGCAGGGATTACGCGAGATGGAGTGCTTCATAAAATGGATTATGCCCAATGGATGGATGTGATTCAAACGAACCTCACCTCTTGCTTTAACATGTGCCGCCTCGTGATTGAACCTATGCGAGCTCAAGAGTTCGGACGAATCATTAACATCAGCTCTATCAACGGTCAGAAAGGGCAGTTTGGTCAAACCAATTATTCCGCAGCTAAAGCAGGGATCATAGGTCTTACCAAAGCTCTCGCTCAAGAGAGTGCCGCTAAAGGCATCACGGTCAATGCCATTGCCCCCGGATATATCAAAACAGAAATGGTTCAAAATATTCCAGAACCCACATTAACTCAAATCACTCATCAAATTCCTATCGGACGTTTAGGAAAACCTGAAGAAGTTGCCCGCGCCGTTGTTTTTCTTGCTTCTGATGAAGCCGGGTTTATAACAGGAACCACTCTTACCCTCAATGGAGGGCAGTATTTTGTTTAATGGGAGAGTTGTAAAATAATCATCCATCCCCCAAAAAAAAAGACGCATTTAGAGCACCTTTAAAGTTTATAGGTCTTATTTTATTATTATCTCCCCAGCTTTGGCTGGGGAGGGGACCTCTTTTACTTATTTCCCAAAAACAAGATATCCACCCGGCGATTATGAGCCGCTACCTTTGGTCCTGGTGTCTCTCCAACAGCCTTTATAGAAATACGGTGGGGAGAAACTCCTCTGCTCACAAGCTCCTTTTTTACCGTTTGAGCCCGCTGCTCGGAAAGATTTTTGTTATGATTAGCGTCTCCAATACGATCCGCACGGCCTACTAAAAGAATATGACCCCCGTATTCAGGTAAACTTGCAAAAGATGCGACCTCATCAATAACGCGGAGTGCATCTTCGTTAAGATAGGCCTCCCCAAAATCGAAGAAAACCATATTTGATGGCAACGCTTTGAGAACCCCCCCTTTGAGCATCAACTCAACTTCGGCCATAGAGTGATAAAACTCCGCTCTACAGTTAGCGATATCTTCTTTTTGCCATCCTTCTTCCTGCTGTTCTACCCAACAGTCAAAATGAGCCTGAGCATGAGCTGTCATCTTAGGTGCAATTTGCCAAGCCCCCCGTTCTAAAGCGTTCATTAAGCGATCACGGGAAATAGCAAGCTCGGGAATCTTATCACTCTCAATATCCCATCGGCCTAAAGTCGCAGGTCTTACAAGGTAGCCTTCCTTAGCACGAAGAGCTTTACAGAAATAATAATTAGCGGACCATTCATCATACATAATGGCTTGTTCAGTATTTCCAAGGGTTTCATATTCTTTAGCAAGAGTTCTTGTAAATTCAGTACCTCTTTCCATAGTGCTCTCTAGAACCATTCTATGGTATTCTGCACAACCTGTTACAGCAAACGCTATAATAAGAGTACTTAGTTTAACACTTTTAGCTAAAAATTTATTTTTCATATTTGACTCCCTTTCTATTAACTCAGGCTTAAGTCGCTTAACATAAATCTTATTTATCTTAATTCCGAAGCGAACATCATTCCGAAAATTACCAATGGGTCTTTAAAATTTGATTAATTTAAAGCGAAAACCCAACACTTTCTTAAGATTTTTATCATTTAATGAGAAGATTCACACAAAAATGTTTCTAAGGTCTCAAAAATTGAAGGGAGTGAGGCAATTTTAACACTCTTGATCCCAATAGCCAAGGATAACGTCTTGTGAGTGGTTCTATAACTCGATTGAGATGGGTTTACCGTGCATCACGCACGAGTTCGTAAAGCGCAAGAGCGGCTGCAACTGACACATTTAAGGTTGGGAAAGTAGGATCTGTCGGGAGCTTAACCAGAAAGTCACATTTTTCTTGGGTAAGCCGACGGAGACCTTCTCCTTCAGCGCCCATGATAAGAGCAATCTTTTCGGGTAAATCTGATTGAGAGAGGCTTAAAGATGCTTTTTCATCAAGACCTACGGTCCAAAATCCTTCTTTTTTAAGCTCATCTAAGGTGCGGGAAAGATTCGTGACTTGCCAAAGAGGGAGTTTATCAAGAGCGCCAGAAGCGGCTTTCGCCAAAACTCCATTTAAAGGAGGAGCATTCCGCTCCGTCATCACAACACCTAAAGCCCCTAAGGCTCGTGCTGTTCTTAAAATAGCTCCGACATTATGGGGATCTGTCACTTGATCCAGCACCACAAGCACCCCTGCGTCGACCTTACGTAACTCATAGAGGGGAGTCTCGGATAAGGGGGCCACTTCCATTGCAATTCCTTGATGCACAACACCTTCTGGTAAGAGACGGGAGAGTGAAGCAACGTCAAGAATTTCCACTTTATAGGAAAGATTTTCTTTTGATAGTTTTAGATCTTTTGCGATCGATTCAGTCATTAAAAGACGAAAACAACGTCTTTTCGAATTTTCAAGAGCAGCCTTACACGCATGAATCCCCCAAAGCCAGAGACGAGAAGAATCTTGGTGGATAGGAGGGGCGCGCTTTGCCATTACTCTTTCACTTCAAAAAGAGCTTCCACCTCAACGGAAATTCCAAGAGGAAGAGCGTTTACTCCCACGGCTGCACGAGCATGTCTGCCTTTTTCTCCAAAGATAGAAATCATAAGGTCAGAAGCCCCATTTACTACTTTCGGCTGATCCTTAAAATCATCCGTACAGTTAACAAACCCCCCAAGACGAACACACCGCACAACTCGATTTAAATCTCCCTCACAGGCAACTTTTAGGTGGGTAAGAATATTAAGAGCACACAGACGAGCCGCTTCTTGCCCTTCCTCAATTGTAAGATCACGACCTACTTTACCTAAAGACTTCAGCTCCCCCTCCCAGAAAGGGATTTGACCAGAAACAAACACCAACGCTCCCACCTTCATAAAAGGAGCATAGTTAGCTGCAGGCCCCGTGGGAGGAGGGAGTTCAATCCCAAGTTCTTGCAGACGCGTTTCGACCATGATGTTTTATTTCCTTTTATTCATGTTGAATTTACAATGATAAATTAATCCCTCATTGTCAAAACTTCAACAGCTTCTTAAGAGAATAGAGTTTCTCCAAGGCTTCTTTCGGGGAGAAGTCATCCGGATTCATAACCTGAATAGCCTTTTCTAAAGGAGAAGGGACGTTATAGGCTTCAACAAAAAGAGGAAGTGGTTGTGAGACTAATTTCGGCTTGGGCTTTGTCTCTTCTAAAGTCACCAGAACATCTTCAGCTCTTTTGACAACCGAAGAAGGAAGGCCCGCAAGTTTTCCCACATGGATTCCATAGGATTTATCAGCAGTCCCTTTAGCGATTTCATGGAGGAAGATAATTTGATCTTCCCACTCTCGGATTTTTACCGTATAGCAGCTCACCTCTTCTAAAGTTTTTTCAAGAGCGGTTAACTCATGATAATGGGTTGCAAAAAGAGACCTGGCTTGATTGACATGAACAAGATGTTCAACCACAGCCCAAGCTAAAGAAAGCCCATCAAAAGTCGCTGTGCCGCGACCAATTTCATCTAAAATCACAAAACTACGGGGAGTGGCTTGGTTAAGAATAGCTGCGGTTTCTGTCATTTCCACCATAAAAGTGGATCGTCCGCGTGCAAGATCATCAGAAGCCCCAACGCGACTGAATATTCGATCCATAATCCCAACATGAGCTTTCTTAGCAGGCACATACATTCCCATGTGAGCCATCAACGCAATCAATGCATTTTGCCGCAAAAATGTACTTTTCCCCGCCATATTAGGGCCTGTAAGAAGCCAAAGGTCTTTGAGATGGCAATTATTAGGGACAAAAGGAACTCCTTGTGGAAGAAGGGCCTCCACAACAGGATGACGTCCTCCTTCAATCTCAAAAGTTAATGTCTCATCCAAATGGGGTTTTACGTAATTTTTCTCATGAGCCAAGTGTGCATGGCTTGCGGCAACATCAAGGGCAGCAAGAGCATGAGCTGTCTCAATGATATCCGTGGCCCTGCTTCCCACCTCATTCACTAAATCCTGAAAAAGACGAAGTTCAAGGGCTAAGGCTTGATCCAAGGCTCCTCTTATTTTCTTTTCTAATTCGGCAAGTTCAGGCGTGGTAAACCGCATAGCATTTGCCATGGTTTGCCGGTGGGTAAAGTCAGGGCCAAGTTTATCTTTATGAAGGCTGGTCACTTCTACATGATAACCAACAATGTTGTTGTGCTTAATTTTTAAGGAAGTAACTCCGGTTTCAGAGATATATTTTTGTTGCAAAGCCTCAAGTGCTCCCTTGCTATCTTCTTTCAAAGCTAAGAGTTCATCTAAAGGAGGATGGTATCCAGGGCGAATAAAGTTTCCATCACGAGCTAAATGGGGAAGTTCATCTTTAAGGGCCCGCGTCAGACGATCGGTGACTTCGTTATAATGACCCAAGCGCTTTAGAGTCGATCTGAGGCTATCAGGAAGAGTAGGCCCGTGAAAAACTTTTTCCAAATCCGGAAGAAGTTTAAGCCCTCGATTGAGGGCGGCTAAATCTCGAGGTCCTCCCCGCCCCCAGGTTAAACGCGAGAGAGGGCGCTCTAAGTCAGGACAACACGCTAACACAGCCCTTAAAGGGGGAATAAGAGGAAGATTCTCAAAAAGAAAATCAACGCATTCAAAGCGTTTTTGAAGGATGCTCAAATTTGTTAAAGGAGCTGCTAAATGATGGGATAAAAGCCGCGCTCCCATGGACGTTTTTGTGTGATCAATGACATCCAAAAGACTCCCTCTCTTTTCTCCAGAAAGAGACGCATGCAGCTCTAAGTTCCTTCGAGTGGCAGCATCAAGCTCAAGTTGACCTCCTTCTTTAAGACGTCTTGGAGGCTTTAGAGTCGGAATATCCTTCTTTTGAGTCAGGCGAATATAATCCACCAAGGCCCCACAAGCCGCAATCTCTTGGGGTTTAAAATCTCCAAAGGCTTCAAGGCTATTCACACCATAAAGCTCCTTCAAGCGCTCAAGCCCATTTTGACCATCAAAGCGACTTGTAGGAAGAGGAGTGAGTTGTTTTTTAAGCTCTTGAAAAAGCTCATAAAGCTCAGGAGTCTTTAGAAAAGAATCGGGGAGAAGTAGCTCTCCTGGTTTCAAACGAGCAAGGACCGTCTCCAGATGAGAAAGGCGCGTGGATTCCACAAAAAAATCCCCCGTGGAAATATCAATGGAGGCAAGGCCAATTTCTCCTCCCTTACTTGAAACAAGAGCTGTGAGGAAGTTATTTTGACGGGCTTCAAGAAGACCTTCTTCCGTAAGAGTTCCAGGTGTTACCACCCGAATGACTTCCCGCGATAAGGGTCCTTTTGTTTTACGGGAAGAGGCTTCTTCTGTTTGCTCACAAATAGCCACCCGATATCCTTGGCGAATCAAGCGTGCCAGATAATGATCCCCCGCATGCGCAGGAACTCCGCACATGGGAATGTCTTCCCCATCTCTGCCTTTTCCCCGGCGTGTGAGCGCAATATCAAGAGCCTTTGACGCTAAAATTGCATCTTCAAAAAAAAGCTCATAAAAGTCCCCCATTCGATAAAATAAAAGACATGTAGGATATTGAGCTTTAATGTCGAGATACTGCACCATCATGGGTGTTGGAGGAAAAGAATTTTGCTCTTTAAGATTGGCTTGCACCATTGTTATCTTCTCTTATCATCACCTTTTGTCATACAAAGCTAATGACTGTTGAAGCAAGAAACAACTCAAATTATAAACAATGAAAATATAATCAGAAAAGCAACCTATACCCACGCATAGCTCGGTCAACTCATGTCCTAATTACTTCGGTCATAACACGTGCTTGCGACACGCTTCCAAATAGCTATTGCGAATAACATTCTTATGACTTATCATTTTTAGCGTAGGAAGTATTTTATGACTTCGTGCCATAATAAATGAAGGGAGACCACCACAACCAACCCTCCTTCACAAAAATAAAAACTACAGCAGAGTGCTCTTAGGGGGAGGCCAACAGAACACCCTGCTCTTTTTCTCACAAATAAAGTGAGAATTAACAGACCAACAACAACTTAACTTCAACCACCCTCTTAAAAAGAAATCTCGTGATTTCTTATCTTTCAATTTAATTGATGTGACAAACTTTGGAAGCGCCGTTTCGTCATAGGGGGTATTCGCGTGGGGAAAGGGAAGATGAGTTGAGGAATATTGTAATAATTTAAAAGTACTCTAAATATAAAGAACGCAGAAATTTTAAAAAATAAGAAAAGCTTCGTGAAGAGGTCTGTAACATAGCAAGATCAACTATTTCTTGCAGAGAAAGGCACTACGGTAGAGGAATAAGACTCAAATTCTTGGTGTTTTTTCTAAGTATAAGGGAAGATGATGACACTTGAGTTAGAGAATACACCCAAGCTTCGAAACTTTGATTGGGAAAAAGCAAAAACTTTTTATTACGTTACAAAATGTGGAAGTTTTGCAAGCGCAGCCCGTTTCTTAAATATTTCACAATCTGCCCTAAGTCGCCAAGTTATTTCTCTTGAACAGCATTTAGGCTGCCCTTTGTTTTCTCGCCATAGTGGCGGGATTAAGTTGACGCGGAAAGGGGAAGAGCTTTTTGCCATTGTTGAAACAACTTTTGTAGGACTCAAAGGTTTTACGCGCAATACTCCTACTGAAATGGCTCATGGGAAAAAGCGGAAAATTCGAATCGCAACAACCCATGCATTTGCCGCTTATATTCTTAACGAGCTTATTCTTGAGTATAATAAGAAAAAGCCTGAATTGATGTTTGAAATAATAGGTAATGATCAAATCATTGATGTTGTTCTAAATGATGTGGATATCGCAATTCGACCCTATGACCCTACAGCGCAAGGAGTTCAACAAGAACCTTTATTTACTTTAAAAAAGAAGTTGTACGCAAGTATTGAATACTTAAAAAAATATGGAAACCCTCAAACAGTTGAAGACCTGCAACATCACCATATGATCGCCTTTGGACATCCTGAAGTCCATTCTTATGCAGATGTAAACTGGATTCTAAGATTAGGAATGCCAGAGGGAAAATTTCATCAACCTGTTTTTACTTCAAATTCAATCGAATGTTTAGTTAAAGCTGCTAAAAAAAGCATAGGAATTATTGCAAGTTACGCAAAAATGACAATCATCAAAAATGCACATTTAGAAAATGTGCTTCCTGAAATCATGCACAAGGAAAAGAAAGCATATTTTATTTATCCAAATTATCTTAAACAAGATAAAGAAATTATTAATTTAAAAAAATATTTTCATACAATGTTGGCTAAAGAAATATTTTAAAATAAATGCCTTCTCAAGAAATACTGCAAGATAACGAAAGAGTATTTCGAAATCCTGCAGCTTTCTTTAAGTTAAGCTCTGGTTACAAACTTTTGAGGATTAAAAAGTTTTTTTATTTCTACAAGAAAAATTAATGAGCTTAACAAACTATACAGTATTTTTTTCTAAAAAATCAGCCATACCACCAAGTTCTTGTTGTTTGAAATTTAGTATTCTTGACTTTCATAATATTCTCCATTGTTACTCCCACTTTAAGTGGGCTAATTACATTTCTATTCTATTTTGAATGCTTTGATAAGATCTTTTTTCTATACTCATGCATAGAAGTATTGCACAACTCTAAAAATAAGTTAATTTTAAAGAAACTTTCCAGAGGTCAGAGAATTTGATGACAATAGAATTCAAGAATATAACATTAAGAGAGACTCCTCAGTTTCGGAATTTTGACTGGGAAAAAGCGAAAACTTTTTATTACGTTACAAAATGTGGAAGTTTTGCAAACGCCGCCCGTTTCTTAAATATTTCGCAATCTGCCTTAAGTCGACAAGTTATTTTTCTTGAACAGCATTTAGGATACCCTTTGTTTTCTCGTCATAGCGGAGGAGTCAAGTTGACGCAGAAAGGCGAAGAGCTTTTTGCCATTGTTGAAACAACTTTCATAAGACTTAAATGTTTTGTGCAAGATAGACACGTAGAAATGGCCAAAAAGGAAAAGCGAAAAATACGCATTGCAACGACACATTCTAATGCAGCTTATCTCTTAAGTGATCTTATTTTTTCTTATAATAATGATCATCCCCATCTTATCTTCGAATTAATAGGGGATGATTATTTAATTGATACTATTTCAAATGACGTTGATATTGCAATTCGCCCTATAGATTTAAAAACTGTTAATAATTTAAAAGAGCAAAATATTCAACAAGAGTATTTATTTAGTGCAGAAAAAAAATTGTATGCGAGTTACGAATACTTAAAAAAATATGGAGAGCCCAAAAATATTGAGGATTTAAAAAATCATTATTTAATTGCCTACGCTCACTCTGCAGATCACCCTTATTCAGAGGTTAATTGGATCCTAAAGCTTGGAATGCCTGAAGGGCAATTGCACGAACCCGTCTTTGCATCAACTTCAATTGAGTGCATGATTAAGGCGGCAGAAAAAGGAATGGGCATTGTTAGTAATTATGATGAAAATGAGATTATTAAAAAATCAAAACTAAAAAATATTCTT
>JBEPVR010000027.1:0-17454 GCA_041690915.1 Alphaproteobacteria bacterium
AGATGTGTATAAGAGGCAGTGATTGGCTTTTAAAGATAGGAGCCAGAAAACAGCGAATCCCTTATCTTGTGATTAATAGTGGGCAAGCTATTTATGAAGCTACTCGCTCAGGAATTGGAATTTCAGCCCTTCACAAGTATATGGTAGGAAGTGATCCGGAAATGGTTGAGATTCTTACGGATATCCCACCAACAACCGTTTATCGATATGTCGTTTATTCTTCTCATCTGACAGAACTTAAACGTATACGGCTTTTTGTTGAGTTCCTTTTAAAGAAAATGAAAGAGGAAGAATTTTAGCCAGTATCTTATTCACCCCAGAGGTGGTAAAAAAGCTTGCCCTCGCAAAGGTAAGGAATCCTCGGCCAAGGACACATTTTCCGATGAGGGGGCGAATAGTTACAAATTCGACTTAACTAAAAAATATTGGAAATAATCCATTGTCCATTGTTATAAAAAATTTAGAAAAATCCTATGGCGTCCCTATCCTAAATGGAATTAACCTTGAGGTTCCGCAAGGTCAAATTTTGGGTATTATTGGAAAAAGTGGGGAAGGGAAAAGTACACTTTTACGGTGTCTCAATGGATTAGAACAACCCAATGCAGGGATGATTACAATCGATGGTCACCCGTTCACTGGAATCCCGGACAAAGACCGCCGACGCATTCAACAAAAAATAGGTAATGTTTTTCAAAGCTTTAATCTCTTAAGCCGTTTGACGGCCCTTGAAAATGTTATGTTTCCGTTAGAGCTTCTTGGTCAAGATCCCCAAACGAACCGCATAAAAGCCCTTAAAATGCTTCATCTCGTGGGTTTGGAAGGAAAAGAAAATGCCTACCCCAGCCAATTGAGTGGGGGCCAGTCTCAACGTGTGGCCATCGCCCGCGCCCTTATCAGGGATGCTTCTTTTCTTTTGTGCGATGAGTTTACCTCAGCCCTGGATTTTGAAACATCCTTGGATCTTCTAGAGTTATTGCGTGATTTAAATAAACGACTTGGAATTACAATTATTTTGATCACTCATGATATGGCCATTGTTCGGGAAATCTGTGACGAAGTTTGCGTTTTAGATAAAGGACGAATTGTTGAAAAAAATGATATTACCTCCATTCTGCTGTACCCTCAAAACGCAATCACAAAATCTTTGATTCGCAATCTCATAAACAGAGATCTCCCCCATCATCTCCAAGAAATCCTGCTGAAAAAACCAAGCCCTGACTCTGCAGCCTTATTACGATTATTTTTTTCAAGCCAATCCGCGGGGGACCCTATTATTTCCTCTCTGGTTAAAAAATATGATATTTCCATTAATATTTTAGTTGGTAATTTAGATCATATACGTGAAACAGCTTTTGGGAGTCTTATCATCGCAATTCCTTATGAACTTCCAAAAATTGAGGCTATAATGAACGACCTTGCTATAAGAGACGTTTCCTCAGAAATTCTAGGGTATTTGCCTCAAAAAGAAGGTCATCTATGGGACACCTAGTTCTCCATTCCTTTATCGAAACCCTTGTAATGGTTGGTGTCTCCATGGTTTTAGGAACGGCCATAGGCATGATACTTGCAATCTTTCTCGTCTTAACAAAACCATCGGGGCTATGGCCTAAGCCTCTCCTCTTTCAAACATTCGGAATCGTGTTAAATGCTTTTCGCTCTATTCCTTTTATCATCCTTATTATCTTAATGATCCCTTTTACACGTTTCTGGGTGGGCACATCCATTGGTACGGCTGCGGCTACCCTTCCCCTTACCTTTGCAGCAAGTCTTCTTATTGCACGTGTCATCGAAGATGCCCTCAATACAACTCCCAAAGGGTTAGTAGAAGTGGGGAAAGCTTTGGGGGCCTCAAACTTACAAATTATTATAAGGATTCAATTGCGTGAAGCATTGCCCCTCATTATCTCTGGCCTCACAACGATTTCAATCAACATTATTGGTTTTTCAGCCATGGCAGGAACAGTGGGAGGGGGAGGACTAGGAGACCTTGCCATCCGCTATGGCTACCAACGATATGACTTTACCTTACTCCTTATCATTGTTATTATTTTGATCGTAATGGTCCAGTGTGTTCAAACCCTAGGCAATTTTCTATCTGTGCGATTAAAAAAATAGGTTGGAGCTTTTCCACATGAGGATATTAGCTGCTTTTTCTCTCTTTGTTTTGTCCATAACCTCTCTTGTTGCGGCTCCTCTTAAGGTGGGTGTCACAGCTGGCCCGCACGCCATTATCATGGAGAAAGTAAAGGAACTCGCTAAAGCGGAAGGGATTGATATTCAAGTTATTGAATTCAATGATTTTATTTTGCCAAATATTGCCCTGAATGATAAAGAACTGGATATTAATTCCTATCAACATCAACCTTTTTTAGATGAGCAAATTAAAAGTCGGGGATATACAATTAAATCAGCAGGAAAAACTATTTTAATGCCCTTAGGTATTTATAGTAAGACTCTAAAAAAGCTTGCAGATTTAAAAGAAAAGTCGAAAATTGCGATACCCTCAGATCCAACCAATGGGAGCCGTGCTCTTAAACTTTTAGAGAAAGAAGGGTTGATCACATTAAAACCTGTCACCCTCCCTTCGATCTTAGATATTGTCGAGAATCCCAAACACCTTACTCTTCTTGAGATTGATGCCCCCCAGTTACCCCGAATATTAGATGATGTTGACGCTGCTGTTATCAATACGGATTGGGTATTTTTGGCAGGACTCGACCCCAACACTGCTCTTGTGACAGAAGATAAAAATTCCCCTTATGCCAATGTTTTTGCTATTCGCGAAAATGAGCACAGGCCTGAGATCGAAAGACTTATTCAAATCTATCAAAGCGCGCCTATAGAAAAATTTATTCAGGAAAAATTTAAAGGGGCCATTCTTCCGGCTTGGTAAAGTATAGAGCTAAGTCTTATTCTTATTCCCTCCTATAGCCTTTATTCTAGGCTTTATTCTTTCTTAGCCCCAAGCTGCTGAATTCTCGTATCAAAATAATCTAAAAGAATTTTTGTATGCTCTGATATGTCTTCTAGAAGAGGGTCAAAACAGGACTGCCAGTAGAAGGCATTGTATTCTGGGACAATGCGCCATTCTTGAGAAGGTAGCTCATCTAGTTTAATGTGGCCGGGAAGATAAACTACAGTGCCTGGGACAATAAAATGGGTATCTTCAATTGAAGGAAAATGAAATTCTACAGACTCGCCATCATCTGCGTCTTTCTTAGCTATTAACCCATTGCGGTTTCTTGAAGCCCTATTAATTTTATTTAAAGTGATAACGTGAAGGTTAGGATACGGTCTTCCTTTCTCTCGAACCTCTTGAAGAAGAGTTTCAGTAAGGTAAGCAATACCGCCGCCGGCTCCCACTACATCAACAAAATGGGTTGTTCCGTTAAAAAGATCAGCATTATCAGGGGTAAGCCCTTCCAAAGCCATTCTGTTTAAAAGATGAGCATACCGTTCTTTGGTAACGATATCTAAAGGCTGAGAAAATGTTCTTATTCCCTTAGGGGTACCAGAAAAAGGAAATTTAATGAGTTGCCGATATGTTGGGCTCTTCCTATCACTTTCAATAAGGTTAGTCAGAACTCTTCCAATGAACGCAGGCGTATTTCCAAAGATAACAATCCTATCTCCTTTCTCCGTGAGAGTCATAATTCTGTGTGCAGTTGTGTAAATAGACAAAATTAGATCAGAATCCAAGAAGCCAAGCGAATGTTTTAAAAAATATTTTCTTCTTTCCTGTGGATCTATAGGAGGGGGCCCATAAAAAATATCTGCGTTAAAAATATCTGTAAATTGAATGGCTTCCTCATATCGAATAGGATTTCCAAAGCTTGAAATTCTTTGATAGTTTGTAAAATCTTTTGCAGCTTCTGCAGGTGTCAAGAAATGATCGGCTAATGTACGTTTATTTGCTAACTCGTTCTGGCCACAGTCCCAAAGCTTCTTTCCCTTCTCTTCATCAGCACGAGGTTTTTGAAGTTGTTCCTTCGCTCTTATCAGGAGACCGAGGCAAGAAAATGTATACATCTCTTTCCTATATTGGCTCTCCCCTACTATAATTTCTTGTTGCGTGTAGGTGGGTCCAAAGAATGCCTGTGTGAATAAGAACTCCAGGGTTGGGTCCCTTGACCCTATGTCGTCCTGGACATAAGAGAAAAAATAGCGCCTCGCTTCATCTAAAGTTAAATCCGTCATTTTCTCAGTAGGCTGTGGTATTTTGCGGGCTAGAGCCATATCGATTAACTTATCTATTTTTAGCCTCCAGGCCTCAAATTGAGGACACCCACGATCCAGGTTGAAAAACCTTCTTTCGTGAGGTAAACTTATTACTGTAACTTTATAAGGGTTTCCTGGGGGCCGTTGGTCGTCAAGAGAAGCCAAAGGCGTTGAAGGAATCCTTCTCTCCTCTTCTTTTTCCATGGCCCAACTTGAAGAAGAAAATCCTCCTAACACTCCAACAAAGACTAAAGTATAAATTGTATTTAAAGATTTTTGTAAAAATTTACGGTGGGGCATTATTAACATCTCCAAAAAATATAATTACTAATAGAAAAAATAATATAGATTCCCCCATTTAGCAATTCTTTTTTTAAAAAATATTGAACTAGGGAGTATAAATTAGGAAAATTTATACCGAATAATACTCCCGCATTCTCAACTTTTTTTAGATTTGTGAAAAGAAGCGTTGCTTCTTATGAGTTGGTTCATGGCAGCGGCTAAACCTTAAGTCGGTGTTAACGTGTAGCCGATTCAATTTAGTTTTTATCCCTCAAATAACATTAATATAGTGTTAAAAATGCTTCCTTTCTCATTTCATGAGGGGGGCTGAGGTGATTTGCGCAACGACTTGCAAAAAGATATTTTGTTTAAATTTAAGGAGGGTTTCTACTTTTCATTAAGGGGATTTAAGTTAACCCTACAAGCAAGCAATCATGCTTCCAAGCGTAAGGGAAAGGAAAAAAAATGAGATTACCAAAACCCATAAGGAAGATTTTTTTATCCTCCGTTGCTTTAACAGCTTTTTTTATGAGCCACCCAGCTGATGCAGGAATCGTAAAAATTACGAATCACTCTTCTAACAATATTAAAATAAACGTTACCCCCGAACCTTCCGCTGAATGTCGTCCTTTCTGCTGGAAGTGTTTTGACGGATGCCTTTGTTCAAATGGGCGACAGACTAAAGAAATAATCGTTCCCTTAGACGCTTTTCGGGGAGGAGAATATTTTTCCGTTATAGGGACCGAAGGAGGGTTTTTATTTCAGGGAGAGTGTAGAAACCTGAGTGTTTTTAAAAATTACGAAGTTTCTTTTTACGAAACGCCTTTCAACGTAAGTTGTAAATGCAAAGAAATATAAGTTTTAAGCAATAATAAAAACAAAGGAAAAAGAAATGAGAAATATTATGAAAAACACCAAAAAACCATTTAACATGAAAAACTTTTTAATGTTAGCGGCTTTCCCTCTCTTATTAGAAGGATGCAATACAATGGAAGGGGCAGGAGCCGATATAAAACATGCAGGCCAAGCTTTGGAACAATCGGCAGAAAGAAATAAAGAGGCTTCTCCCCCCTGTCCTTGCTGTTCCCCTCGTACCCACTCGCGGAAAAATTAAAGTCAGAATATAAGCCTTACACAAATGTCATTAAAGGAGAAAAACGATGAGTAAGAAAGAAGATTACATTAAACAAGCTGAGAAAAGCATGGATAAATATAAAGAAAAGATTTCTAAAATTGATAATCTTTTAGAAAATTATAAGTCAAATGGAAAAAATGAGCTAGTGGCCCAGAGAGAAAATTTAAAAGAAAAGTTTGACCAAGCCGAACAGATGCTTAAAAAAATTACGTCTTCCTCGGAGGAAAATTATGAGAAAATTAAAGAAAACGCCACAGAGATTTTTGATAATGTCAAAGAGGCTTTTCATGAATTCTCCAGTTTTCTTACTCTCGAGCAACTTTCACGTACGAAAGAAGAGCTTGTAGACTATGGGAGTGAGAAGCTAGATGAAGTTCAAAGCCTGATCAAAAAGCATCCTTTAAAAGTTGCAGCGTGGGCTGTGGGTATTGGGTTTATTATTGGTTCTTTACTCACCCGCTCCAAGTGAGGAGGGCCCCTATGATGATCCTAGATCTTCTTCTTCATTCTCAGCAAGAGAGGCCCTTTTTAGTGAGTAAGATTTTAGGTGTTTTTTTCTTAATGTTAGGGGGGGTAACGGGAATCTTTTTTCTTTTCCAAGCCCTTAACCCTCTCCTGGGCTATTTAGAAAGCGGAATCATAGTTTGTGCTCTTTTAACGGTCTTTGGAGGCGGCTTACTGTTTATAGGTCCTCGCAAGAAGGTTTCACCTCAAGAGGAAATGACTGAGAAAGCTGTAAGCTTTTTCAAAGACCTTAAGGTGGAAAAAATGCTCCAAGACAATGCACTTATTATTTCTCTTCTTGCATTGGGAGGGGGACTTATTTTATCTCAGCTTAAGAATGTCAAACATCTTCCTGAAATAAATAAGTTTTTTAAATAAAAAAGGATTTTTTACTGTATAAGGGAAGGAGGGGGTGATGAGTAAAGAAAAAGGTAGAGGAAAAAACTTATCTTCTAAAGATATGCAAATGAAGGGTTCTGAGGATCAAACGTTTGAACAAAAAAAGCGCGCAGCTTATGCAGCGATGGGAAGGCTAGGAGGATTAGCGCGCGCCAAACAAATGGCTGAAAAAGGGTTTTCAATGGCGGATGAGCTTAAGAAGCCTTCTCCACAGCTAAATAAAAAACAAAGGGAAAAAAGTTAAGTCAAAAGACATTCAAAAAAATAAGGAATAAAGCCTGTTTTGTATGAGTTTTGTAAGGGGTGGTAACACGAAAATAAGAAACTATTTTTAACAACTAATAAAAGGAGATAAATTAAAAAGCCCGTGCTTCTAATGTCTCTTATTTATCTTCAAGAGAATGATCTCAGCTTTTTAGCCTCCATAGAAGGAATTGTTGAGCACTGAGGCGGGTTAGAGTTCTTTAAGAAGTAGGGAAGTATTTCTTTTCCACTTCCTTTATAAGCTGCTTTTTATGGAGCAGCCATTCTCGACGAAAATAGGCTCTTAAAATAAAATTATATATATTCTGAGTATCTCTCCTGCTTTGAAGATAAGCATAAGAAGCCAAGAAATGGTCGAAATTATAAGCCCAGAAGTTATATTTAGGTATTTTGTAATAAAATTCTCCCACATTTTTAAAAGGATTTACGTGGGAAGATAAATCCTCAGACGTTTTTCTGAATACACAATACTCACATGCTATAAACCATTTATGATCTTTCCTTTTTAATTCATCTCCAAAGAAAAGAGAAGAGTAAGGTTCCCCATCAGCTTGTTGCAACCGAGCAACAGCGCGTTTTTGACATTTTGAGCATTTCACGTGGAGAAAAGTGACCCAATTGTGGTGACAATATCGTACATGAGTTGATGCACCACTCTCGATAGAACGGGTATTTGCTGACTTAGGGTTTAATGTAGATTTATAAGTAAACATTGCTGTCTCCCACCCCCTCATTTTATTGTAGGCAATTGAAAAATAAAGAAAAAATCTTTACGTTCTAAAATCCCTCATTATCGCAGAAAGGATTTCAAAATAATTAAAATAAAAGCCCTCTCCATACTCACCTAAAATTTTACACAAAAAAATCAATACCTCCATCTTTTGTGCGCAAAATTCACCTTGCCTTCACTTTTACAGCGGATGCCACGATTCCATAGGCGCTAATCATCATCCACGCAACTTCCATCATAACCGCGGCGAGATTCCAGGAGTAAAATAGGGAAATTAAAATCATAAAGGCCGCTACAAAATTTAAAAAAGAAAAGAGCAATCCATCTGCTTTTAGCTTTCCTATTTGAAGAAAAGCGTAAGCAATGAGAACCAACAAGGCGCCCAAACACCCAATGAGATCGGGGAACCAATTCACTAATACATCAAAAGAAAACCCTTGTTCGAGCCCTGATATCATTTTAATATTTCCTAATATTATTTATATTTATATAAGCTCTTTTTTCAAAAATGAAAAGGGGGAGCTTTATTTTTACCTTTCCATCTGACAGAACTTTATAATCAAGGAAAACTGCGTTTTGTCGTCATCATCTATGTTTATGACGATTCAGCAAATAGGTCAGATGTTAAGCGCTTTTACTTTAAAATCTTTAATTCTTAAGAGGAAGAACTAATTTTTTAGCGAGCTGGAGCTTATTTTTCCAAGCTTCTTTCTCTACCCCGCTTCCCGCATAAATTTGTTTTATTGCTTCAATAATCAAGACACCCGAGAAATTCTGGAACCATTGATGCCCTATTTTTTCCCAAGCACTTGCTGCGCTTAATGTTACTCTTGATTGGGTAGGGGGGATATAAAGGGCGTGTTCGGCCCGAAGAGGGACAAATGTATTTTCTTTTAAGAAGGTATTAAGTTGAGAAAGAGTATAGGTATGCCCCTGTCCAAAAGGCGTTTTTTCTGTTCGGGCCCATATGCTTGTTCGGTTTGGTACAATCAGAAGGAGCCGTCCCCCATCCACCAATACTCGCCAAACTTCTCGGATCATTTCACGGGGAGTTGAAGTAAATTCAAGAGCGTGAGCAATCAGAGCCAAATCTACAGATTTATCCGCAATCGGTAACTCGGTTTCTTCAGTCAAAACAGCAATATTTGGTGCTTTCTGTGACCAGGAGAGGGCCCCTTGTTCCGCTGGCATAAGAGCAGCAAGTCGCGAAGCTTCTTCCCGATAATATCTTAAAAAAGGGGTGGGATATCCAAGGGCGATCATATGACGCCCTTTCACATCTGGCCAAAGCTCACGCACTCGACGACGAATCATCCGCCGAACCACATGTCCAAGGGGGGTCGCATAAAAATCCCGCAACGCTATGACATCCGGTCGCATAATCTCTCCTTTCTCTCTTAGCTTATCATAGAAAAAGAGAAATGTTTACCTTGACTTCTTCACCCCTAAATTTTATCCCTTATTTAGTTATGGTGCTTAAACGCCAAAGAGGGAACAGGGTGCAAATCCCTGACTACCCCCGTAACTGTAAGGGAAGAGCCCACTCCACAAACCCACTGAAGACTGACTTCGGGAAGGGGGAGAAAAGGGTGATGAAGCCTGAGTCAGGAGACCTGCCATAACGAGTCACCTACCTTTTGCGCGGGGTGCGTCAAAAGTCACGGCTTTCCGTAAGGGGTGACGACAAGAAATTGTCGATCAACCCTAGGGAGGCCCTATGACCCGTCCTACATTAATTGTAGGCCTAATTAATGTGAAGATTTCTGGATGGTTTCACGGCTGTGTTCCTCGCAATAATGAGAAAAAGAACATCATTACGAGTGGAGCGACGCCATACAGAAATAAGATATTTTCAACTGCAATGAGTATATTTGTCCTTACTTTTTCAACCTGTTTGGAAGCTTCGGAAGAATCAAAGGATCTCTATGAAGTCACTGCAACACCGCTTGAGTCCTCTTCTGATAGCGTGGGAAGCTACGAAACGACAATTAACCAAAAGGAAATCGAAGACTATCAGGAAACATTTCTGAAAGATTCCCTCCCTTATGCCCCCAGTCTCATTCTTAACTCCCCTGGTACACTGGGGCGCCAGGTCGATTTTTCTATAAGAGGAGCACGGTCTTCTCAAAACCTTGTTCTGGTAGACGGAATTTATGTCAATAATCCAGCGACGGGAGGAGGGGTTGATCTTTCAAACTTCCTGAATGCGGATCTTGAAAAAATTGAAATCCTCCCTGGCCCTCAAAACTTAGCCTATGGTCCCGGAGCCCTTGGCGGCGTCATTCAGCTTATTCCCAAAAAAGGACAGGGAAAACCCTCCTTAAAAGCCCACGGAGAGGGCGGAAGTTTTCGCACAAAATATGGGGCTGTAACGGCGCAAGGAGAAGAAGGCCCTCTTCAATTTTCTGCTACAGCCGCGGATTTCCAAAGGGGACCCTCTCCTTTTACAAACCCCCTTCATGGGAATCGTCAGAGTGACAGATATGGAAATGGAACTCTCTCTTCTCGTATGGGGTACGCTCTTACGGATAATTGGGAAGTTGAAGGGCTGGTGCGCTATTCAGAAGGAAAAGTTCAATTTGATGAACCCCGGTTTGTTCCAGAAGAAAATGCGAGCCTCCCTTTTTTAACGAGACATTTTAGTAATTCTGAGATTTTACTTTCAAGTCTTGAGAATAAATGGGGAAATGAGGTGTTGGACCATTCTCTCAAAGCCTCTTATTCTCGAACACGCCTTAAGACGACAATGCCTCTTTGTCATAATGCAACGATCGGGGAACATCCCCTTCTCTTCTATCATTCCGAGGTTAAAATGAATTCTCAAAACACGTTGATGGGAGGTTTTGATGGAGGGCAGGAACGAGCCCATCAGCGCCATCTTTATAAAAGGTCTCACGGGGGTGTTTTTCTGATTCATACTTTTAAGCCTTTTGAAACGACAACATTGAAAGGGGGCCTTCGGGGTGATCACTATCAACATTTAGGAAATCGCGCGACGTATAATGTAGGCATCACTCAAAAAATCACCCGCATTACAACGTTCCGAGCCAGCTATGGGACGAATTTTAAGCCACCCGCTCTTTCTGATCTTTTTCAAAAAAGTCTTTGGCAAATGCCCAATCCTTTTCTAAAACCTGAGAAAAGCCGTAGTCTTGAGGGAGGTGTGGATCA
This sequence comes from Alphaproteobacteria bacterium, assembly GCA_041690915.1. Taxonomy (GTDB): domain Bacteria; phylum Pseudomonadota; class Alphaproteobacteria; order UBA9655; family UBA9655; genus UBA9655. The sequence continues at coordinate 10,704 of JBEPVR010000027.1, forward strand.
AATTTTTTTTGAGGACAAAGCCAAAGTGAGCCTGACTGGTTTTTTGACATGGATTGAACATATCACTCTCTCTCACCCTCTTCCCCCAGGCAAATGGCAGCGAATCAATGGAGAAAAACGGGTAACAAAAGGGTTTGAAATGGCCTTTTCTTTAAAACCCATCAAGAGCCTTGAGATGAAAACAGCCCTGACTCTGACACACGCCCGGGATTTCCCATGCCAAAAAAAATCCCCTCTTATTCCCACTTTTAAAGGGGCGGGAGAAATTCATTGGCAAGCTCTTTCCGATCTTTCCTTCTTTATCCAAGGCTACGGCGTCACATCTCGAGAAGACAGCGTGACAAAACGTAAACTTGCCTCCTACGGCGTCATTCATATGGGGGGATCTTATGACATTAATCCACAGGTGGCCTTTTTTGGACGTATGGAGAACCTCACAAACAAACGTTTTGAAGAGGTATTTGGATATGGAACACGGGGTCGCGCCTTTTTTATAGGATTGGAGGCAAAGACATGATCTCTTGCATCTTCAAAAGGAGGTATTTACGGTTAAACGAATGGAAAATTTTGGGGCTGAAAATCTGATGAATATCAAAAGCTATGAATTTTATTACCACATTAAGCTTTATGTGGAGGTGATGAAAAACGCTTACAACACCATCAAACAATGTTATGATCTCTCATCTTAAAGACAAAACGCTTACATTAGCTGCTTTTTTTTCCTTGAGCCTTCATGGGCTTTTGGCGAGTTTTTTAATTACATCCGCTTCACAAATTTCGATGGCAAGGATAACGCCGGTTCAGATCATTTGGGAAAGAATGAGCCCCCCTTCTCAAGCTTATTCTCCTCCTCGGAAAAAATCGCCACTCTTCAAAGAGAAGAAAAGATTAAGTCCTCCTAAGGCTCTCTCTCAGATCAAAAATGTTCATAAGAATACCGAAAGTTCGGCAGATAGCCCGGAAAAAAAACACTCTTCTCCCGATCCTGTCTTTCACAGAAAAGCCCATCATCCTCTTCCTGGCTACCCCTGGGTTTGCCGCAAGCGCCATCAGGAAGGTATGGTTTCTCTTGATGTTAAAACAAACGCAGCGGGCCGTGTCCTTGAAGTAAATCTTCGCAAAAGCTCTGGCTATTCTCGTCTTGATGAAGTGGCATTGGAGGCCGTTAAGACCTGGACCTTTGCGGAAGGTAATTTTGAGAAAATTCTTTTGATTGCTTTTCGATTGAAAGGGTAAGGAATTCCTTTCATTAAAAATAACAAAAAATATCTTGTATCTTTAAATAGGTCTGATACCCTTAACGCAGTACACAGGTGCAACCAACACCCATGTACTGCTAACCACAACTAACCCTTAAACCAAGAGGAGGATTAATCATGGCTAACGCCAATATATACACATCCGACGCGTTCTTCAAAGATTTTGAGTATCAACTTCAAAGGCTAACAACTGTTGCTGATGAATTAGATATTTTAATCTTTAAGTTAGGTCAAGTTCACGCTGTCCTTAGCCGAGGGTGTAGTAAGGACTAAGCCGGTTAAGGAGGCCTTAAGAGGATCCTTTCCTAACTGAAGCCTCCTTACTTTCTTATTTAAAATTTAATTTAAATTTTTACTTTCTAATACCCAATTGTGGAAGTCTTTCTATTCCATAATTCTAATTGATATCGATCTCATTTCAGGACATACCCTTGAAAGTATTAATTTTTTTAAATGAAGGTATATGGTGTTTGTACGATTTACATTATTATTTGCTCTTGCTTGCGTTTTTTCTCTCAATGAAGGAGCGGCCGGTCCTAAAAATAAGGAGGATCTCTCCCTTAAAAATATACAAACAACACCTCAAAAACGGAAAAGAAGTGAGACCCCCAGCAAGCTTCAAAACCCACCCCTTTTAAAGAAACGAAGAAAAAATGATTCCCCGCAAACTAAAGAGCGTAAACATTGGGGAAATAAAAGAGAAAAATTAGCTTTAGCTGAGCATCCTGATGGGCAAAAAAGAAAAAGCAATGTTCCTTCCCCTATAGCTCGTAAGATCCTTATGGATCCTCGTACTGACTCACAGAATGCTCACGAGGAGCTTTATGAGCAGGTTCATTTTGAGGGTAGAACTGTTTTTCAAGCCAAAAGACATTTTCTTTATGATCCTAATGCTACGGTTTTTACTACAAAAGGAAAATGGGAGACCAATCTTGAGAGAATGCACAAAGGGCGCGCGCCTGTGAGTCAAAAGGGAATCGTTAAGAACGACGCGGACCTTTCGCTGAGAAAAATTCTTACTCTTCAGAAAAGATATACTATTGAGCTTCATCATCTGACTCAAAAAGATACAGGAACGGATGAGGATCCTATTATTGAAATGACTGAAGCTTCTCATATGGGTCTTAATGCTCGCATGATTTTAGAGCAAGATCCTGAAACAAACAATGTTAAGGTTGTTTACGTGAACTTGGAGAAGGAGGACGTTCGTGAACGTCTTCTCCCTCATCAATTCGCCGTCACAAATGTGCTCCACTTTCGAACAGGTCGCTCCCTTATCGATAGAGAGGACTTTGATCCATGGAGGGTAGCCTATTGGAAAGCTCGCGCCAAGGAACTTGAAAGTTGTGAGGGAACAAGGCGTAAGCTTTTTCCTTAAGAAAACGATTAAACATTACTTCCCTAACCTCGGGGGAGCAAGATTCGGTCTTTCTGTGGAGAGTAGCTTTGGAGGGGGAGAATTCTTTAAAATACCCAACACTTCCGCAATGCCGCGATCGAGTTGAGGATCCACTCCTTTTTCGTAATCTTGGGGGGTGATTTCAACTTCGATATCAGGGTCCACACCGTAATTTTCAACTCCCCAACCGACATCGTGAAACCAAAAGGAAAATTCAGGTTGAGAAGTTCCGCCACCATCGACAAGGCCATGGCGCACCCACATCCCAATCACACCCCCCCAAGTTCGTTTTCCAATAAGAGGCCCGAGTTTTAACATTTTAAAACTATGGCAAAAGATATCTCCATCAGATCCTGCATACTCATTGGTAAGGGCTACCATCGGCCCCATGGGAGATTCGAAAGGATAAGGCATTGCCCCCCACCAACGACTTTGATCATAGCCAAGACGTTTGCGGCTAAGTTTTTCAAGAAGAAGAGCAGATACATTCCCTCCTCCATTAAAACGCACATCGATGATGAGGCCTTCTCGGTTAAGCTCTGCTAAAAAACCCCGATGAAATTCCGCAAACCCTTTAACACCCATATCAGGAACATGGATATATCCTATGCGACCTCCTGTTTTTTCATGCACATAGGCCCTGTTTTTTTCAACCCAATCTCGATAACGGACGGGTGTTTGTGAAACAAGGGTCCTGACGAAAACACTTCTTGCCTTTTTTTTGCCTTCCTTTACAAGAAGTGAAACCGTGTTACGAGCTTGGTTAACCAGTAATTTTTCGGGAGAAGTTTTTTCATCCAACCTTTGGCCATTGACCGCAAGCAAGAAATCTCCCTCCTTAATCCCAAGACCTGGAGAGGTTAAAGGAGAGGTGTGATAAGGAGCCCAAAGGTCCCCCTTAGCAATATTTGAAATTCGGTACGATTTGTGAGTTTTGTCGTATATGAAATCTGCTGCTAAAGTCCCTAAAGGATATTGGGGGGTCGAACGAAAATCGCCACCAAACACATAGGCGTGAGACGTCCCAAGTTCTCCATGCATTTCAGAAATAAGATCTGTGAGCTCGCCTCGGGTTGCAATACGGTCTAGAAGAGGACGGTAACGTTTATATATATTTTCCCAATCCACTTTGGACATATCTTCTGTCCAGAAGAACTCTTTTTGCAAACGCCAAACCTCGCAAAATATTTGAGCCCATTCTTTAGGAGGGGTAACAGAAACCTTCACTCGATTGAGATCTATCCATCCTCCCTTACGATAAGAAGGATCGTTGTCTTGAGGCTTTTCCCCCGCTTTAACGACTCTGAGTTTTTTGGCTGCATAGTAACAAAGCCATTGAGAATCGCCTGAAAGAGTAAAGGAAGAAACTTTGGGAATGAGCGTGTCTTCCTTTTTGGTTGCAAAGTCATAGCATTCGATACTTCCACGTGCGCTGGGATCTTCATCATCCCCTCCCAAAGAACTTTGAAGAGGGCGTGAAAGATAGAGTGCTTTTCCTTGAAGCCCACAAATCGTAACATAGTCCCCTTCAGAAACGGGAAATTCCAGGATCCGATCTTCAATACCCTTCAAATCAATTTTAATGTTTTTAACGCTCTCTTCTTCCTTTTTTTTCTTTTCTTCTTTCTTAGGCTTCTCTTCTTCTCCTCTTACTTGAGGAATAAAGGGAGAAAAGAGGGTTTCATCGAGAAGAATAAGATAAGGTTTCGTCCCTTTGGGAAAGCCCATTTCAAATTGAAGATTATCGGAATAAGGGGAATAGCTGCGCTTTGAAAGGAAATAAAGAAAATTTCCTCCTGGATCAAAGCTCGGACAAAAATCTTCAAGCAGGGGGCGGGTAATAACATGGCTCTTGAAGTTCTTTATTTCACAAAGCTTAATCGCTCTTAAGCGATCATTTAAGGGGTAATCATAGGCAATCCATTTCCCATCCGGAGACCAATCCAACCCTCTCATATCCCCAAAAGTACTTTTATCAATAAGATGAAGTTTTTGTGTTTTTAAATTAACGTGAAAAAGTTCACAACGATGATTGATGAGAACAATCTCATCTTGAGTCGGAGAAACTTTGAGGGATAAAATACGTCCCAAATTCATTTTCTTAAGAATCTTTGGAGTTTCAAGAGGATCTGAGGTATGAATTTCAAGGCGATCTTCGCCCAGGCGATCACTTACAATCAACAGACGTTTATTATCCGGAAGCCAAGAAATAGACTTATACCGAACTCCATCTTTTTCCCCATATTGTTGAACGGCTCCTTCCCAATTCGAAAATGAAAAAGGACGACCTCTGGTAATAAGGGAAAGATGAGAGCCATTTTTATTGAGGCTATAATCTGAAAGGTAGGAAGCCGCATCCACAAACTTTCGAGAGCGTTGAGAGAAAGAGGACACAAAATCAACCTCAATTTTTTGAGGATGTTTCTTTTCGGGAGAAAACTGAAAAAGACGGCCCCCTGCTGTGTAAACAAAAGTAGTCCCATCGTGAGTTAACCCCCTCACAAAATAATCTTCATGAGACGTGTGACGTTTGAGATCTGTACCTTCCGGTGTACAGGAGTAAACGTTCCCATGTCCTTGATGATCACTAATAAAATAAATGCGATTTTGAACCCAGAGCGGAAACAAAGCATTGCCTTTAATATCAATTAGTTTTTGAAATTTCCCTTTGCCTTCACGATCAATCCAAAGCTCTCCCGCTGTCCCTCCACGGTAGCGTTTCCATGAAACATAGCCATGACCGTGACGCTGAATTACACATCCCTTTCCTTGAGGATTATAGGAAATGTAGTTGGCAGGCCCACAAGGGATTTGCTCAATCTTTTCAGTGTTAAGATCGACTTTGTAGAGAAAGCGTAAACGAAAGGGATTGTTTTTAGTTGACGAAAAAATAACCTCACCCGCGGCTGTCCAGCCTACAACCATTGAGCCTTCACAAACATAGGTAAGACGGCGAGCTTCTCCACCTTCGGAAAGCCTCACATAGACTTCCGGCTGGCCTTCATACAGACTTGTAAAGGCAATCCATTTCCCATCAGGAGAGAAAGAAGGATCATTAGCTTCTCCCATACCAGCCGTAAGCCGCTCAGCTTTCCCCCCTGCAAGAGACACTTCCCATAAATCATCATCAGCTACAAAAACGAGCTTCCCCTTCGATAGGGTTGGATTACGATAGTAGCCTTTTCTTAGCATCTTAACCTCTTCTCTTTAATGGGAACACTCGTCAAAAAGAGAGTCTTATTTTTCCCAAATCTCATGCAAACGCTTGTCCCGACCACAGGAAAAGCGGTAAAATTTATAACGAATAGGATTTTTTTCCGCATACTTTTGATGATACTCTTCAGCCGGGTAAAAGGTTGAAGCAGCCACAATCTCAGTAACAATAGTTTTTTTGAGTTGCTCTTCCGCCTTTTTCTTCGAGTCTTCAGCTTTCTTTTTTTGAATTTCATTTGTATAGAAAATAATGGCTTTATAAGAATCTCCTTTATCACAAAACTGTCCTTCAGAATCAAAAGGATCAATGTTTTTCCAATAGATTTCCAGAAGTTGATCATATGAAATTTTGCGAGGATCAAAGGTCACTTGGACCGATTCTTTATGGCCGGTCTTTTCCCCAGAAACAAGCTCATATGTTGGATTTTGGACGTGCCCCCCCGTATATCCCGACACGACGGAAGTTACACCAGGAAGATCATTAAAAGCTGTTTCCACACACCAAAAACACCCTCCTGAAAAAATGGCGACTTCCACTGGAGAACCTTTTAAAGGCTTATCTGCATGTGTCACGTTTAACCCTCCTATGAATCCTAAAAAACTAAAAATGTATATCCATGCTTTTATCACTTTTTTTCCTAGTAAATCTCAGGTTTGTGTTTTTAGTCCACTGTTTTTGTTTCTTGTTTTTTGGTTATATTTTAACGTCATTCCCATCAAGCAGTAAAAGGAGTATTTCAGAAAATAATAAAAAAACTCTTAAGGTTCCCCTTGATAAGCTCTTTTTTCTTATCCCCGTCCCTCTAAAATTCTTGTTTCTTCTTCGTTCTTTTTTCCTTCCTTCTTTTAATAATTTAATAAAGAAGACCCCGGGGTCCCT
>JBEPVR010000028.1:0-16820 GCA_041690915.1 Alphaproteobacteria bacterium
TTAAAATTATCACAAAATTTTAAAATTATCACAAAATGTGGGTAATGCTAAGGGTGAACTGCATCTTCTCAGGGGGTTGAGAATAAGCAAAGCTAATGGGGAAGCCTTGAAGATGTAGAAGGAAGCCCTCATTATGAAAAACTCACGTAAGCCTGCTCGTTATTATACCCTTAAACAATGGAAGAAAATTATCAAAAACTGGGAAAAAAGCGGCCTCTCTAGACATGCTTATTGCGTTCAAAAGAATCTAATTGAATCGACATTCTGTAATTGGCAAAAAAAGATTGCTCCTTCTTCTTCTCAAGCTTCCTTAGGTTTTATGAAGAAATCAGAGGGTAACCTTAAATTCTCTTTACAAGATCTTTTTGTTGCTCCTATGGAGGACTCAGGAATATCTATTAACTCTTCTTCTTCAAACCAGAAGATGGAAGTCATCTTTGCGCAAGGGCATCGTCTTTCTTTAGAAGGCCCCTTTAATTGGGAAGACCTTCGTGCGTGGTTAACCCCCCTTTTAATGGAACAAGACTAAGAATTAAAAAAAAGGGCGTATTCTATGGGAATAAGAAAAAATTATTTTGATTTTTACACTCCAGAGGAATGGAAGGATATTATTGAGGATTGCGAGAAAAGTGGGTTGAGAAGATCCGCTTATTGTAAAAAGAATAAGATCCCCCTTACTTCTTTTTATGCATGGAAGCGTAAGCTTAATCCTTCCTCGGCTGTAAGTCTTAAGAGTATTACAGATAAATGGAAGAGAGTCATTGAGAAGTGGGAAAAAAGTGGATTAAGTAAGGGTAACTACTGTAGACAAAAAGAACTATCAATCAATTCGTTCTCTCGGTGGGAAAAAAAATTTATACTTCTTGCCCCAAAAAAATCAGCTTTTGAGAAATGGTCTGAAATTGTTGAGGATTGGCAAAAGAGTGGTTTGAAAAAGTCTGTTTATTGTAGGAAAAGAAAACTAGTACATTCTTCTTTTTATATGTGGGAAAGAAGGATTAGTTCTTCTCCTCATCCTCAATCTCCTTGGAATCTTGTGGGTGGAGAACAACCTCAGCGAGAGAACTCTTTAAAAGACATTTTTATTCCTCTTACTCTTGGTGAAGTTGCTTCAAAAGAACCTTCTTTTACAAACACAAAGATAGAAGTTGTCCTTGCACAAGGAGGCCGCATCTCGTTAGAAGCTCCTGTTGATGGGGAAAAACTGCGTGAGTGGTTAGCGCCTCTATTGGCAAGAAAGAATGAAGAATGAAAAAGGAGCTAAGTTTATTATGGTAACAACGCCTAAAACTACGAGTTTGCATACCCTAGAAGAATGGAAAGAAATCATTGAAGATTGGGAAAAGAGCGGCTTGACCAAGCATGCTTATTATAAAGAGAAAAAAATAGGAAGAGATACTTTTTATAAGTGGAAACGCAGAGTCGATCTCTCTTTCCATAAAGAAAGCTATATGAAGACCTTTGAAGAATGGGAGTCAATTATTGAAGACTGGCAAAAGAGCGGTTTAGATAAGAATGCCTACTGCAAGAAGAACAACATAGAATATTTTTCTTTTTATGCATGGGAAAAGAAAGTCAATCCCTCTCCTAGCCAAAAGCAATTAGAGTGTCTTAAAAAGTGGGAGGAAATTATTGAAGATTGGCGAAAAAGCAATTTACGTATCTCGGACTATTGCAAAAAGAAGAAAATAAAAAGTAAAGCTTTTTATACGTGGAAAAGCAAAGTTAGCCCTTCTTTACATAATGAAAGTTATCTGAGGGTTCTTAAAAAGTGGACACCCATCATAGAAGATTGGCAAAAGAGTGGTTTGAACAGAGGAGCCTATTGTAAGGAGAAAAAATTAACGTCGTCTCTTTTTTACATGTGGGAAAAGAGACTCAATTCCTCATATAAACCAACTCAAGAAAGGCGTCTTGAAAAGTGGACCCCCATTATTGAAGATTGGAAAAAGAGTGGATTGAATAGAAGTACCTATTGCATCCAAAATGAATTAACAGATTCTTTTTATCGATGGGAAAATCTCCTTAATCCCTCTGTTTCAAGAAAGACAACCCATCAAGTTGCTCTTGAAACATGGACCCCTATTATCGAAGATTGGAAACAGAGCGGTTTGAATCGATATGTCTATTGTAAGAAAAAGAGGTTAGCGAATTCTTGTTTCTATAAGTGGGAAAAGAAGCTTAACCCTTCTAGATCTTCTCAACCGCTTTCAATACCTATAGAGGAAACACAAGTGGAAACACAAGTGATACCTGAGCCTTCTTTAAAAGATCTTTTTATACCTTTTGGTTTCCTTTCTTCTCTGTCCAATAATCCTGCCCCCACACATCCAAAGATAGAAGTCATCCTTGCTCAAGGGCATCGCCTTTCTCTAGAAGGCTCTTTTGATTGGGAAAAACTTACGTCTTGGCTCACTCCTCTTTTAAGGAAATAAGATATGATCCCGGGGAGCGTTAAAGTTTATGTGGCCAGAGAACGAATTGATCTGCGTAAAGCTTATGATGGATTAGGAATGTTAGTCCAAGACACTCTTGAAATGGATCCCCTCTCTGGATTTATCTTCGTCTTCTTCAATAAAAAGGCAGATAAAATGAAAGCCTTATACTGGGATCGCAATGGGTTTTGTATTTGGCAGAAAAGACTTGAGAAAGGGAAGTTTCGTATTCCTTCAATTATAAATTCTCATTGGGAAGTGAGCTTTCAAGAACTTCAAATGCTCCTTGCGGGCATTGATCTAAGGCGTCTGCCTCCTCACGTTGATTATAGAAACCATGTGATGCACTAGAATAATATTGTGAACTCAGGAGAGTAGGCGTATATTCTTGAGATGATTACTCAAGAACAACTTCCTAATAATAAAGATGAGCTGAAAGGAATCATTTATCAGCTCATTGATGTCGTGGAAGAGCAGAAGCGTCTTATCGCAAATCAGAATGAACGCATCGAAGCACAATTCCTGAAGATGGAAGAGCAATCTCAACAGATTGAAGTCCAGTCACAACAAATTCATTCGCAATCTCAAAAGATTGAACAACAGTCACAGCGAATCGATCAGCTTACGGATCAAGTCAATGCCCTCAAGCGATATCGGTATGGGAAACGGTCGGAGAAAATTCCAGAGGAGAAAACAAAGCCAGACAACGTAGAAAGCTCACCGGACGGTTACTGAGGAAGCAATCTGGTGGGGTATGGCATATAGGGGCTCTTCCACATGACCCCTCTTTAAATGATCCTTTTTTATGGCCTAATTCAGCCCAGAAAAGGCTTTCAAAAAAAATGAGCAAAATTTTGAATTTAGGAAAAATAGAAACTACCTCCAAAAGCCTTATAAAAACTCACTTTTAATGATTATCCCATCATTATGCCTAGCGGCTATAGCTCTAAATTTTAAAAACTTAAAGCCCCTGAAAGCCTTACTATACAAGGCTTTCAGGGCTCTACTACCTAGTTTCGCGGTTTCCGGGGTGGAACCCCTTAAGAGAGCCCCTTCCTCAAACTCTCATAAGAATTTTGGATCGTTGTGATGGGGAGGGTAAGGGGGCATTCTATGATCATTATACTGTTCAGAAATCGAAAAACCATTCGACAACTCTGGTGCGATCTACGGGTACACCATCAAATCTTCATGTGTTCGCTAAACAACAAACTTATAATCTGCCTTATGGCATCGAAGATAATAAGACTAGAAAAAATCTTCCGCTTATTAAGGAAGAATTCGATGAGAAAGACGGCCTTCTTTTTATTCCTGGCCGCATAAGAGGGCAAGAAGATCAAGAACGTAAGAAATTTGAATTTCAGATTATCCGCCAAGCTCGCCTCCAAGAGCGTCCTATTTTAACTGTTTGTGCAGGCATGTGGCGTTTGAGTAAACTTGCGCATCAATAAATTTAGATCGTCTATCCCAAGCCTGAAAATGTTTGAAACATATGCCATTTTTTGTAACGGTCATGGGATCTATTTGAACACGCTCCCCCATAATCATCGTTTTATAATCTTTGAAAGTCCACGGCTTTGCGTGTCTTTTAAAGTGACGCTTTCTTTTCGTGCGCAAGGCTGAGGCGGATTTTGAAACTAAACCTCTCTCTTTTAAACAAGATAGAATTCTTCCAACAGTGCTTTCACTTATGGTTGGAGCATGATCACACTTGAGAATGATGGAGATTTTCTCTTTGCCATAGGTAAGATTTTCACGGCGAATCATGAGAACAAGCTGAAGCTCTGCCTCACTCACGCGGTTTATTCACCTTCTTTGGCCTTGTTGAGGGAGGGGCAATTCCTTTCTCAAGGTTATGCATATAGTTTATAAACATTTTTGTACATATACTTAATTTGCATAAAGGCCTCCATTAATAGGGTTTTGAACATTCCTATTCTTGAGGCCTTTTTCTTTTCTTGCAAGAGGGAGGAGCTTCGCTACGGCGCTATATAGGGACGCGCTCAGCTCATCCCTCTCTCAACCGCGAGTCTCTCTTCTATCTGAACTTGTCTTTTTTAGGATCTTATAAAACGATTCGAGATTAAGTCATAATACGAGTGATAATAATCCAAAAAATATTTAAAACAGAATTATTAGCGTTTATATTCCTATTGTTGTTCAACTACTTATTTCAATATTCACTATCGGACAACTTTTATAAAATGTGAAGAAAGGCATAGAAAAGATGGACGATTGAGCTCATATTCCACCATTGCAAATCCAATGGTTTCAATGTGGAAGACACCCCCGCCTTAAAGGTATAAAACGGATTGAAGCGCTCTTTGAAGCAGTTATCTCAGCCCTTACCCTCGTTTTTTTGATGGGTCTTAAGGAAGGGGCATCTGTGAAGGCATAAGCACAGCCCACAAACGTAGCCCTTAAAAAAAATACTCTGAAATTAAGTAGAACTTAATCATTTGATGTTAAACCTTAGTTTTCTACGCTCACACATTTCTTTTAGATATGGGAGACTAATATGAAAATTAAAAATTTTATTTATTTTTCTACAGTATTAACTTCTATTTTTTCTTGTAATGAAACTTTAAAAGCAAATACATATTGGATAAAATGCCCACCGGTTCATAAAGTGACCTTTAAGCCTACAGGCGGAGGACAATATAATAGTGAGGGAATGACTACAACAAATAACTCTCAAATAAGGCCTCGAAAAGTATCTGATAATGACACCTACCAAAAGCATGCAAGAAAATTTGAAAAGATTGAATTTGATGGGTATATTTATTGTTTTTATAATGCTTCTCCGACTGACTACGGTCTTATCTTAGTATCATATCCAGACTATATGGATGGGAAATGTGTTCCTAAGGGGTGTCCTTCAGAATCCGTTGATAAGTGTTATTTAGAATGTTCGTAACCTCACACCAAATTCAATTTATTGTGACATTTCTTGAAAGCGTTTCTCAAAAAGACGACTCCCTCTAGTTCAGAGAGCTCAACGCAAAAGTTGTTGTCGAGATGAAATAGAAGTGGCGTATCATGGCGGTGAAAGCCAGCCATAAATTCCATAAGAAAGGAAAGATACGCCATGGACCAAGATAATATCATTGCACTCGTTCAGCCAGGAACATTTAAAGACCAACTGACAGAAGTTTTGCGTCAAGGCACCCAAGCCCTTGTCTTGCAAGCCGTAGAAGCTGAGTTTGCTGCATTTTTAGAAAGCTATTCTGCAGAGAAACTACAAGATGGGCGTAAACGAGTTTTAGACACGGTCATTTGCCAGCAAGGCCGTCAGAAGGCTGGATTTACGCCCTGCGAAAAGCGGTAGGGCTTTCCCCCCTTCAATTGGCTGAAAAAGCAAATGTTCACCTTGAGCAAATTTATAGTCTTGAAAAAGCTGAGCGAGAGAATAAATCTGTACATGAGTCCTTGAAAAAGACGGCACAAGTTTTAGAGTGTGATATCTACTGTTTTTTAATTCCAAAAAGCCACTTTTACTTTAGGGCCCTCTCCTAACATCCAGGATTTTTAAAAAAAAACTTAACCAAATTTCTTGTTTCCCCCACAAACCTCCGGAAGGATGGATTCGTAGTTTACGTAAAGCCCTTGGTTTCACTCAAATCCAGCTTGCTGAAAAAGCCAATTCTTTTCCCCAACAGATTTATCAAATAGAAAAAGAAGAAGCTCAAGGGCATTTTCTTCATCCCACTTTGAGAAAACTGGCTAAAGGTTTAAAGTGTCGGCTTGAACTTATCTTTATTCTTGATAAAGCTCTTCTTCAAAATGATTTGCTAGAAAAAAACTCAATAAAGAAAATTTGAATAATTGACATATGTTGTTAGTTGACCTAATTTGAGAAAGATAATGTTTTTGTTGAAAAAATCTTTGTTAGCTTCATGTGTTTGAGAACGCGATATGACGATATATACACCATGCTTGCGTCATATCCAAAGACAACTGTGAATGGAGTATAACTTTATATTGATTCCTTTTCTAGCGTAGGCAGAGAGAAGCGGAATCTAGAAATAAGCAAAAAGTATTTTATATGTTCCCTCAATAGAGGGAATTTTAGGAGTAAAAATTATGTTTAAGCAGTTTGTCTCATATCTAGTTATCACATCGATGCTGCTAATTGATGTAGCACCGGCGATGTATGAAGAACATGAAGAAAAGCGAAACTTTCCTAAAGTAGTTATCCCGAATGAAGAGCATGGGGCCGATGATAAAAAGATTTCCCCTACTGACTCAACTGAAATAATAACTCCAGAATTGCCAGGAAAAAAGCCTGACCCTTCTCAAACACCAGGCGACTCTTTTCTTGAACACGTGCGACTCAAGCTCACCGCTACGGCTTCTTTTCAATCTATAGAAGATCAAGACTCCCCTCCGTCACCCTCGTCTCCTCACGATTCCCAAACACTTTCTTTATCAGGGGGTGAAACAGAAATAGAGGATCTCAGTCCGAGAGATAAAAGCCTACATGCGCGTGAGAGTGGCTCTTCTGACTCCTCGCCTTTAGGATCACTTCTCGATTCCCCTAAAAAAGAAGAGCCTCAGGATGTCATTGAACAAGAGGTCGGAAAACTTTTAAAAGATAAACCCCATGAACTTGGCCAAGAAGCTGGAGAAGGTAAAGAACCTCGAGCTTTATTCGTTAAACGAGACTTACAAGAAGAGATTCTTGGAGAAGGGGAAAGCGACAATAAGGGAGTAAGAGATGCTAAGCCATCAAAGATAGGATCTTGGCGGAAGCTTTCAGAAAATAAAACCACCAAATTTCAAGACAGGGAGTCTATGCAAAAGCAAAGACCCTCAAACATTGATGAAAGAACCCCCTTGCTTTTACAAGTTGCTGCACAAGGGACTCTTTCTGAGAAGAGTTTCTTTAAAAATAAAAATAAAAATAAAAAAGGTCAAAAAGAAAGAAAAAATAAAGAAAAAGGTGATGTTTCTTCAGAAGAGGAGATTGAAGCCGAAAGAAATGATGGTTCTCATGGTTTTGTAGAGCAAAATGGAGGAAAAGCTCCAGAAAAATGGGTTTTCCTGCCCTCGAATGGAAAGAAATCAAGGCTAAATATTTCCTTAAAAGATATTACCTTACTCAGAGCAGCTCAGGGGGAGGAAGATCTTGAAGGTGGTAAACGAACTATTGTCATACCACTTTCACCCCCTGATGAGTTTACTCCGGAAGCTCAAGTGAAGCTGAGACATATCAAAACGCAAGACATTGATGGGCAGCTCTTAAAGAAGCAATTGGCGGCCATGATTGGAGGGTCTGTTATTGGGCTCGTACTGACTGAAGCCTTAGTTCCCATTTATTCTGGAAGCTTAGTATATATGAGAGATAAACACGGATGGACATTTCTTAATGAGTTTGAAGAGGGAAGTTTAGGGTATGGGCTTACTGCATATATTATTACAACTCTTTTATTTGATGCGATTCCTCGAAATGCCAGTTTATGGAAAAAAGCTGCTAGCTATTTAACTGAAGAAGCAATAGAAAAAGGTCGCCTTATTTGGACAGGGCTTGCTAGTCTTCTTCCTTCTGGTCTTGAACCTTCTTATCTTATTGCTTTTGAACTATATGCCATGCATAAAATGGGTGTTAAAGGTTTAAATAATCAATTCGCTATAGCGATGATGGTCTTCTCCCCCTTCTTATTGATTGATAGTTTTGGATATAACTATAATGTTCTCTGGGGAATGTGGGATGATTTTAAGGTCTGGACAGAAGCATCAAAGTCTGTCCTTGTCCAACGTTTGTTTCCCAAAGCTGCCTACTCTAAGTCTTCTTTTTATGAAGACAATATAAAAAATATAGCTACTGATTTTTGGAAGAGGTTAGATACAACCTGTAAGTCTTTAGGGAAAGTTCCTAAAGATTTGTTAGAAATCATTTACAACACGATCTATCATGGAAAAGATGAGCTCAGACAAAAGCTCACTGACCTTACAGAGCAACAGCTTGAAAGCGCTCAATCTTTCTTCATGATGCGATATCTTCTTTCTCTAGGCGATGAAATT
The DNA here is from genome assembly GCA_041690915.1 of Alphaproteobacteria bacterium. Taxonomy (GTDB): domain Bacteria; phylum Pseudomonadota; class Alphaproteobacteria; order UBA9655; family UBA9655; genus UBA9655. The sequence goes on from JBEPVR010000028.1 coordinate 8,460, forward strand.
ACCGGAGCAAAACACACCGTAAAATCCTGGTATGAAACTATCACAGATGGCATTAATTATACATGTCTAACGATAGGATCACCCATACGCTTTCTTGTGCTTGAAGTTATTTTTGAGAATTTCTTTGGCCTCTTCTCTCCAAAACTTGTGAGCCAGGTTTTTGGATGGGTGTGTGCGACCGTTGGCTTTCCCTTTCAAACTTTGCTTGAATATCAAGCAACGAAAACATTCTTTAGAGACTTTATCCGTCATGACGACCCCCAAGGACATTCGAGCCATCCTCATTGGAGAGGGGCAGCCAAAACCGCTTCCATCGTCCAAGGAATCGTATTCACTCTTCCCTTAGCTGTACTTTCGCTTGAAGCTGTTACGCTATGGTTAGGAAGCCCATGGTGGATGACGATGGGCGGATTTTTTCTTTTTTCTGAATTTACAAGTCAAGTCACGAACTTTCATAATTCCTATAGCAGAAAAGTTGTAACAACAGGGACGGATCTTCATAATCGATTTACCCGAAGAAAATTTGGAAAGGAACCTCGAGACGATTATAAGAGAGATCGTTTGATCCGGCTTGCTCGGGCATTCCAAGGTCGATTAAAAACACTAGACCCCGATATCCTCTTGAAGTTAGAAGAAAGTTTAAGGTTTAATGAAGAGGAAGGCTCACTGGAAATAGACTTATGGGACCAAGGGGAAGATGTTTATTCTTCTTTGCCAGAAGGGCCTCTTTTAAATGCTGGATCAGAATCTCTTAACCTGGCTTCAAACGATCTCGGAAAAAGAAAACCTTCCAGAAATGGTGGGGATTTTTAAAAAGAGAAGAAAAAGTAAAATAGAAAAAACGCCTTAGTTCAAAGCGTTTTTTAGTAGAGTTTATAAAGATAAGGATGATTATTTATCAACAGTCATTTATATTACACCCAGGAGCCTTATCTCCTGGCTTAATCTCAGCACTCCCTTCACCTTTTATCTTTACTTTTTTACATACTTGATCAATATCTTTATGGACGCCAGGTTTTTCTTTATAATTATTGCAAAAATTTTTCACTGTATCGGTGTTTACGGGCATTGTTTTAGAAGCAAGAGTCATAGAAGAGGCTCCAAGGGAAAGTAAAAACAATAAAGTCAGTGTTAGTGTTCTCATTTTATATTCTCCTTCTTTAAATTAAACGTATATTTTATTATCCTCTTAATAATACAAAATAAATATTTACATTAAGTTAACAAAATGATTTTTTATTGTTTCTTGCGCTATGAGGATGAAAAATAACCTGATCTTTCAGACATTCGGGAGTCTTTAAAATCACAATTTCTGGACTTATTTATTTGCTGAGGTGTAAATTTTCCTACAGTTTTTTGATAAAATGATGGAGCCAGCCTAAGTAACCTTAAACTGACTCCGCTCTCTCGGTGAACTCATGGGCCCAGCTCAGAACTTATGCTGATAAGCTCCTCTTACAGAATATCAATAAGTTTTTAATAAATAATGAATGGTAATAAAAATGTGGCTCTCACATCATCGCATATGATTCTTAATAGAGTATTTTCATGGGTAATTTTGAGAGCGGGGGGTGATAAAATGGATTAAATTTTAGGAACATAAAAAAACCGGAGTCCTGTTGTGTGGAAGCCCAAATGTTGCCGACCGGATATGATTAAAGGCGTTTCACAGTTTGCAGGGATCTCTCCTTAAAGCCCCCCAAATATTTATTGCGAATAACACCCTTATGATTTACCATTTTTAGCGTAGGAAGTAGTTTATGACTTCGTGCCATAATAACCTTTCCAAGAAATGAAGGGAGACCACCACAATCAACCCTCCTTCACAAAACAAGAAACTAAGCAGAGTGTTCTTAGGGGGAGGCCAACAGAACACTCTGCTTTTTTTCTCACAGAGTGTGTGAGAAACTTAAATAATAACAACAACTTGACTTCAAACACCATCCTACCCTTATGAAAACAATCTACTCATTTATAAAAGAAGAAGAGGAGAGAGTTATTAACAAAAAAACACTTAAATCTCTCCTCTATTGGCGGCAGCAATAAGCAGGGAGGTTATGCCGCCAATTTTATCTCTTTATAAACCATCGATTCCTGTGGGTTCGTGTTAGGTTTCGATGAATTTATTGTAAGAGATAAAATACTATGAAAAAGGCTGTTCCGGAATTCCTCAGGGCTGACCTCAAAGGTATGAGGCCAACATCCTAGGGCTTGGGTGCAGAGATATTCGCCCGATTCAAGAATCAAATAAAGGAAACTTGTGTTCTCTTTCTTTCCAAACTCCACAAGCATATTATAAAGATCTCGATAAAAAGTTTCGAAAAAGAAATCAAAATGTTGAGAAAGACGATTATTTTCTTTACGAACAAAGAGAGTGCATATCCAGATGTCTTCGTGCACTGATTTGTTATTAAGTCGGTTCCTCTGAATACTTTTATGAAGTCCTGCAGACGTTTGCTTCAGGAGGATAGCACCTCCATAAATATCCTTTGATTTATTTTCAGAGATAATAAAAGTAGCTTTTTCGTTGTCCCGAAAAGAGCATTTGAGTGTGGGGTTATTTTTAATATGCTTAAGAAATGGCCTTATGTGCTTTTTGTGATAATTTTGCTCTGTTGGTTCAATAACAATAAACATATTAACTCCCTATCGTAAGTCCGATTTTAAAAGCTACAGTTTGTAACTGAGAACGAGCAATAACTTAAAATGTATAGGATTCTGTATTCTGGAAATTCCCTTAGGCCAAATCTAAGGGAAAATCCCTTAGTCGCTTAATTTAAAAATATCTTGAACTTTTATGTAAGCCACATAATAATAAGAAAAAAATATAAATGTATAAATTTTTAACAATATTTAAAAATTAAACAGGGACTATTTCTTATGAATTTTAATATTCTCTTACCGGAAGATATTTACACGTCTCATTTGCAAATAGTGAACGAAATTAAATTCACACGTAGAGAAATAGACATCATTGCTTACCTTCTTAGTGGCAAATCAGCTAAAACCATAGCTAATTGCTTATCAATTTCTCCCAAAACAATCGAAGCCCACATGCGTAATATTACGATAAAAATAGAGTGTAATTCACGTGATGGGATTATACATTTTATCGAAAAATCTAAAAAACTTCTCCTACTAAAAGAACATTATCTGAGTTTATTAATCCAAGCCTCTTTTGAAGAGCAGTTGTTAAACATTGCAACACAACTGGGATCTGAATCTCCTGCCTGTGTGATTGTCTCTTGGCAAGAACAAAAAGATTATTCCTTTCTCATTCGTTATTTAGAAAGACATCTAAAACTCTCAGGTATTAAAACATTTATCGAAACTCAAGTAGGACAAATTCTTATTAAAGATCTTATCAGTAATTCGGGGGTATGGAAAACGAAGTTTGTTATTTATGCCCTTTCGGAAACAATGATTGAGCAAGGTGAAGAGGCAGTTAATAAAAAAAATAGCAAGATTATTTCTTCCCTACAGAAAACCAGGGAAACACCCAATAGGATTGTTGTATTCTTACCAAGAAAAAATATTAACACCAATAGGATTCAAGAATTCAATAACGCAGATTATGTATATAATTTAGAACAACACAATTATTATGATTTTATTTTTATGGTTTTAAAAAGATTGTTGCCAAACATAGCTTTAGATCAAATGATATTAGACTTTAAAACTCATTATGAATCAATATCTGGCCCGTCTGAAATAACCCATACACACTTTCTTCAAGAAGATAAGCCATTGATAAGATCAAACTTAATTTCTCAATGGCAGCGGTATATCAATGACATTTTTAATATTCCGAAATTAAGAAAGAAGCATTTTTTTATAGGTACTGCGTTAAGTATGGGAGCTTTTTTCATTTGGTTTTTAATATTTATCGGGAATAAAGTGGGGGAGTCAGTAGAATTAAATCACATCATAACTGCTAGAGCTGATTTGAGTATTCCTACTCAATCCGTCTTCTTAGATAGACCATATCTAATGGACCAATTAAATAAGAGTTTAAAAGCACAGCATGGAATCCAAACTGTAGCCCTCACAGGGATGGGAGGGGCCGGTAAAACAACGCTGGCGCGGCACTACACTCGCCAGCAAAATGCAAACGTCGTTTGGGAAATTCATGCAGAATCAAAAGATAAACTTATTAATTCATTTGAAAGCCTAGCTGAGGCTCTTTCAAAAACAGAAGAAGAGAAAGAAAAATTAAAAGAGTATCAAGATTTAAAAGATTCTAAAGAAAGAGAAAAAGGGATCAGTTTGTTGGTAAAAGAAAAATTAAAGCATATGTCAGATTGGATATTAATTTATGATAATGTAGAAAAATTTACAGATATTCAAAATCACTTTCCTCATGATCCCAGCGTTTGGGGAACAGGAAAAGTTATCCTTATCACGAGAGATAACAATATTAAGAATAATAATAACATTAATGAAATAATTCAAATAGGTGAATTATCTCCTAGAGACAAGCTAGAGCTCTTTGTTAAGATTATGACTAATGGAAACTCCGGAAAATTTACTTCTACTCAAAATGAGCAAGCAAAAAAGTTTTTAAATGATATACCGCCTTTTCCTCTCGATGTATCTATTGCTGCTTATTATTTGAAGGCAACGAGTGTGTCATATGGGACATATCTTGAGAAGCTTATGCAGCATGATAAAGACTTTGAAAGTGTACAAAAAACTCTTTTAGAAGAAGCAAGTTATTATACTAAAACTCGCTATGGGATCATAACCTTATCTTTACAACACATTATCAATTCACACAAAGATTTTCGAGATCTTTTATTATTTATCAGTCTTTTCGACTCTCAAAATATTCCGAGAGATTTATTAGATAAATACAAGGCTAGTACAGTGGTCGATAATTTTATCTATAATTTAAAAAAGCATTCTTTTGTCACAAGTGAAACTGTCCCTTCTGCTAGATCATCTCCAACTTTCTCTATTCATCGAAGTACCCAAGCAATAGCTTTAACTTACCTTACTAAGTTGTTGGACTTAGAAAAGAATAAACATTTTGTAAACCATATTGGGGCGACGTTTAAGAATTATGTGGCTGAGATAATAGATAAAGAAGATTTTACTAAAATGAATCTCTTGATAAGACATGCTGGAATGTTTTTGAATCATCCAAATTTATTAACAGATTTTGTCATAGCTTCTATAGATAGTGAGTTAGGAAGTGTTTATAGAGACCTCGGGAACTACGAGAAAGCAAAACAACTCTTTGAAAAAAGTATTGAAATTTATAAGAAGAACACCTCTGAAAACCACTTTGGGCTTGCTCAGGCATTGGGACGCCTAGGTTGTGTTTATAGTGACCAAGGCGAATATGAAAAAGCAAAACAACTCCTTGAACAAGCCATCGTAATTTATAGGAAAAACGACTCCGAAAATCATCCCTGGTTTGCTCGGACTTTGGGATGGCTAGGAAACGTGTATAGGGAGCAAGGTAACTATAAGAAAGCAAAAAAACTCTTTGAAGAAAGCCTTATAATTTACAAGCAGAATGCTTATGAAAATCATCCTTGGTTTGCTCAGGCATTGGGTCGTCTAGGAAGCATTTATAGAGAGCAATGCAATTATGAGAAAGCACGGAAACTTCTTGAAGAAAGTCTTGTAATTTATAGAAAAAATTCCCATGAAAACCACCCTTGGTTTGCTCGGGCTTTGGCGTGGCTAGGAAATATTTATAAAGACCAAGGCAACTACGAGAAGGCAAAACAACTTCTTGAAGAAAGTCTTGTGATTTATAGAAAAAATTCCCACGAAAACCACCCTTGGTTTGCTTGGACTTTGGTATGGCTGGGAAATATTTATAGAGAGCAAGGGAACTATGAGAAAGCAAAATTATCCCTTGAAGAGAGTCTTATCATTTATAGGAAGAATTCTTACGAAAATCATCCATGGTATGCTCGTGCTTTAGCAGGGTTAGGAAGTGTTTATAGAGAGCAAGGTAACTACGAGAAAGCAAAACAATTCTTTGAAGGAAGTCTTATGGTTTACAAAAAGAATTCCTATGAAAACCATCCATGGTTTGCTCGAACTTTGGAGCATTTGGGAAATATTTACAAAGACCAAGGCAATTATGAAAAAGCAAGACAGCTCTTGGAAGAAAGTCTTGTGATTTATAGAAGAAATTACTTTGAAAATCATCCATGGTATGCTCTGGCTTTAGCAAGGTTGGGGAGTGTTTATAGGGAGCAAGGGAACTATGAGAAGGCAAAAGATTTACTTGAGCATAGTTTCCAAGCTTATGAGAAGACGAGTGGCAAAGATCATATTGATGTCGCCCCAGTTATACTGAATCTTGGGCAAGTTTATATATTAGAAAATGATATGAAAACTGCTGAAGACCTCATTAATAAAGCCTTAAAAATATTTCAACTTAAGAAAGATGCGGAAAGCTATGTATGTTTGGAAAGTTTATCGGATTTATATTTAAGAAGAGCTGCTCAGCTTGGCAAAGAAAATACACAGCAATCGGAATACTTCAAAAAGCAAGCTGTTGATTACCTAAAGAAGGCCCACGAAGTTATTAAAGCTCATTTTCCAAAAGACTCCTCTCATATGGTGAGGATTGAAGCTAAAATTAAAAAGATCACTTACATAATGTAAGAAAATTACGAATTCTCTCTGAATATTTTGTACAAGCTTCGCCGCTATTTTCATAACATGTAAGATTTATTCAATTTTAATTGATCGCGGATTTATGGCTCTATCTAGAATTTTTGTATGATCTTCAAGAATATTTATATCCCCAATAATAACTCTCTTATGTGTCGTATCTTTTTGTTTATCCCATTCTTCGTTTATCTCAACGTTGGGAACCCAAGCTAAGCCTTCAGAATCAATAAACATGTAGTTCCCCTTCCTTTCTGCTTTTGCTTTAAATTCCAGATTGACATCTTTAAGAAAATTTTCTTTATGTTTTGTCATTTTAGCTCTTAATAAGAAAAAATCCTCATCGCTAACTTCATAAGAATTTCTATTTTTATATCCCAAGGGGCCAATAGGCATAAACTGAAATAGTTGCCATTTTTTTATCCCCTCAAAATCATTTAATATTGGTAAAATTTTTTCTATATAAGTAATATTTCCTTTGTGAACAACAGTATTTATACAAATTTTAGCCTGGGCTGCAGAAAGTTTTTTTAGAATAAGAATTTGTTCGGCAAAATGGTTAACTCGCTCTGTTCTAAAAAGACTCGTAATCTCATCAGAAGGCCCATCTAATGGGATACCTACTAAATCAACATATTGTGCTATATCAGCTTCATTAATTTTGTTTATTAAAGTATTTCCATAAAAAATGGTTTTTGCTGCTCCAAGGAGGGGAGTTCCAACTGTATCGAGAGATATAAAAAAGCCCAGTTCTTTTATTTTTTTTAATAGGTCTATAATGTTAGGCCTAGAGAGGGGATCTCCCCCACACAAGGTAACTTTAGTAAATTTTCTTTTTTTGGCATCAGTTAAAAAGCGAAGAATGTTCTGCATACTTATTAAATTAGGGCTATTTCCAAAATGATTATAACACCCCAAACATTTAACAAAACAAGACCGCGCGACACTAATATTTAAACTTAGTCGCTCACGCATAAACTACCTTTATTTTTTAGGTTTTTATGAATTTATTAAAAAAACAATGTATATACTTGAAGAGAAAGTCAAGCTCAAATCAGTTTAAAAAATATTCTTATTGTAATATATCTAAAATATTAAGAGACTAATGCGTAAAATGGTAATCTTTGCCATTAAGGTGCTTTTGCAATCTGACAATTTAGAAGGAATTTGTTATAAAGAAGATAGATTTTTGAGGAGGATACCATGAACCAGATAGAGATGCTTTGCTTAGATCAAATGGTCCTTCCCCATCACCGGCAGAGAGGTTTTATGAAGGCGTGGGATTTTAAAGAAGTTAACGTTTTGTTGAGAGAGGAAAAAAGCCACAACCCTCCTTTCATTAAATGCCTCAAAAGCTGATGCAACTTTCATCAGTTGATATATCTTTGGAGAATACGAACCTATTAGCCAGAGGAGAGGGAATGGAACCTACAGGGGACAAAGTTACCAATGAATAAGCAATAGACTCTTGTCAAATGACTCATTTATTTTAAAAACAAATTGTTAATAATAGGTTAATAAACCCTCCGCTTTGTGGGAATTTGATTTTTTCACTTTCTTTTAAGGTACAAGCCCTTTTAAAGAGAAAATTCCTTTTGATTTATTCTCAAAAGGTCCTCTTTTATATGAGAGGCCATTGTTTTGAGAGAAGCTTTGGCCTGAGTTTGAAGATGTCCAATTTCAGAGGACGTCGGAAATTGATTATGAGGGCCTATGTGTCTTAAG
>JBEPVR010000029.1:0-16610 GCA_041690915.1 Alphaproteobacteria bacterium
AAATCCCTGGAAAGTAAGGCGATGGCGTGTCATCCAAATAAGTGTCTTATTGGCACTCATGTAGCGATCAAACCAACCATAAACATGATCAAAAGTTTGGCCTTCTGCCTTGTTGGTGGTCATGGCATAACCATAATCGATGTAATCGTAGGTCTTTAAATTGATACGTACATAGCGACCATCTCTTAACTTGACCTTCATCTTGGAATGCTCTGCATCGATGGATTGTATCTCCCCAAAGCTGCCGTTTTTAACGCCTTTATGGCGACTTTTATGTTCTCCGGAATCAATAGTTTTGATTAGCCGCTCTGTATGGTCATTTTCCGTAAAAACAATGCAGTCACCTACAGAAAATTCTTTTCCTTGATATACAAAACTCTTGCCCAGAACTCCCATTTGCTTGAGTTGATGATGAATCGCCTCATTTAAATCAGAGACATCTTGAGTTTGGAAAGCCAGAGCAATATGAAGCTCATGAGGGGCAGTCTGAAGATTGTTCACATAAGCCTCTGCTAAGGCATAACGGGTTGACTCAATCGACTCCTTAAAGGTTAAACACCCATGATCGCCATAGGCTTTGAGTCCTTGGATCAGATCATCATGGGAATTGAGATGGGCTGAAGCTTGCCTCATCCACTCTTCTTTTTGACGATGCACTTCATTCAATTCAAAACATCCGACTTTTTCTTCAACCAATCGAGAGATATCCGCTCCATAGAGGGCTTTAATTTGGTTGTTGTCTTGCACGACCCGTAAGTGTGCTCCTGCCTCTTGAACACGAGATAATAGGCCTTGCCAAAGGTTTCCTCCCACCATGTTGCCCTCATCCAGGATAATCACATGGCGGTCAGTTAATTGGTACGCGACAAGCCTTTCCAGATCTTTTCGAGCCACCGCCAGGGCTTGGCCTTTTAAGGTTGGCATGTTCTCTTGAAGAGCATCATAGCGGTCCCAGTACTTGCGGAACTGATCGAGAGTAAAGGCAGGTATATCAAGATCGTGAGCTAAAAGCTCAGAAACCTTCCCCTGGAAGGCCGTGCCCACAGGAATGTATCCAGCTTCTTCATAGGCTTCCACAACAGGCCGTAAGACAGTCGTTTTTCCTGTCCCTGCTTTGCCTGTTAGAACACGGAGTGCCTCTGGTTGAAGTAGATCATCAATGGCAGCGCGTTGCTCCTCAGAAAAGGAAAAGCCATTGCGCCTCTCTACTCTTGAAACCGCCGATTCCTTTATCCAACGAGAAACCTCTTTCCCTTCCAACCCCTTAAGGCTCTCAACAGAAGCGGAAACACTTTGTTCTAACTCTATGACCTGTTTTGTGGTAAATACTGTTTCATCTCTGAGGTTTTTTCCAATCTCAACCGTATCTTCCGAATGAAGCATATGAGCCGTAAACTCAGACAAAGTCTTCTCATAATCCGCCTTCAGCTCGTGTTCTTTGAGAGCAAGGTTCACGTTATCATTGGCCGTCTTTAGGCACTCAGAAGAAACCTCCATGCCCTCCAGGCGGGACTTTAAAAGGTTGTAGAGATGCATATCTCCGCCTGCTCTTTTAAAGACCTCTCTTTCAATATCCGCTTGGGTAAAAACAGCCTTTTGTGTAGCGACCAACTTTATAATTTCTTCTGGATGATCCAAAAGCTCCGCCAGGTTTTGCTGGTGAATCTCATTGTTTTCTTGAGCGATGCGGCTTGCTTCTTTGTGCTTATGATAAGCCTTTGGACCAAGGTGGCGAGAGGGAATAAGGTTAATTCCCCGCTCCTCATAGGAGCGGGCATCCACATGGTAATTGTATCCCCTTTCTTGTCCGAACTGATTGGTGATTTCGGCTGCTAAATGGCGAATCTCAATCACTTTCTCTCGGTCAATTCTTAAACGGCTTTCAGAAAAGTTATCCTCTTTCCAAGGTCGCGTTGCTGCCAGGATATGAAGATGGGGATTGCCCTTATCAGAGTGAGTCGCCCATTCAGTAATTAACCCTTTTTGGACATAGCAACCCTTCACAATTCTCTCAGAAAGCTCAAGGAGATGGGAAGAATTTTCAATCTCCAAAGGCAAAGCAAAGTTGGCCGTAAAACCTGTCAGACAAGATCCAAGAAACTTCTCCTTAGCTTCTAAACTCTTCTCATTTTTTATAGGATCCGCATGCCCACGAAATCGGGTTTGAGCGAGTTGATCTTCAAAGGCTTCAACCGCATTCCGTAACAGCTGTCTGTCATAAACCCAGTCAGGGCATCCTTCAGGAGCGAGAATCCCTTGCCCCAAAAGACCTTGCTTTTTTGAGTAATCAAAGACAAGACCTGTACGTTCCTCTTCAAGAGTAGTACAAGCAATATAGGCTGCATTAGCGGTCGCACTTTTGCCCCCACTTCTTGAGATATATCCAAGGTTCATGTGATATTGGGCCATCCTCATTATATGGGGCCGCCCGCAGGGCCGCGCAACACGATTGCAAATCGTGTTTAAGTGCGCCCTTAGAGACTCGCGCCGCTCGCCTCTTGACGGACTGCTTATTTTAGTTTATTGTATTTTTAAATAAGCAGCAAGAAACCAGAGGTGATCTCATGAGCGCTGTACACAAAAAAATCTCAACACTTGAAAAAAAGAGAGACAAGATTTCGAGTGACATCAATCGTCTTTTGAAAACCCGCAATCACGAACTATTAAATGTTCTGGACCGTGTTCCAGCACCATCTCTTGATGCAAATATCTTGGTAGGCGGTCTGCTCCACGTTTGTGAACAAGCCGTTGCCAATCCGCAGCTTGCGAATCAATGGAGAGAAACAGGCCAGAAATTTCGCAGGAAAAAGACGAGTTCAAAGGTTGTTCAGCAAGTTGCGTAAGATGACACAAGAGCTCGCTGCAACAAAAACACAGCTTGCCTTTCAGACATCAAAGAAAGTCTCGTTTTCCAAAAATCAACGAAAAGCCGAAACGAGAACCAAAATTCAGTTGGGAGGCCTCCTCATTAAATCTGGCATTTCCAGTAAGTTTGCAATCCACGTTGGGTCCGATCTTCAGCTCGATCCAGCCCAACAAGAAAAGGCAACTCTTCTTCTCGGAGCGCTCATCGAAATGAACCAGAACCTCCCCCCTCATCCCTCAAAAAAAGAGGAGTGGGCGATCTTAGGACGCGGAGCTTTTGTGGATCATTTTTTGACGGCGAAGAGCAAAGGATGAGGGGAGTAAAAAAAGGGGAAAATAAGTACAGAGACTTCGTCTGAAAGAGAAAAAATAGGGTCTGGATATCTTACCATGTGGTACAAAAATTACAGCCTTTAAAATAAAGAAAATAGCCAAGAATTCAATCTTTAACTGACTGAAAAACATAAAAACTTTTTCCAAGTCTTTAATTTATTCTCTTGCGTAGGGGCAAAGAAAGCATTATTCTAGAGTTAGTTATTTCACGCTGAAATAACGTGGAATAGAAAGCGTTACAAGCGCCTCTATCCCACTAACCACAAGATACATAGGAGTATCAATATGGCTGAAAATAGTGTAGCTCAGCTTGAGCATCTTACTCAACAACTTTCAAGCCGCTTTAAACGACTTGAAATGCACATGTCAGATTCGTGGATAGAACACGAACTGATACGGGGGGATTTAAGAGACTTTTTTAAGGTCTATTATTCCTGGTTAGGTGAGGAAGGTATTGAGCATGAGCGGCATTAATACCTTCATTTTTTCCTTCAGAATTCTTGTATAGAATGGCCTAATCTCCTTGGGAGAGAGGTTTGTTGAGACATGCGTTGTTTCATCAAAACTACTTTTTCTAAATGAGAGAAAACCAGAGAAGACAAGAACGTTGTCGGAAAAATGAGAGCATTACTGATGGATTTTTGATTGATCTTTATTTAAGGTTTTTAAAACCGCTAGGGCTGTACCTTAAATAAAAGACAATCAAGGGTTCGTCAGTATTATTTACCTCATAAAAAAAGGAGAAAATCTAATGTTACAAAAACTGATCAAGAAAAATATTGATACGGCTCAGCCAGAAAAGAAGCGAAAGCTTCAGGCCATGGCAACAGTAAAAGACCTTGCTAACCACTACATGAGAGAACGGGCTTCCTATAAGAGAGTCTCATCTCAAGAAATGGATAAGTACGTGTGGAAATACCATATCCTTCCTATCTTAGGAGCTTTGAAGGTGTCCTCTTTAGACCACAGCGACATTGCCAAGTTTCATCATTCTTTCCAAGGTCGTCCTATCACGGGTAACCGTGTTTTAGCTCTTTTGTCCAAAGCCTTGCATTTGGCAGAGCTATGGGGGTATCGGCTCAAACATTCAAGCCTTTGTCTTCACATCAAAAAATATGACGAGCAAAAGCAAGAACGTCTTTTAACTCAAGATGAAATGGCTCGTTTGCTCGCTGCTTTGGAGAGCGAAGAGAAAGAAGGCCAAAATCCATGGGGTGTTTATGCCATTCGTTTGCTCTTACTCACAGGGCATCGCCTCAGCGAGATTCTCAATCTTATGTGGACAGAGGTTGATTTCGAAAATAAATGTTTGCATCTTCGAGACAGCAAGACGGGTAAGAATAGTGCTTCTCTTTCAATCGCTGCCCTTGAGCTTTTAAAAAGCATTCCTCAAAATCCGAATAACCCATTTGTGGTTTGTAGAGAAGGAGAAGAAGTACCTCTCGCAAATCTTAAAAAATTTTGGAGGCAATTTCGAGAAAAAATTGGGTTAGAAGATGTCCATCTTTACGATTTACGCTATGGCCTGCTCCCCTTGTTACAGTTAAGTCTCAGCAATAAATCGGCTTAGTTCGCGTGCATGTGAGTGAGAATATGCTCAACCTCAAGGACTGTCCTCGAGAGATCAAGAGGCAGTCCGAAGCCCAACTAAACTATGTGAAGATAGTAGACTCAGCCTCAGCAAATAATTTAGAGGTTTAAGCGCCTATTTTGATCAAATTATTTTATGGACAAACAAATAACCCCCCAAAGAACTTGACTTAAAGTTTGCTCACCTTTTGGGTGAGTCGTTAGGGCTGGCTGACACATCAAATCTTTCAGGTCTAATGTGGCTTTTTTACATTCTACCTCAAGGGGTGGGTCAATTAAGTCGCCGCGCACGGAGGGCCTCCCAGTGGGTCAATAAACCTGGCGCCCGACAAGGATTTTTTACCCGTTCTAAAAGAACGAGATTATGTGTCCATGGCAATCGTCCAGGCAATGCTTGGAGAATTTCAACGCTCTCATAAGCCTGAGAAAATTTTTTCATACTATGAAGATTACTTCTGGAAAAGCCTTGTGTGTCCGGAAAGCTCCTTTTAAGATCCTCTGCTAAAAATTCTATAAGTTTATCGCCCCAATTGGACAGCTTTTGTTTTTCGAGAATCATTTTACCGATTTCCCAATAAAATTTAATAATTTCTTGCTTCACAGCTAATGCAGCTTGCAATCGTGTAGCTTTTATTTTGTTTTTTATCTCTTTAAGAAAAGACTTCTATTCTTTATCAATTTGTAGAAATTTGTTTTTATCCATAAATTAAAATCCCATATTTTAAATGTGAAGGAACAAGTCTTTCTCGGTTATCGTCGATACAATTTACTCTGTTTTTCATCAAAATGTTTCCTTCTTATCTTTCAGTTGTTTTGAGTACTTTTAAGCAGTTGAACAAGCTCATCCTTTGCCTTGTTTGCTTCCTTACGACAAAAATCACAGAGATCTTCCCACCTCTTGTTTTCCTTGTCTGGATTGAGAACATCGGAGTTTAAGGAGAAGTTATCAACAGCTACCTCTCTAAAAGCATCGGAGATGTGAGGATCATCAAAAGGATTAATCCCCCTTGCAAACTTATCCATATACCTCCCTCGAGAGTGATTGCATGTACTGAGAATGGAAGAAAATCTTGTTTGCTTGCCTTCTACTTCATCCTGAGTCAGGTGACGTCCCGCATATGAACTAATTTCTTGAGCTAGTTCTTCTACAATTTCTTGGCGCTCGTTTACAGATTCTGCGCTTGCTTTCATGAAGGTCGCAATCTCTTCCATATGCTGACTGAGGACGCGTTGCGCTTTTACCTTGCTTGATTCAAATACGTTTTGTGTGGTGTCCTCAGATTTTGACTGATTTTTTAATTTTGATTCTTCTCTTCCTTCCTTTACTCCCTTGATGATAGCTCCTGTAAGGAACAAAGCAATCAGAAGAAAGATGAATGTTCCAATAATAATCCCTGCCCATTCTTTTACGACTTTTCCCCAAACCCATAATTTGGCAGGAAAGTTATAATCTCCTTTAAGGATTTCTATCATTTCTTGAAGAGTATCTTGCTTCTGATTTTTATTCATTTTACGCACCTCTGTTTTCAATTCGTCGTTTCTTGTTTTAGGGATGAGGAAGCAAGCTTGTTTTCAGCAGTTGCTGCTACACATTGTCCTAAGAATTGAGTAAAGGGGACAATATTCTGATGAACGCTCGCTTCTTCCAAAGCTTCAAAATAAGCTGTTCGATTTTCTAGGACAATGATAGTCCAAGGCCACCCTCCAGCAATCAACATAACATTCATAAGGAACCGAGCCAGACGACCGTTGCCATCCATATAGGGATGAATGTACACAAAGAAAAAATGACCGAGAACGACTCGAACTTCTGGGCGCGTTTCTTCCTTAAGTAAATTAAAAAATGCGGGCATCAATTCACGAACCGTTTCGCGAGAGGGAGGGACATGCCTGGATCTTCTTATAAAAACTTGGTCGTTACGATACCCTGCTAATTGACTCAAGCGAATAAGACCAGCAACAACGCTTGGAGAAAACAATTCTCGGTACCAAGTCCCATGATCATTTTCAGCAACAAGCCCAGGATTTTGTCCCTCAATAACCTTTTCAAGACTCTCTTTAACGGCTTGAAAGGCTTGCCAATATCCTCGGGCTGCAAGAGCATCTCGATGCTCTCCATCCCTTTCATTTTTATCCGGATTCCAGTCCCCTTTTGAAACACGTTCAATGAGCTCAGGGCTTACTCGGTATCCCTCGATCGAGAGAGAATGGTAGGCATCTTTAACATACACATCTTCCACTGCTTTGAGAGTTTCCATTAAAAGAGAAGGGGTATGCTCTCCTTTGGGAAAATTCTCTAAAACAAGAGGCCTCATCTGTTGCCACATAAGGAAGAGTCGGGTAACGGCAGGAAAAACTTCCCTTTTAAGAGGAAATGCGGATAAGTGATTATCAAAAGGGTTTTCTTCACGAATAACATACCCAGCAGCACGCATTGTCTTGATAATATCATCTGCCATTGTGGCGTGACCAATGCTCCGAAAGGCACCTGCAAGCCGCCCTGCTATTGTACTATGACCGCCTTCTAAAAGGATTTCTAAAATCTGTGAAGGTTCATTTATACTGGCAAGAACAGATTGAGCTTCGGTTGGATATTGCTGAAAATAAGTTGGACTGCAAGCAATAAGGGCTGCAGGAATAGAGAAAACACGCATCCTTCCCAGTTTCTCTCTATGCTCTGATTGAGGGAGCGTTGCCCGAATATCGAGAAGACATGTTTCATGAAGAAGGACAGTGACTTTATTACTGGCTTTGGGAGCACGAACAAGAAGCTGCTTTGGAATCATTGTATTTCCAGCATGAAGGTTCAAAGACTGCTCAGGTGAAAGGCACCAAGCGATGCCAAAGCGATAATTCAAATATTCAGAGCAAAATTCCCAAAAGGACGAATACCAGCCTGTGCTCTCTCCTGCCATTTCATCAGGACGTGTTGGGATATACCATCCTTTGATGACTTCGCGCAGAAAACCTTGAGAAACAAGCCGTTCACGATGGGTGCGTGAAAGATCAGCTGCACGAAGGGCTATTTTTCCTTTCTTTTGTAAGTCTTTTAATACTTTAAGAGATTGAGCTAATTTTTCTTGGGGCTTGGCCATACTTTGGTTCTCATATTCTCTTTTTTTGTTGTGTTAATATTCGGTTTTTTCGTCACGCGTAAATTAGTTTTTTATGTTGTATCATATTTAGGAAAATATGCAATATTTTAGTTGAAAATAAGACCTACCACCCAATTTAAGAGTTTATTTTTCTCCTGAAGTTAATTTTTTTACGCTGCTCCCAAAAAGTTGCGCCGCTTGGCGCAAGGGTTCGTCAGCGAGATGAGCATATCTCTGGGTGGTTGAGGCTTGAGTATGGCCTAAAAGTTTTCCCACGATGCTTAAACTTAGCCCGCTTGAAACAAGATGGGATGCGTGAGTATGACGTAAGTCATGAATCCGAAGGTCAGGAAATCCTGACTTTTTTCTTATTGTATCCCAAGCTTTTTTAATTTCTTGAATCGGCTTTCCTTCAACTTTTCCGGGAAAGACAAAAGGTGAAGATGCCTGAGATTTCATCTTTTCTAAAATCTCAATAGCTTCAATTGAGAGAGGCAGATGCTCCTTCTTTTTTTGTTTTGTTAAATGAGAAGGTTTTGTCCACACACCCTTCTCCAAATCAAATTGATTCCATGAAGCATGTAACAACTCTCCTTTCCGAGCGCCCGTCAAAATAAGAAGCTTAAATACGCAAGCAGCTAATTTATTAGAATATTCATCAAGAACTTTCCAGAGAATTTTTAATTCGTCAGTCGTTAGCCAGCGGTCCCTTTTCTCTTCCTGATAACGCTCAATTCCTTTCGCAGGATTATCTTCCCGCCACTCCCAGCCATTTGCGAGGGTGAACATTTTAGAGAGTAATGATAAAGCCCGATTTGCTTGATACGGAGTCTTTTTATGCTCATGATGAAGAATTTCAATATCTCGTCGAGAAACTTCAGCGACATTCTTTTTTCCAAAAGTAGGTAAGATAATATTCTTTAAAAGCTTTTGATCCTCTTGCAAACTTTTTGGTTTTTTCTTCTCTCCATGATGTAAAACGTAATCTCGAGCAAGATCGTTCATCGTTGGAATAATATGATTGTCCTTTTTCTTTTCTGCGGGATCATGGCCATGAATAATGCCACCTAAATATTTTTTGGCAAGTGAACGCGCTTCTTCTGTGGTAATTTGCCCGTGTGTTCCAAGTTTAAACATTTTCTTGACGCGAGTCACATTTCTATACTGGACGCAATAGGTTCGCCTTCCGCTGGGCAACACAATGAGTCCGAATCCTTTTAATTCTGAATCCCAGTACTTTATCATTTTATGAGCATCGGGTATAATCGACTCAACAAATCGTTTTGTAAGTTTAGGCATATATCCCCCACTGGTTAACAAGAATAGGACTATAACATATTTGAAAAAATTTTCTCCAGTTTTTCACCAAGAGAACAAGAATGAGTGTAGGTGAACCTAGTTTAATGAAGGCGAAAAGAGGATGAAAAAACAAGGAAACCTCAGGGAAAAATGAAAAAGGCAAGGCATCTCAAGGATTCTAGAAATCAGCTAAAAACTGATTTGTAATCAGTAGGTCGGGAGTTCGAATCCCCCATCCGGCACCAGGGTTGTCAAGGGGTTTTTGAGATCCCCTTAAAATCTCAAAACACCATTTTCGCCAAACTTTCGCTAATAGGAGAAATTTAGGATTCTTGGAACCCTTTTGGAGGGTGAATATTATTAAGCTCCAAGCACTCTAAACCCTCAGGATAATCCCTTTATTGTTCAATGTTGTACTTATGGGCAGCTTTTGCAGGATAAGTCTGTCTAAAGCATGAGAAAAGGTCTAAAACAAGAGCATGAACCTGAAGGCTCTTATGCGTAAAATCTTTACTATAGCTAAACCCTTGCATACCAAATAATCTTTTTTGCCACAACAGTATCACACCATAGTTGATGACACTTGAGGAAAAGTCTATTATTTTAATAGGCTTCACTATAGTGTTAAGGGTGAAACCCTTATTTCCCATTCTCAAATACTCTAATATTAGATTGGATTCTTATAATATGGGGAGAATTTTCTGGAAAATGGATTTTTATAACTTCTAGAGCCTTCTTTTGGTAAGAGATTGCTTGCAATTTAAAGTGTTTAGACTGTGGGATATTCCCTAAATTTTGTGCATTTTTAGATTTTTTTATATATATTTCAGCCAAATTCTCTAAAGCCATATATTTATCAGGATGTTTATTCTTGTGAAATATATCTAATGTCTTTCTCATAACGCACTCAGCGATTTCAAGCTTTCCTTCCAGGAAATAAGTTTGACCCAAATTTTTTAAGACAAAACCTGTTTCGATATGATCTTTACCGTAAGTCCTTTCAAAAGCAATTAAACCTTTTTCCAATAATTCCCTTGCTTTTTTATAATTACCTTTTTCTCTATAAAAGATTCCTAGATGCACCAAAGCTTGAGCAACATAAATGTGATCCTCAAAAAAATGTTCATTACAAATGGTGAGACTTTCTTCAAGAAGGCCCTTAGCTTTCTTATAATTTCCTAATTTTATATAAACATCTCCTAGATTTCCACAAACCCATGCAGCTCCAACATGATTTTTTGAATATGTCTTATAAATTGTGAGACTCTGCTCAAATAATTCTTTAGCTTTTTGATAATCTCCTAAGACCTTATAAACATCACCTAAATGCGCTAAAGACCAAGCAAGTCCAATACAATTTTTCGGATATTTCTTATGAATTATTAGACTCTGTTCTAAAAGAGTTTTCGCCTGTTTAAAATCTCCCAAGTCTTTATAAACAATGCCTAAATACCCGCAAGCGCGAGCCATACCGACCGGATGTTCAGAACACTTTTTGTGAATGATGAGGCTTTTCTCAAATAATTCCTTAGCTTTTCCATAATCACCTAATCTTCTGTAAACATTACCTAAGTATACCAAAAAATGTGCGATCTTATTGTGGTTTTCATTATAATTTTTCTCTAATTTTAAAAGGCTGTCTTTAAGAAGCTGTTTTGCTTTGATAGAGTGACGTAAATAATAATAAATACATCCTAATCTACCACTGATAGAACCTCTCATATCATCATTTAACAAATCATCATGAATTAAAAATTGTTCTGCATGCCTATATAAAATTTTCATTTTTGCAAAGTCTTCTTTATCCACAGCATCAGCCATACAATTTTCTAAAAGGCTTGCAATAGGTTGAACCGCCCTCTTATTTTTTTCTAACGTTAAAGTTTTTTTTAGGTACGCTAATATTATGGATTGGGTACTGCGGTGAATCGAAAAAAATGAATCAAAATGATGGGGGGCAGGAACTTCATTCGTTATAAGAGAAAATTTTTTTAAATTGTGGATAAAGTTATCTACAGCAAAATTATCTTTACAATTAGTCAGCAAATATCGAGGGATATTTTGAGAGTCAAGAAGACTTATAAATAGAAAAAGATCTTTGAAATCACTGTTCGTATCAATAAGATTCTTTAGGGATAAGGTGATAATGCCATACCGGGTTTTGGTATAATCTCCCGCTTCTTGTAAAATTTTTTCCTGTATATTTGAAAAATCTTTATTATATTTTAGCATATTTTCTAAATAATTCTTGTAAGAAACATTTGTTGCTTTTAAATAATAAGCTGCAACTGAAATATCTAAAGGAAAAGGGGGTATGTCCACTAAAAACTTTTTAGCTTCGTCTCTTTGAGCAGCTGTAAAAGAAACAACACCGCCATTACTAATGATTTTCAAAAATAGACTTAGCTTTTGAGCAGAAGTTAACTCTTTAATGAGGATAACACTACTAACATGCTTGTTATTTTCAATGTTATTGTCTTGAGTAGTGAGGATGATTCTTCCTTGTCCCCATCCACCAGAATCTTTTGGAAAATGGTTTTGGATATCTGTAAATCTTTCTACATTATCATAAATTAAAAACCAATTTGAAAGAAGCTTCAACCTTTCTTTTACAAAAAGAATAACTTTTACTTCTCGTTCTTTAGAGAGCTTTGTTTTTAAAATTTCGCTTAATAACTTTTGATCTTCTACCGTTCTTGAGAGAACTTGAGCTAGGTTTTCGAACGAACCGTTTAGAGTTTCTTTTGTTTCTGCATTAATCTCCCAAGTAACAGGTGTTCGTTGCAAGGAAGCATAATGCCGTGCAAGGGTAGTCTTCCCCGCTCCTCCAATTCCAGTAAGCGCAATGGCTTGTATGCCTCCTTCTCCTTTAAATCTTTCATCTATTTCATCTATTAATTCAAAACGACTAAGAAGAGAGGATTCAGTAGGAATATTTAGATCAGATCGAATAGAACTAATTTCTTTTTTTTTTCTAATTTTATAATCAGTTTGCTTATGATGTTGGGCGTGTTCTTCCTCTTCATTCTCTCTAAATTCGAGGATTCCGATAATAAATCCACTCATCATGAGGAGAGCTGTTATTAAAGACCATTTTTTATATTGTAAGATAGGTCTCGTTTTATGATCAAAATTATTTTCTTTTTCTTGTAAAGATGATTGATAATCTTTAGATTCAATAAGACGCTCTATTGCTTCGTATTGTTCCTTAAATTCTGAAATGATTTTATCGAGGTTATGATATGAAAGGAGCCTTTTTAATATTTTGAAAACTAAGAGATAATAATTTTTCTGGTCTTCATGACTTAGAGAGTCTGCTCCATCCAAAACTTCAAAATTTTCTATAGGGTTTTCCCCCTCTGGAAGAAATAGAAGAACACGACTTTTCCCGTTCGAAGGTGAGAAAGCTTCGTCATTTTTTATAGCTTGATCGTTTTTCTCCATTATTATAATAGAGACTACATAATTTCCATTGCAAACCTCAGGAATAGGTTGCGAATCATTTTTAATTGCGGTTGCTACTTTCAGTCCTGCAAACTTTAAAGAAGCTTCAAGGTAATAAATTAAAAAATTTTGAGAGGATTGCTCTTGATAAGAGATTATGACACAAGGAAATTTCTCTTCCATATTCAGCTTTGAAATATTCTTTAAACACTTGTCAAATGCTGCTTGCGCCAATACGGTTATGTAGTATCTTCTTAAAACAGGAAGTTTCCCTGACTTTTCAATAAAATCGATAATACTTTCCCGTGAGTTACAATCGAGCTTTAGCATTATATTATGAGTGTGATTTTCTACAGTTTTAGGAGAGATAAGAAAAAAGGCCGCTATTTTTTTTGCTGACCTCCCACAGGTAAAAAATGCAATTATATCTATTTCTCTTTTGGTGAGCCTTACACCATTTATTATTCTTAAGTGCTCTACATAAATGCTTTGAGGCGGGTTTAATTTTTTATTTTGCATAGTCTATGGGGCTTAATTTCATTTTTTAAAGACCCGGAGGAACCTATATTAGACAATGTAACTTAGAATTCACTTAAACTCTATGAGAAATTAAATGTAATTTTTTAAAAAATGGCGACACAGCGGAAACATGAAAGCGAGAGAATATTGTTATGTCATGCAATACTCTCTCTTTCATATTTAAAAATACTAAGAGTTAAATTCTTCAGGGTTCCAAAAAAAATTATTCTCTCTATACATATGCTCTCTCAAAAAAGCAGTTTCAATAGCTGATATATTTATAGCTTCCTCAGACAGTTTTTGGTCTTGAATAACTTGCCGAGTTGCACACATACCTTGGTTTGGTCGAAAAGAAGAACGTCTCTGTTGAGGAACAGGTATGCATCTAAGTGACAAAGGATTGCTTATGTCAATCCCATGTTTTGCAAAATTTTCATAGAGGAAGTTATTAAACTGATGATTACCTTGAGTCATCATTTTTCTTCCAAAAATGGAAAAGTTGAACGAATCTGTGGTTAGAGTTGCTTTCAGAAACAATCTTCTTAAAACCCTTGCAGTCTGTCCTAGTAGATTATTATTTAAGTTTACGGACCTCTTTTGTCTTCTTATTTGAAAAACATCTGCTAAGGTTCCATAAATTGAACGCGTTAATCGGGTAGAATACTCGTGTTCTTCGCAAGAGGGAAAAGTTGAAATGTCAGAGCTCTGACTAGCATCTCGATCCACAATTCCTTTTCCAATCATTGAAAGAAAAGAAGAACGTCGCAGATTACCGCCTGTTTCTACCAAAACCTTCCTTCTTAATTCTGGAAAAGTAAGGAGTGTAAAGAAAACTGAGACATCTCCAAAAGTTTCATCAAATGCCTTTGCTTCAGATAACAAAGATTGGCGTAGGTCAGGACGAACCGTATTCACCGTATAATGTCCACTTTCATGGGCCGGAAC
The DNA here is from genome assembly GCA_041690915.1 of Alphaproteobacteria bacterium. Lineage (GTDB taxonomy): Bacteria > Pseudomonadota > Alphaproteobacteria > UBA9655 > UBA9655 > UBA9655. The sequence continues at coordinate 14,091 of JBEPVR010000029.1, forward strand.
GCCAAAAAATTTGGATGTATATTCTGAACTTCCCAAAGAGACAGGGAAAAAGCAAAGAACATGTTCTCCATTTGGATCTCCTTGCCGATAGTGATAAAAAGCATTCCCTATATATTTTACATAGTCTAGCTGTGGATAAAGTTCTTGAAATTGGGTTGGGGTCATATGAGGAAAAACCTTAATATTTCCTCTTTGGTTCCATCTCTGGCGATCAATAGGCCTGCCCACCGCGTTTATATCTTCACCCCACATTTTAAGAACACTAAAAATAGACCCAAAAGTAGAAACAGAATCTAAGAAAGACATCTCACTTACAGAAAAAGAAGGAACAGGTACCCCCCGCGAATCAAAGGGAGCCAATTCAGTTGGAAGGGGTGCAAAAGAAGGAATAAAAAATCTGAAATTTCCAGAAGATATAAAAAATCTTTGACCATCATTTTCAACAATAGAGCTGTATTGATTTACTCTTCCCCTTTGAACCTTAGTGATATCAACTGTGATTAAGCTCCAAGATTTATTTCGTATAACATGAAGAGGCCTATTCAATATGACGCGAGGGGCTATATTTCCTTCTTGATCTACTGCATAAGAAAGAAAGTCTCCATTACTATCTTTAACAGCTTTTCTGCTTGTCGTGGTTATGATTTCTATACCTGCCCCCACGGGCCCGTCTTCAACCGGTTGAGGAACAGAAACAAAAAGCATTGTTCCTTCTGGATTTTTATTATCTTGTACACAGATGAGGAGCTTGGTTACTGACGTGTTTCCAGGATCAAAATCTTCTTCATCCATAGCTTTTGCATTAGAAGCCATCAAGAGAAGCAATACAGAAATTAATGAATAATTAATAGCGGTTTTCATAAACATACTCCTTTTTTATAAATTTTTAAGTAATTAGCCTAGGCAAAATAAAATCCGTCCTAGAGAGGCAAAGAATAGAGAAAATTAAAAACTTACAAATAGGGTCTTTTTCACTAGTTTACATAAAATTCTTTCACTAGGGGATTTTTACCCAATTTTTTAAAACGCTTATTTAAAGAAGCTCAGAAGAAAAGTTAAGTTGTTTTGCATCACTGATCACAATCTAGCACATTCTTGTTGCTTGGCCTTCAGGCCGACTAGATACCACGGGCGTAAGCCCATGAAGGCTCACTGAATATTGGCCATACGAGACTCCAAGAGTTAGGTTGAAAACGGAAGCTGATACTTAAGTCATTTTTCAGATTGATGTTGTCGTTCTGGTTTTAATTTAGGGGCCCCTCATTCTCCCCCTTGCCTTATAGGCTTCTCATTGGCACACTCTTAGAAAATAATAATATTCCTTCAGGAGGTGAAGGAAACGGGGTTTTTATGAGGCATTTAGCCGTTCTTTATCAATCTTTCCTAAAAAATAGCCCCTTTCGTTTGCTTAAAACTGTTTGTTCTTTTGACATTTTTTCTCACAAGTTTTCCAAGAAGCTTTCTAGCTTCATTCTTCAAGCTAAGAACTCTGTGTTTCTTAAAAATTCTCTTCTGTTTGCTTGTTTTTTTATTGTCCCCATAGGTGGAGTTTTCGTAAAAGATTATGTGAACGATCGGATAGAAGTGAGAGAGACGCAATCCGGCGTTGAGAAGTCTCTTGTCTTTTCTGTCGAACATTATGCCCAACTTCTTGATAATCTTAAAAATAAAATCCTATCTGAAAAACTCTATAGAACCGAGGAAGGAATGCATCAACTTTTGGCGGATGTTAACGCTCTTAAAGCTTATCGGGCCCTATGGAAAAGTCCATAACTTTGATCCTAAGCTTTTTCTAAATTTTTTACGATCTTTAGATCAAACACCAAATGTTATTCAAATTATCAACATAAATAAAACAATATATCTGGGAGCTGGAATATCTGTAGGTTCAGAGATCATAGGTTATCTTCTTCTTCCTTTTCCTCTAGAGATCATACGTGATTCCCAAAACGTCATAAAATTGAGAACCTTTCAGTTGATGCCTAAGCTAAACATTCCTTCTTTAGGCGTCCCTCTTGATGCATTCCTAAAAATGCCATTTTCTTATTTTCAAATCGATAAGACAATGGAATGGCGCTCCTATGGGATTGAAAATGGTCTCGCCTATAGTATTTTCCTTGCGTTTGCTTTGGCCTTTCTGTTTTTTAAGCGAAAAAATGATACAAAAAAAGAGGGGGAGCTTTTGCAGTTGAAGCAGAAAGCACACGGCTTAACCAGCAATCTTCTGGCTCAGGGAAAATCTGCAAACCTTATCATTCATCGCTTGCATGAGGTCAATGAAAGTATTGGAGACATCTGCAATGTTTTCTTGTCCCATACTTCTACAACGGTTTTTACTGAACAAGAGCAGATGAATTTTATTCGTAAAGTTTATGATTTTTCTTCGGATATAGAAAAAAAGATAATTAAAAATGAGATTAGAGGAACTGTTGATATTAAAGAAGTTATCGCTGGCTGCATCAATTTCTATGGACATAAACTTTTTGAAGCTCACATTAACGTAGAGCAAGACGACAACAT
>JBEPVR010000030.1:0-16559 GCA_041690915.1 Alphaproteobacteria bacterium
ATTCTTGATAAAAAATTTGAAAATACTACGTATTGATCTTTAAAAAAAATCATCGTAAGGATTCGGAGAAGAAAGAGGTGGATTATGGCACTAACAGAGACACAAGCCCAAGACATTCAAAATCTCCAAACACAAACCTATTCAACACGCCGTGAGATTTCGTCAGGTTTGGAAGAGATTCTTTATGAAGCCTTCCCCGTGCTTGACCATGGGTTTGTGCGTGTCATGGATTACATGGGAAATGATAGCTCCATTGTTCAAGCCGCCCGCGTTTCCTATGGAAAGGGGACAAAGAAAGTCACAGAAGACCGAGGGCTTATTCATTATCTCCTACGCCATGCCCATACCACTCCCTTTGAAATGTGTGAAATTAAATTTCACATTAAACTCCCTATTTTTGTGGCTCGCGAATGGATTCGGCACCGAACAGCCAATGTGAATGAATATTCCGGTCGTTATTCTATTTTAGATAAGGAATTTTATATCCCCGCGCCAGAGCATTTGGCAGCCCAATCCACCGATAATCGTCAAGGGCGCGGGAAACTTCTTCCCCCTGACCAAGCTGACTTTGTCATGAATCTTCTTCGTGAGGATGCGGAGCGCGCTTATGAACATTATGAGGACCTTCTTAATGAAGATGGAATGGGAAACGTACGCAACCCTCAAAAAGATAAACTCGCACGAGAGCTCGCTCGGATAAACCTTTCTGTCAATTTTTACACTCAGTGGTATTGGAAGATTGATCTTCATAACTTAATGCATTTTTTAGCCCTTCGCGCGGACTCCCATGCCCAATATGAGATCCGTATTTATGCAGAGCTCATGTTAGAGCTTCTTGAAAAATGGGTGCCCTTTACCTATGAAGCTTTTCTCCAGTACCGAAAAGAAGGCGTTCGCTTTTCAAAGAATGGGTTAATGACTTTGAAAAAAATAGTGAAAGGCCAGCCTGTTAGCCAAGAAGAAAGCGGTATGAGTAAACGAGAATGGCAAGAATTTACAGAACAACTTGATCTCCCTTTATAGACCTTCTATAAGAGAGTTTCCATATGAGAACAAAAAATAAAAAATAAAATGTTTCGGGGGAGTCAGTTACCATATGTCATCAACGATGCTTACGTTAGCTCCATGGGACGCTGCCATTGTCTTAAAACAAGATGGATCTTTTGAAACCTCACTTCCTCAAATTCACGGAGACTACATTCCCGATAATGTCCTCTTAGGGGCGGCCCTTGCTTATGCTCTTCGTAATGAAGATCTCTGCGCCCTGATTCGTGAAAACTTTGAGCGAGAATCCGCAGCTGCTTCCTCCTTAGAAACAAGCAATTCTTTGGAGATTTGACATTTCTTAATTTTCTATTAAGATGAAAGTGGCCTACACAGAGTGGGTATTTTAACAAAAGGAGGCGTTTAATGTCCGTTTCCAATTATCTTTTAAGTCTCAAGCGTAAATATGAATACTTGAATACCCTTATTCAGGATGAGCTGTCACGTCCATTACCCGATTCTCTCATTCTGTTTACCCTGAAGCTGAAACGGCTTCGACTCAAAGAAAAAATGTATACACTCATTTAAGTTTTTTTCACTTTAACTTTTTTTCTCCACAAAAAACCCAGCATTATTGTTGGGTTTTTTTCATTTTTCTTTGCAAACTACAGAAGCACCTCCTATCTATAAAGAACGGTTGTAACTTTGGTATAGGTATTTTTGATGGTTTATAGAATTTTAAGCTTTACTTTTGCTGTTATTTTTTCACTTTCCTCTGCTTTATACGCGGGTGCAGGCGTCCTCCTTATGTTTGATGATCATACTCTCCTACTGGGAGAAGAAGTCCGGAGTCGTGTTAAAATTTGGTCGGATTGTGGGGGAAAGCAAGACCCACAAGATAATGGTGATAATCGTAGAACCGCTCTGAGAGAAGGTAACGAAGAAACGGCGAATACATTTGGATTGACATATGGGCAGCTTGCCGGAGCACCCTCTATCAATCATCACCATCACGTTGGCTCTTATGAGATGTTTTTTGTTCGTATTCCCGGAAGTAAGCCTTCCATTCAAGAGCTGATTAAGAATGGAAGGGACAGAAAGGGGAATCTTCTTCCACACGTAGAAAAAACTAACTACGCCTATGTCGATGCTCAACAGCTTATAAATGCGGCTTGGGGTAATGGCTTTCTTCCTGGAACGACCGCTCCTCTGTTTCCCCCTTTCAAGGCTTGTATCAAAAATGATACGCGCAACCCAGCGGCAAGTGTTCTTTATGCCTTCCTTAATTCTCCAAAGAAAGCGGCGTCTCTAAGACCCCTTCCCACAAAAGCGCCTTCTAAATTAGGAGGAAATTTAAGGAACAGGCATGCTTTGACAAGGAAGCTCACTCCAAGGATCAGAACTGTTGCAAGAAGAAGGAGTTTTGCTTCTAAACCAAGACACGTCCGGCTGCAAAGACAAACTCGTCCACAAAGACATCACTTCCATTGCCACAGGAGACATGTTTTTAGGTTGAGGCATACTTCTAAACAGCGGAGGTAGGAAGAACCTCTCGTTGTTAACATAAGTTAGCTGAGCTGTTGTGCTAATCATCCCCCATTTTCAGCGCAGCAAGGAAGGCTGATTGGGGGATTTCGACATTCCCCACCTGACGCATTCGCTTTTTCCCAGCCTTTTGCTTTTCAAGCAATTTTCGTTTACGCGTGATGTCTCCCCCATAGCATTTGGCGGTTACGTCTTTACGCAAAGCCGAAACGCTCTCGCGGGCAATAATTTTTCCTCCGATTGCGGCTTGGATGGCAATCTTAAAGAGCTGGCGTGGAATGAGGCTTTTCAACCGTTCACAAAGGGCTCGACCCCGACTTTCCGAATGAGAGCGATGGACAATGGTGGAAAGGGCATCTACCGGGTCCCCGTTTACAAGGATGGAAAGCTTGACGAGCTCGCCTTCTTCATAACCATCCACCTGATAATCAAAGCTCGCATAGCCTCGGCTTACGGACTTCAAACGGTCATAAAAATCAAAAACAACCTCATTAAGAGGTAAACGATAAACCAGCATGGCTCGGTTTCCAACATAGGTGAGATCCAACTGAACGCCTCGCCTTTCTGTACACAAGGTAAGGATCGAACCTAAATAATCATCAGGTACAAGAATGGTGGCTTTAATCCAGGGTTCTTCCATCTTGACAATTCGAACCACATCAGGCATGTCCGCGGGGTTATGAAGTTCAATCATTTCCCCATTGGTCATATAAAGCTTATAAACAACACTGGGAGCAGTGGTCACCAGATCTAGGTTAAATTCTCGCTCCAATCTTTCTTGAATGATCTCGAGATGTAATAACCCTAAAAACCCACACCGAAAGCCCAAGCCTAGGGCAGCTGAGCTTTCTGCCTCAAACATAAAGCTGGCATCATTAAGCCTCAACTTCCCAAGGCTTTCTCGCAAATGATCAAAATCCGCCGCATCCGCGGGGAAAAGCCCACAAAAAACAACGGGAACACTGGGTTTAAAGCCAGGCAACGGTTCACTGGCTGGCCGTTTTTCGTCTGTAACCGTATCTCCCACGTTACAATCACTGACGGCCTTAATGCCTGCCGTAAAGAAGCCTACTTCGCCAGGATGGAGAGCAGCAAGAGTTTCTCGTTTTGGTGTGAAAACGCCGACTTGATCCAAGGTATACATAGATCCGGTCGACATCATTTTAATCTTCATTCCAGGTTTTAAGAGCCCATCTACGATGCGTACAAGGATGATCACTCCTAAATAAGCATCATACCAGCTATCAATTAAAAGGGCCTTGAGGGGAGCATCCAACACTCCTTTTGGAGGGGGAAGCCGATGAACGATTGCTTCCAAAACATCCGGAACCCCGAGCCCTGATTTTGCCGAGACGAGTAAGGCATCACTGGCATCTATGCCAATGACATCTTCGATCTGTTCTTTAATGCGCTCCGGTTCTGCAGCGGGTAAATCAACTTTGTTAAGAACAGGAATAATTTCATGATTGTTGTCAACGGCTTGATATACATTGGCTAAGGTTTGAGCTTCAACACCTTGACTTGCATCCACAATCAAGAGTGATCCTTCACAAGCGGCCAGGGAGCGGCTGACTTCATAGGCAAAGTCGACGTGACCAGGCGTATCCATCAAATTGAGCTGATAGGTTTCCCCATTTTTTGCTTTATACTGAAGGCGAACCGTCTGAGCTTTAATGGTAATCCCTCGCTCTCGCTCAATATCCATTGTATCAAGAACTTGCTCTTTCAGCTCACGTTCAGAAAGCCCCCCGCATAATTGGATAAGTCGATCCGCCAAAGTGGATTTTCCGTGATCAATGTGGGCAATAATAGAAAAATTTCGAATATGATTAAGATCGGTCATTGACGTAAGACTCCACCTGTACTTTGTGTCACTAAAGAAATAACTTTTTGAGAGAAAGTTTGAATTTCATCCTCTGTTAACGTGTGATCTTGGGATTGAAGCCCTACGCGGATCCCCATGGATTTTTTATGATCCCCAAGATCAAAGACATCAAAAAGAGTGATGTCTTGCGTCAAAACAGGATCGGCTTTTTGAGCCGCTTTGATAAGGCTTTCGGACTGAACATCTTGACTCACAACAAAAGCAAAGTCTCGCTCAACCCTTTGATAAGAAGAAAGAACCAACTTAGACTTTCGTTTAACTTGCGGGAGGCGATCGATAAAAATTTCAAAAGCAACAACAGGTCCCTTTACATCATAAGCTTTAAGGATACTGGGGTGAAGTTCCCCAAAATACCCCAAAACATGAGGTCCCAATTTCAGTGCTGCTGAACGGCCAGGGTGATACCATGAAGGAGCTGCTTGACTATATTGGAAGGTTAACCCCCCGAAAATGTCCACAACATCGGCTTTGGCATCATAAATATCAACAAGACGCTTCTTTTCGCACCAATGGTCGCTATGAAAAGCACCTGCTCGTAAACCTGTGGCCATCATGTGTTGATCTTGAGGTGTGGGGCCGGAATATTGAGGCCCTACTTCAAAAAGCCCCACCGCTTCAGCTCCTCGATTTTGATTCAAAAGAAGAACCTTTAGTAAATTTGGCAAGAGGCTGGGACGCATCGCATCTAAGTCTTGGCTAATAGGATTCAGCACAACAAGACTTTCTGCAACACCACCAAAAAGCTCTGTCTCTTTATGAGCCATAAAAGACCAGGTAATAACTTCCATAAGCCCACGATTGGCAAGCTGTTCACGCACAACAAAACGCCGTTCTTGAAGAGGAGATAAAAGCTTTTTTTCGGGTCGATCTCCAAAAGGAAGAGAAGGAATCTTATCGTATCCTTCTACCCTTAACACTTCTTCAACAAGATCTGTTTCTTGCTCCACATCAAAACGCCACGAAGGAGTTAAAACAGCGAAATTTTGCCCCTCCCCCTTCACTTCAAATCCCAAAGTTTTTAAAATATCTTGAGCACGTTGAGACGGGACGTCTAGCCCTCCCAGGGTTTTAACGCGTGCGGGATCAAAGACTATCGACTCCCTTAAATCAGGAGCTGCGCCCGTAACGACGATTTCACTTACCTCCCCCCCACAGATCTCAAGAATCATCTGAGTTGCAGCTTCCAAACCTGGAAGAGTTGACGCAGGATCAACTCCTCGCTCAAATCGATAGCGAGAATCACTTAGAATTCCAAGGCTTCGACCGGTGATCGCTATGGAAATTGGATCAAAAAACGCTGATTCTAAAAAGACCGTATGAGTAGAATCATCGCATCCAGTACTTTCGCCCCCCATGATGCCCGCTAAGGAAATAACACCGGAATCATCCGCAATGACTGTCATATCCTCGGAAAGAGGATATGTTTTTCCATCCAGGGCTTTAAAACTTTCTCCTTTTTCAGAGAGGCGAACGTTTAGCTCTCCCTTAAGTTTATTCACATCGAACACATGAAGAGGTCGCCCTAGGTCATAGATAAAGAAATTGGTGATATCCACTAAAGCAGAAAGAGGACGCAATCCTATTGCTTCAAGCTTTTTTTGGAGCCACAAAGGGCTAGGACCATTTTTAAGTCCCCGAATAACCCTTCCTGTAAAATGAGGACAGGCTTCCGAATCCGTTTTTAAGGCAACAGGACAAGGATAACTCCCCTTTATTATTTCTCTTTTTAAAGGTTTAAGCTTTCCGATGCCCGTTGCAGCAAGATCCCTTGAAATTCCATAAACACCTAAGCAATCTCCCCGATTGGGTGTAATTTCAATTTCAATCAGAGTTTCATCAAGTCCCATCCATTTTGCATAAGACTCACCAACACAGGCTTTGGGATCAACCTCGATAATGCCTTCTGAAGCTTCCCCCAAAAGAAGTTCTTGAGCAGAACACATCATTCCCAAACTTTCCACATCACGAACTTTTCCAACTTTAAGGACTTGCTTAGTGGAAGGGATCAGATCCCCCGGCCTGGCTAAAACCACTTTCAGCCCCTTACGCGCATTAGGAGCCCCACACACAACTTGAATAACCTCGTCTCCTGTATTAACGCGACAAACTTTCAAACGGTCCGCATTGGGATGTTTTTCCGCTTCAATAATTTCGCAGATTTTAAAGGGCGCGAGCACTTCAGCTTTGTTTTCAACTTTATCAACGACAAGCCCCAGAGCTGTCAATTTTTCGACGATCGTCTCAACAGACGCTTCTGTTTCCAAATGAGTTTTTAACCAAGATAACGTAAATTTCATTTCTTACTCCCGTGACTCAGGATCAAATCCATAATAATCAAGCCACCTTAAATCTGATTCATAAAAAAGGCGTAAGTCCGTGATTCCATATTTCAACATAGCAATGCGCTCGATTCCCATACCAAAAGCGAATCCTTGGTAAATAGTGGGGTCAATGTCACAATTGCGCAAAACATTCGGGTGCACCATTCCACACCCTAAAATCTCGAGCCAACTGTTCCCCTTCCACCATATATCAACCTCAGCCGAAGGTTCCGTAAAAGGAAAATAGCCGGGCCGAAAGCGCAACTTTAAAGAAGGATCCTCAAAAAAGAGGCGACAAAATTCTTCAAGGCAGCCCTTCAAATGACCCATATGAGTCTTTGTATCAATGACCAAGCCTTCAATTTGATGGAACATCGGTGTATGAGTCGCATCGTAATCAGACCTATAGGTGCGCCCTGGAGCAATAATGCGGAGCGGAGGCTTTTGATTTAACATGGTGCGAATCTGCACGGGAGACGTATGAGTTCGTAAGACAAGGGGCTGCTCATCTTCTAAAGGAGGTAAATAAAAGGTGTCTTGCTCTTGCCTGGCGGGGTGCTCTAAGGGAATGTTAAGAGCCGTGAAATTGTAAAAATCTTCTTCAATATCGGGCCCTTCTGCTACCACGAATCCCATCTGTCCAAAAATCTGAATGGTTTGATCTAAGACATGACTCAAAGGATGGATCTTTCCTGTTAATAGAGGGCGAGGAGGCAACGTCACATCAAGAGTTTCTGTTGCGAGACGGGTATTGAGGATCTCTTCTTCCAATCGTTTTTTTTGCTGATCAAATGCCGTTGTAAGCACTTCTTTGACCGCATTGAGCTCAGCCCCCCAAACCTTCCGTTCCTCCGGCGTTTTTTCGCCAAGCTCTTTCATAAGAAGAGTCAACTCGCCCTTCTTTCCTAAAGCGCCCACTCGCAGGTCTTCTAACTCCTGAAGGGTGGAAACCTTTCCCACGTCTGTCAAAAAATGATGTTTTAACTGACCCATTCTATCCATCGGAAATCCTTTATCACAAATTGGTCCCTTTATAGCATGAGAAAGGTATTCCAAGCCAAGAGGAATTAAGTCGCTTCCTCTTGAATATTATTTATTCTTTCCTATATGCATATGAGTGGTAAGTTACGAGGTGATTTATGAATTTTTTAAGTTATTTTTTTGTTTTTTTTACATTCTCCTTTTCAAGTCTGTGTTTAGCAGGAGGAGAAAACCGCTGGAAATCCCCAGAAAGGTTGGACTACCCAGAAGAAATCTCTGTTCCCAAAGCCTCTGGAAGACGCACCGATTTCCCGGAATACACAGGCGGAAATTTATGTTTAAGCTCTCATAATTTACCCTATCTGGTTGCTTCTCCATTGAAATTTCGTGATCCTGATGAGGTGGTCCTAAATGAGTCCTCCGCGACCTCTCACTTTTCTTTTAAAGAGCATATTGATGTGGTATCAATGAGCGAAATGAAAATTTTAGGGCCAGAAGATTCTAAAACGGCCTTAATGACCCTTCATGTATTTCCCTGTGTAGCTATTACGGCATTCAATAAAGCAAACAAAAGAATGGGAATGGCTCACATTCCTGGCACTGATCGTGATCGACTTTTAAACTTTGATAAAAACCCTCTCACAGAACCCTCCACCGAAACACATTTAAAAGTCGATAAAAGTGTAATTGAAATAGGTCTTCGCAATTTTCTATCTAATATAAAATTAGAACAAAAAGAAGAAGATGTTAAAATAAAAATTTTCGGTGGTTCTAATAATAGAGAACTCTTATTGATAATAACTGATATAATTGCAGAACTCGGCTATCCGATTCATGTACAACATATCCACTGGGGAAATTATAATGACCGAAGAAATAAACCCAGCATAAATCATATGGCTGTTTTTGATATTTTAATGGAAAAAAATGGTAAAGTCTTTGTTTTGAAAAAGAAAGTCGGAGAAATAGCTGACGCTTTAGGAGCAGCAGAAGTCACTCAACCAGAAGAAATTCTTAATCCTTTCCATACAATCAGTGCTGAAATGAATAAGAGATGGGTTGAAAGGACGATCAGACAATGGAAAAGCCAAGATGCGGATCTTAATGATAAATATCTTGAAAGTATTAAAGAGCCAAGAGAGCATCAGAAAAAATACGATCAATTCAAAAGACTGTATCTTACTATAGGCCAAGAAGAAACTGTTTTCCAGTAAAGCTAAAATAAGATAAATTAAACATTTTCTTAACCATTTTCTCATAGCATCGCAAGGATAAGCATGGTTTAATAAAGATAATGGAGAGAGGGACCGTTGAAGAATCTTCCTTTAAAACTATCCAATGCGATTGAGCGAGAATTAGCCTCCTTAAACATGGATAAACTAAGAGAGGCCTGTTTTGATTTGACCCAGCGCTATGCTCAAGGTCAATTTATTGAAACGCAACTTCACCGACAGGCCTATATTGCTGCTCGCCTCCCCGCCACCTACGGCGCTGCACAGGATGTGCTCCAACGAATCAAGCCCTCTCTCCAGCCCATCAAAAGTCTTTTAGATTTAGGAGCGGGGGTGGGAAGTTTTGCGTGGGCAGCCTCCGAAGAAATTCCTTATCTTCAATGCGTCACTCTTTTTGAACAAGATATAGAACTTTTACGATTAGGGCAGCATCTCACCCAAGATAACCTTCACCCTCTCCAACTTGCGTGGTGCCGGAATGATCTTACGAAGGCAGAACTTTTTCCTTCCCATGACGCCGTTGTATTATCCTATGTCTTGAATGAACTTTCTCTGAACGAGCAAGCCTCTGTTTTGGAAAAGGCTTATCAAGCAGCCGATCACCTCTTAATTCTTATAGAGCCAGGAACCCCTGACGGATATGTTCATATTTCAAAGGCACGTCAACTCTTAATAAGCTTAGGAGCTCATATTATCGCCCCTTGTCCCCATCACACCCCCTGCCCGCTCGGTTCTCCCTTTAAAGAAGGAAAAGATTGGTGCCACTTTAGTGTTCGTGTCTCTCGGGGAAAGTATCACCAGCGCGCTAAAGACGCCACTCTACCCTATGAGGACGAAAAATATTCTTACCTTGTCGTATCTCCCCATCCTCACCCTCCCTCTAAAACCCGTATTATTAAAGCGCCCCTCCGAAAGAAAGGTCACGTGATTTTAGACCTCTGTACACAAAAGGGAGAACTTGAGCGCCGTATTATTTCGAAAAAAGACGGAAGCGCTTATACGAAAGCGCGAGACATTCATTGGGGCGATGAAGGGGAAGAGTAGAGTCTCTTTAAAAAAACATATTATTTTTATCTAAACTATTATTATTTACTTGCATAAAATTCCATTTTGATGTATATTAATAATAAGGACGGAGATTTTAAAAGTTTGGTTTTTACCTCATCTTTTTAATCTCCGTCCTTTTTTATGCTTCAGGAACTTGAGTGGCCACAAGCTTCCAATTCGGGTCTGAGCTTGTAAGGGAGCGAGAAAAAGTCCAAATATCCGTGACTTCTGAATATCGATCAGGATCACCTTCCAAAACTTTTCCTTTAAGATTTCGGGTAACGAGGCATTGTTCTGATACAAACCTAACCGTAAAATAAGCCCGCCCTTGCTCTTCTCGTTTGTCAATTATTTCCGAAGTGACAATGCGAGACACATCCACCTCAAGCGTTTTCTTGGCCTTGTTTCGTTTTGCAATTGCATCATTAAATGTCTCAAGAAGGGGGCCTTCTAAAAGCTTCTGGAGAACGGCAGTTTCTCCTAAAGCATACGCTTCAACGATTTTGCGAAAAGCAAGAACAGCGCCTTGTAAAAACCGGTTGTCATCTAGGTCTTCGGTGTTAGCTTTCTCTTGAGGAGTTTCCACTTGAGTTGCAGACGAGGGCGCACGTGTTCTGGCGGATATAACAATGTCATCTTCCTCGGATTGCCTTTTACGAATAGGTTTATCTTTTTCATGAGTTCCAAGCACCAACCACAATCGATATCCTAAGAAGGCCGCTATGGCGCCGAGGAGTATAAGATCTAAAAAAGCCATGAATTTTATCCTTTCATTCCTCTCCTTATATAAGAATTTCTTTCAATTGTCATCTTGGGCTTGCATATTTTGAAAAAAATTATTAGGATACAATTAAATTGCTACTGATTAACAGGAGTGGGTCACAGCCCACTTTTTTTATTGAGCCACTGAAAGACAATGAATTTGGAACAGCACATCAATGATACCATAGCTTCTTCTCTTCTTGAGAGGGGGTTTAGGGTTGTTCGCGTGCAGTTACAAGGGGCGAAGCGAACAACGCTTCAGATTATGATTGAGCGTGAAGATGGGATCAATATTACGGTGGACAATTGTGCCGATGTTAGCAGAATTGTTTCTGTCTTATTAGATGTAGACGATCCCATTCATGAGCCTTATATATTAGAGGTAAGTTCCCCCGGTTTGGATAGGCCTCTCATTACAAAGAGTGATTTTAAGCGATTTTCTGGTTCAAGGATTAAAATTGAGCTCAAAGCTCCTTATAATGGAAGCCGCCGATTCCAAGGCCATTTAATGGGAATAGAGGATGATCTTGTAAAAATTGAACTTGATCTCCAAAAGGAAGTTGCAGAGTTCGCCTTTTCTGACATACAAAAGGCTAAACTTATTCCTGATTATGAAATGTTGAGTTCAAGTTGAGGAAAACATGACGGAAATACATACAGGCCCCGGAGATCGTGAACTTTTATTGGTTGCTGAAACAGTGGCTCGTGAAAAGTCTATTGAAAAGGACCAAGTTTTAGAAGCTATGGAACAAGCTATTCAAAAGGCGGGTCGTTCCAAATATGGCTACGAACATGATATACGGGCAACAATCGACCGTAAAACAGGGGAAATTAGCCTGGTGCTTTGTCGAGAAGTAGTGGACGAAATTGAAAACCCCACCACTCAAATGACTCTTGCAGAAGCCCAAACCATTGATCCCAATCTAAAGGTCGGGGATTTTTTAACAGAAGCCCTGCCCCCTATTGATTTTGGACGTGTTGCTGCGCAAACGGCAAAACAAGTCATCTTTCAAAAAGTGCGAGACGCTGAGCGCCTTCGCCAATATCAGGAATATAAAGATCGCGTAGGCGACATTGTGAGTGGCATTGTTAAGCGCATTGAATTTGGAAATATTTTTATTGAACTAGGACGAGCAGAAGCTCTTTTACGTCGTGATGAAATGATCCCACGGGAAAACATTCGCGTTGGCGATCGTGTCCGGGCTTATATCTTTGACGTCAGAGAAGAGGCCCGCGGTGCTCAAATCTTTGTCTCTCGAACTCGCCCCGAATTCATGGCTAAGCTTTTCATGCAAGAAGTACCGGAAATTTATGATGGTATTATTGAAATTAAGTCCGTGGCGCGAGATCCTGGAAGTCGGGCAAAGATTGCCGTTACAACATCTGACCCTTCCATTGACCCGGTAGGATCTTGTGTGGGGATGAGAGGAAGTCGAGTTCAAGCTGTTGTTGCTGAGCTTCAAGGAGAAAAAATTGATATTATCCCTTGGTCAACCAATCCTGCGACCTTTGTCGTCAATGGATTAGCTCCTGCCGAAGTTGTAAAAGTTGTTGTCGATGAAGACAATCAACGCATTGATGTTGTCGTTCCCGACGATCAGCTTAGCCTTGCTATTGGCCGACGGGGTCAAAATGTACGCTTGGCTTCAATCCTGACAGGATGGAAAATTGATATTTTAACCGAAGCCCAAGAAGCAGATCGGCGCGCTGAAGAAGTTAAGCTTCGGTCTGATCTTTTTGTTAAAGCGTTAGACGTAGATGAAATGATTACTCATCTCCTCATTGGAGAAGGGTTTACAAAGATCGAAGAAGTTGCTTACATCGATACTCAAGAACTTACCTCAATTGAAGGTTTTGATAATGACTTAGCGATAGAACTACAAAATCGCGCAAAAATCTATCTTGAAGTTCAAGAACGTCATTTGACAAAACGCTTAAAGGAGCTCAAAGTAGCTAAAGATTTAAGCTCCTTGAAAGGTATTGATCTTGATATTCTTGTCATTCTTGCTGAAAAGGGAATTAAAAAGCTTGATGACCTGGGTGATTTAGCAACGGACGAACTTCTTGAACTTTTACCGCAAGGACGTCTCACCGAGGAAAAAGCTCAAGAAATTATTATGGCAGCTCGCGCTCATTGGTTTGAGGCCGATGACCTATCAACTGAAAGTTAGTTTTTAATGACGGATACAGACGGGAAGACTATTAATAAAAAGCCACTGACACTTTCTGCAAAAACCCTTACCTTGAAAAAGGGAAACGAAGGGGAGCACGTGCGCCAAACATTCACTCATGGTCGTTCTAAAACTGTAACGGTGGAGGTAAAGAAAAAGCGCGTTGTTCTTCCTGGGCAACACAAGTTGGAAGGAAAGCTCTCAGGAGCAGGGCAAACCATCGGTAGCACAGGTCTGACGCCTCAGCAAATAGAAGAACGTCTTAAGGCTCTTCATGGAGCCATGAAGACGCAAGCTGAAGAAGCAGAACGAGTTCGCCACGATGCCATTGAAGAGCAAGCCTCTCCCAAAGTAGAAAATAATGAAGAAACGAGTCCTCATATTGAAGAAGAAGCTCTTTCAAACGCCCCCCCTTCTCCCCCCCCCAGTGAGACGGAAGCTGTTTCTACCCCAGAAAGTCCTCATAAAAAGAAAACTGTTTTCTCTTCTTATGCTGATGAAGAGGAAGAAAATACCCGTCGCGGCAAAGGAGGTGACTCAAAAGTTAAAGTTCCTGTTGTTAAAAGGACCGAACCTCGCCGCCGCAGTGGCAAACTCACTGTTGTCCAAGCTTTAAGAAGTGATGAAGACAAGCCGGGACGCAGCCTTGCTGCCATGAGAAGACTGCGTGAAAAGCGCAAAATGGCAGGATTAGAAAAGCCACAACAAAAAGTTATTCGCGAAGTTATTATTCCTGAAATTATTACTGTCCAAGAATTAGCGAGCCGCCTTGCTGAACGAAGTTCGGATGTTATTAAAGCCCTCATGAATATGGGTGTGATGGTAACGATCACACAATCCATTGATGCAGATACGGCAGAACTTATTGCTACTGAATTTGGTCATCAAGTCAAACGCGTTTCTGAATCAGATATTGAAATAGGTCTTCATATCCAAGATGAAGATCTCGCTCAACTAAAACCTCGCCCTCCCGTTGTTACGATTATGGGTCACGTAGATCATGGAAAAACCTCTCTTTTAGACGCTTTGCGAAAAACAGATGTCGTTGCTGGAGAAGCAGGGGGGATTACTCAGCATATTGGAGCTTACCAAGTCGTTTTAGAGTCAGGCGATAAAATTACCTTTATCGATACTCCAGGCCATGCCGCTTTTACAGAAATGAGAGCCCGAGGAGCGAATGTCACTGATATCGTTGTTCTTGTGGTTGCAGCTGATGATGGTGTCAAAGACCAAACAATTGAAGCTATCCGCCACGCCAAAGCTGCTAATGTCCCAATTATTATTGCGATTAATAAAATCGATAAGCCTGAAGCTGATCCTGAGCGCGTACGGAACATGCTTATGCAGCATGAAATTTTCCTTGAGAAAGTTGGCGGTGATATCTTAGACGTAGAGGTCTCAGCCAAAAATAACATTAACTTAGATAAACTGGAAGAAACGATTCTTCTTCAAGCTGAAATTTTAGATCTTAAAGCTGCTCCCAATCGTCCTGCCGAAGGTGTGGTTGTTGAATCAAAGCTTGAGCGTGGTCGCGGAGTTGTTGCAACTATTCTTGTGCAAAAGGGAACCCTTAAAATAGGCGATCTTTTTGTAGCAGGATCTGAACACGGTCGTGTTCGAGCTCTTCTTGACGATCGTGGAAATCACATTGAAGAAGCTGGCCCCTCCGTTCCTGTGGAAATTTTAGGCTTTAATGGGGCCCCTATGGCCGGGGATGATTTTGTTGTGGTAGAAAACGAAAACCGCGCACGAGAAGTTTCTGAATTTCGACAACGACGAGCACGAGAAGCAAAGTCCGCTCTTTCAGCTCGCGGAACCATGGAGCAAATGTTTACAAAAATTGCTGCAGGTGAAGTTAAAGAGCTTCCCATCATTATTAAGTCTGATGTTCAAGGGTCTATGGAAGCGATCAGTGGCAGTTTGACTAAGCTTTCTACTGATGAAGTGAAGGTTAATATTCTTCACTCTGCTGTTGGAGAAATTACAGAAAGTGATGTCACACTTGCAAAAGCTTCACAGGCTATCATTGTGGGCTTCAACGTACGAGCCAATCCACAAGCTCGAGAAGCTGCACGACGGGATAATATTGAAATTCGGTATTATTCTATCATTTATGATGTTGTAGATGATATGAAAGCGGCGCTTGGTGGTCTTTTGGCTCCAACACTGCGCGAAAAATACCTAGGATCTGCTACCATCCGCAATGTCTTCAGTATTTCAAAAATTGGAAAAATTGCTGGCTGTATGGTCATCGAAGGAATCGTCAAGCGAGGAGCTAAAGTCCGTCTGTTACGGGATAATATCGTTATTCACGAAGGAACTCTTAAAACACTGAAACGCTTTAAAGATGAAGTTAAAGAAGTTCGTGAAGGGTATGAGTGTGGTATGGCCTTTGAAAATTATAACGATATCAAAGTCGACGACACGATCGAATGCTTTGAGATTGAAGAAATCACTCGGACACTGGATTAATGATTAAAACCAAGGGAAAAGAACCGAGTCAGCGTCAGCTGCGGGTCGGCGAAGAAATTCGCCATATTTTGGCTCAAGTTTTTTATCTCAGAAACTCAGGTGATGATCTTCTTGACCGTTCTTCAATTACGGTGACGGAAGTTCGTATCAGTCCGGACCTTCAAAATGCTACTGTTTTTGTTCTGCCTCTTGGGGGGAAACATCTCCCTGAAATCTTAACGACTCTTAAAAAAAGATCCTGGTTTTTTAGGCGTGCAGTCGCCCATCAGCTCAAAACACGTGTTGCTCCTCGGCTTGTCTTTGCAGCCGACCTCTCTTTTGATGAAGCTCAACGTATCGACGCTCTTCTTTCATCACCAAAAGTTAAGCGGGATGTTGAAAATAAAGATTAAAAATTCGGGTCGTGAAGAGATTAGTTCTGTTATATTAGCATTATAAATAAATGGCTCCTCTATTGAGGAGCCATTTATTTTTATACTTAAGATGATTTAAAATTAATCTACAACTGTTCCAAAATCATCTCCATACCTTTCAACGGGCTTGGGTGTTGGCTTCAATCTCCCTCTCATTTTGACGAATTCATGTTGAGGGAGATCTGGAGTTTGTTGGTGCGTTACCTTCTTCAAACCTTGTTGTGTTTGCTCGATTCGGGCTTGGAAAGTGCGTTGGTCACCATTTCCAACTTGCCTTTGCGCAGTCATTCTTTCTTTGAACTTTTTATGTGCAGCAGTAACCTTTTCTTTTTTCTCGTCTTTTTCCCGCTTTTTATCTGCGGCAGAGATTCTTGGTTGTGTCAGAGCCACCACTCCAGCATAAGCGTTTGGTGTGTGAGTATGTTGTCTGTGTCCGGCAAGAGGAACAGTAGTGTCCGTAACCGTTCCAACTACCGCATTATCTTTTACAGTTGTCGTCACTGGATTCAATCTAGCGGCGGCGGTACGAATTTGTAAAACGCTTGCCGCATTTGCCGCAGCAGCAACGTTAGTTCTCGTTACATTAACTCTCTTCAATGAAACACCCGTGCGAATACCTGCAAGCACGGCATCCATTGAGGGTTGCGGCGTTCGAGGAGCAGAAATTCTTGCTGCAACCTCTGTAAGACGTACTGTTTGTAATTGATCGGCTAAAGCGACTCCACGAGCTATTGGTGGAACCGGTG
>JBEPVR010000031.1:0-16313 GCA_041690915.1 Alphaproteobacteria bacterium
GATAACCTTACTTCTTTCAAGAAGTGTCACACTCCGTCTAAACTAATCCAGATAAAAGCAACAACTCATCACTCGATCTCCTTCTCAACAATCCATTCATCATAAACAGCTAAAAGAATCTTTAATGTCTGTTGAGCACCATCAAGTTCAAACTTGCTCCGGACATTGAGATTATTAGCATTTTTGATTTGATCAATTAATTGTTGAGAAAGATACTCGATTTGAGCTACATGTAGTTTAGCCATTGTCAACCTCTTTAGTTGGCAGTCGGTCAGTGGTATAGTGATGTTTGCGCATCATTATGCCACGCATCCCACAATGGGATAGTGCTTTTAAGATGAATTTGTTTTTAACAAAGATCAAGAAAAAATTTTATATAAACTTTATAGATATGCATAAACAAATATGACACTTCTCCCTCCTTTTACACCCCCAGCTCATCTAACAAACATCCCTGATGGATACGACACTTTACTTTTGTCAGAACTTGCAAAACGGGAAGAACGTGTGGTGTTTATCGCGCGGGATGAAGGAAGGGCGTTGCGTCTTAAGGAACAACTCGCTTTTTTTGACCCCTCGCGAGAGGTTCTTTTTTTTCCAGCTTGGGATTGCTTGCCTTATGACCGAACATCTCCCCATCCCGATATCTTAGCTCAAAGATTGAATGCTCTCACCTCCCTCACATCCCAAAAAAGCTCCTATCTTCTTATCACAACCCTTCAGGCTTTTTTGCAAAAACTCCCCCCTCAAGAAGCCTTTGAGGGAAGATCGTGGATTCTTCAAGCCCATCAAGAAGTCGATCATAAAGCTCTTCTCGATTTTCTCCTTAAAAACGGGTATGTGCGTCGCGAGACTGTCCGAGAGTGGGGAGAGTTCGCTATCCGCGGAGGGCTTCTTGATGTGTACCCACCGGGCTATTCACTGCCATTTCGCTTAGACTTTTTTGGGTCAACTTTAGAGAGTCTACGAACGTTTGACCCCCTTTCTCAAATCAGTACAGAGAAAGCAACAAGTTTAACGCTTAAGCCCATGGGAGAAATTAATTTAACGCCTGAAACCATGGAACAATTTCGCAAAGGCTATCGTGAGGCTTTTGGAATACCCGATCCCAAAGATCCTCTCTATCTCGCCATTTCCGAAGAACGTCCTTATGCAGGATATGAACACTGGCTTCCTCTCTTTTATGATCATTTAGAAACTCTTGTCGACTATACTCAATTTGCTCTTTATTGCCTTGATGATCACCTCGAAGAAGCCCGAAAAGCTTATGTTGATCAAATTCGGGATCACTATCAAACCCGTCTGGAATTTGAGTCCCTTGAGAAGCATGGGATCCCCTACCATCCCCTTCCTCCTGAAAAACTTTACATCATGGAAGACACATGGAATACAATGATTCCCGTCTCCCAAAAAGTCACCTTTACACCCTTTTCGCGTCCAGATTTCAAAGGAGATATCGTCGATGCGCGGGGGAAAGTCAGTCCCTCTTTTGCCAACGTCCGAGCTTCGCAAGCAAATGTGTTTGAGGCCGTCAAAGAAACTCTTGAAAAGTATGCGAAAGAAGGAAACCAGGTTCTGGTGGTAGGTGTCAGCAGCGGATCAGCAGAGCGCCTTGCTCATATTTTAGGAGAACATCACTTCGCTCCCCTCAGACGCGTCCTCTCATTCCCTGAGGTTTTAAAAGATAAATCCCCCGCTTTAGCGGCCTTTGAAATGGATCGTGGATTTCAAGCGCCTGGCCTTGTCGTTCTCACGGAAGAAGATATTTTAGGGGAACGCATGGGCCGGCCCCTTAAGTCTAGAAAACGCAATGATCTTTTCATTCAGGAAGTCTCAAGTCTTCAAATCGGGGATTTTGTTGTTCATATCGAACACGGGATTGGTCGTTATGATGGCTTGAAAACCCTTAATGTGGGAGGATTTCCCCATGATTGTCTTGAGATTGTTTACGAAGGAAATGATAAGCTTTTTGTCCCTGTGGAAAGTATTGAAGTACTCTCCCGTTATGGGGCAGCTGATGCCAACGCCTCTTTAGATAAAATGGGGGGAGCCGCTTGGCAATCCCGTAAAGCTCGGATTAAAAAACGCCTTAAGGAAGTTGCCGACTATCTTTTAAAAATTGCGGCTGCCCGAAAACTAAATAAAGCCGATATCCTTCAAAAACAAGACGGATTTTATGAAGAATTTGCCGCTCGCTTCCCCTATCCCGAAACGGACGATCAGCTTTCCGCTATTGAAGATGTGTTTGAAGATCTTGCAGAAGGCAAACCCATGGACCGCCTCATTTGTGGGGATGTGGGTTTTGGAAAGACGGAAGTGGCGATGCGCGCAGCCTTTGTTGCAGCCTCTTCGGGAAAACAAGTTGCCGTCATTGTGCCCACAACTCTTTTGGCTCGCCAGCATTATCAATCCTTTGGGGCTCGCTTTAAAGACACAGGAATTAAGGTGGCTCAACTTTCCCGCCTTATCAAATCAAAAGAAGCGTCTCACATTAAAGAACAGCTCAAAAAAGGGGAAATTCAGATCCTTATCGGAACCCATGCTCTGTTGGCAAAATCAGTGGAATTCCACGATTTGGGTCTTTTGATCGTTGATGAAGAACAGCATTTTGGTGTGGGTCAAAAAGAAAAGCTTAAAAATCTCAAAACAGATATTCATGTGCTCACCCTAACAGCCACTCCCATCCCGAGAACCCTTCAAATGGCCCTTTCGGGCGTGCGAGAGATGAGCCTTATCACAACTCCACCCCTCGATCGGATGGCTGTGCGTACGTTTGTCTTGCCCTTTGATGCGATGGTCATGCGAGAAGCCATTTTAAGGGAACAATTCCGGGGTGGACAAACTTTCTATGTCTGTCCTCGTATTTCCGATCTTGATAAGATTACAGAGCGGTTACGTCAATTTGTTCCCGAAGTTAAATTCGCCGTTGCTCACGGACAAATGACACCGACAACCCTTGAGAACGTCATGTCTGATTTTTATGAGGGTGCCTTTGATGTTCTCTTAAGCACCAACATCATTGAATCTGGAATTGACATCCCACGGGCCAACACTCTTTTGATCCACCGATCTGATCTCTTGGGGCTTGCTCAGCTTTATCAACTCAGGGGACGTATTGGTCGAGCAAAAGTAAGAGGATATGCCTATCTCACCTATCCTGCAGGACAAGTCCTTTCTAAAGATGCTCAAAAACGTCTAGAAGTCATTCAATCCTTGGATACGCTTGGAGCTGGTTTTACTCTTGCCAGTCACGACATGGACATTCGGGGGACGG
Organism: Alphaproteobacteria bacterium; assembly: GCA_041690915.1. Classification (GTDB taxonomy): domain Bacteria; phylum Pseudomonadota; class Alphaproteobacteria; order UBA9655; family UBA9655; genus UBA9655. The sequence goes on from JBEPVR010000031.1 coordinate 3,275, forward strand.
GTAATCTTGTGGGTGAAGAGCAATCAGGTCACATTCGCGAAGTCGGAATTGAACTTTACCAGCACATGCTGGAAGAAGCCATTGCGTCTCTCAAAGCTGAAGGCATGGGAGAAGCCTATGTTTCTTCTGACTGGACTCCCCAAATTAGTCTTGGACTTTCGGTTCTTATTCCTGAAAGTTATGTTGCTGATTTAGGTCTTCGTTTAAGCCTTTATAAGCGCTTAAGTAATCTTGTCACACGAGAAGAGATTGATTTTTTTGCTATTGAATTAAGAGATCGATTTGGCCCCCTTCCTGCGGAAGTTAAAAATCTTTTAGAGGTGATTTATCTCAAATCTCTTTCCCGCCAAGCCAATATCGACAAAGTCGAAGGAGGCCCGAAAGGCATCCTCATCGGATTTTACCAAAATATTTTTAAAAATCCAAATTTGCTTATTGGCCATATCACAGATCAAAAAGGAACTGCCAAAATTCGTCCCGATCAAAAAATTGTTTATATAAGATCCCTCGAAACTCCTCAGGCGCGCCTCTCAGCCGCTCGCAAGATTTTAGAAGATCTAGTTGCGATGACGATATAAAATTATATAGTATAAGGTATGTCCCAACAAACCCTCATCGTTATTCCCGTCCGGTTGGCAGCAACACGTCTCCCTAACAAACCGCTTGCAGACATCTGCGGCAAGTCGATGATTTGCCATGTTTGGGAAAAAGCCATTGAGGCCAATTTGGGGCCTGTCCTTGTGGCTTGTGGAGATTCAGAAATCGTTGAAGCCGTCGAGTCTTTTGGGGGTCAGGCAATCCTTACAGATCCCAATCTTCCTTCAGGAACAGACCGTGTGAAAGCGGCTACAGATATCTATGATCCAAAAGGAACGTACGAATTCGTCATCAATGTCCAAGGAGATTTACCCACCCTAGAATCCTCTCTTTTGCGAGACACCTTGGAGCCTTTTCAAGAGCCCCTTGTTGACATGGCAACCCTTGCCTCAATCATTGAGGACCCCCATGAATTAACGGATGAGAATGTCGTAAAAATTGCCCTCTCCTTAAAAGGAGAAGGAACAATCGGCAGAGCCCTTTATTTTAGTCGAACCCTTATTCCTTCAGGGATGGGTCCCCATTATCATCACATTGGTCTTTATAGTTTTCGAAGAGAGGCTTTGAACCGGTTTGTGTCACTTCCTCCCAATGCTTTAGAAAAACGAGAAAAGCTAGAACAGCTTCGGGCTCTTGCTCATGGAATGCGGATTGATGTAAAAGTCGTCAATGCAAAAGCTCCCTTTGGAGTGGACACTCCTGCGGATCTTGAAAAAGCCATTCGGATCATCGGAGAGAGCTATTCTTTGTGAACTATGCTATCTTCCCGAGCCGCTCCAAAGCCTGCTTCAATTTAAGAGTCGACAGACGAGCAGCTTCGAGGCGTTTTTGCTGCGTCTCAACAACCTCTTGAGGGGCGCGAGACATAAAATCTGGGTTGATAAGTTTTTTCTCCAACCCGTCGATCTCAGATGCCACTTTCTTCAATTCTTTTTGAAGTCTTTCTTTTTCTGCTGTCACGTCAATGGCTCCCGCAAGAGGAATGAGGAGCGTTGTCTCCCCTATCACAACTTGGGCAGCCCCCCTCGCCTCTCGAGGCGAAAGGGGTTCTGAAAAAGCCTTGACGTGTTCAAGACGAGCCAGCTTAAGGAGCAAATCTTCATGCTCTCTAAGCCGACGATGGATCTCCGGTGCTGCATCATAAAAACTTAAGGTAAGGTGAGAAGCGGGAGGAACATTCATTTCTGTGCGAACACTACGAACTTCAGAAATGACTTGAATCAACCAATTCACATCTTGACTAACTTCAGGATAAGGAATTTTTTGAGCTTCTGGCCATAGTTCACCCATTAAAAGGCCTAATTCTGGGCGCAAATTTTCCCACAGCACTTCTGTCAGGAAAGGCATAAAAGGATGCAGGAGGCGCAAAATACGATCTAAAACCCAAGCAACTGTTTGTTGAGTTTCCGTTTTTTCAGCTTTCGTACTTGCAAATTTAGGTTTGCAAAACTCAAGGTACCAGTCACAAAAAGTCCCCCACACAAAGTGATAGAGGATATGAGCCGCTTCATTAAATCTATATCCTTCAAGGGCTTCTTTCACATCTTGGGAAAGCGCCGTCACTTGACTTACAATCCATTGATTAATGGGAACGTGAAGAGCATAGGGATTAAGCTCACGATTAAAGGTACATCCATTCATTTCGGCAAAACGAGCGGCGTTCCACAGTTTGGTAGCAAAATTACGATATCCCTCAATTTGAGATTGAGAAAATTTAACATCGCGACCCGGGGCTGCTAAGGCTGCAAGGGTAAACCTTAAGGCATCGGCTCCATAGGAATCAATGAGAATCAAGGGATCCACAACGTTCCCTTTGGTTTTTGACATTTTTTGCCCTTTTTCATCTCGAACAAGGGCATTGATGTAAACAGTTTTAAAAGGGACCTCTTTTGTAAAATGAAGGCCCATCATCATCATTCGCGCGACCCAAAAGAAAATGATGTCATGGCCTGTCACCAAAACATCGGTTGGGTAATAGCGCTTGAACTCAGCGGTTTCTTCAGGCCACCCTAAGGTTGAAAAAGGCCACAGAGCTGAAGAAAACCACGTATCTAACACATCTTGATCTTGCGTTAGAGGAACGTCTTTCTTGTAAAAAAGGGAGGCCTCTTTAAGCGCACTTTCCTCATCTAGCGCAACGAAGACTTTCCCCTCAGGCCCGTACCAAACGGGAATCCGGTGGCCCCACCAGAGTTGGCGAGAAATACACCAAGGTTGAATATTTCTCAACCATTCAAAATAGGTATTTTCCCAATATTGCGGCACAAATTTTGTCTTTCCTTCCTCAACTGCTTTAAGAGCAGGTTGGGCTAAGGTTGCTGCATCCACATACCATTGATCCAAAAGCCATGGTTCAATGACCACGCCTGATTTTTCTCCGTGAGGGGTTGGAATAACGCAGGGTTCTTCTTTGTCAAAAAACCCTTTGGCCTTCATCTCCTTCACAACTTTTTGTCGCGCTACTAAGCGGTCAAGCCCTTGATAAGAGGGAGAAACATTTTCATTTAAACGGGCGTCTTGATCAAGGATATTAATAAGGGGAAGGTTATGACGACGACCCACTTCAAAGTCATTAAAGTCGTGGGCCGGAGTAATTTTAACGGCACCTGTAAATTTTTCAGGATCGGCGTGAAGGTCTCCGATAATAGGAATCAGCTGATCGGTCAAGGGGTGGCGAGCCTGCTTGCCGATGAGGTGCTGATATCTCTCATCTTCAGGATGAACAGCAATCGCAACATCCCCAAAGACTGTCTCGGGACGGCTTGTGGCAATGGTGATGAACTCGGCCCCCTCCCCTTCAATAGGGTATCGGAAATAGGTCATCACACCTTGAAGGGGGAGAGCTTCAACTTCAACATCTGAAATCGCTGTGTGAAGCTTAGGATCCCAATTAATGAGACGCTTATCCCGATAGATAAGCCCTTGGCGATAAAGTTCCACAAAAACATGCCGAACGGCAGCACTCAAGCCTTCATCAAGGGTAAACCTCTCTCGGGACCAATCAGGGGACGCTCCCAACCGGCGCAGCTGGTTGACGATTATTCCGCCAGATTCTTCCTTCCAGCTCCAAACTCTTTCTAAAAACTTTTTACGTCCCAACGTATGACGAGTAAGATTTTCTTTAGAAAGCTGTCGTTCAACCACCATTTGAGTCGAGATGCTTGCATGATCCGTACCCGGTTGCCAAAGAACATCCTGGCCTTGCATGCGATGAAAACGAATCAATATATCTTGGAGCGTAAACGTAAACGCATGTCCCATATGAAGACTGCCCGTTATATTGGGAGGGGGCATCATAATCGTATAGGGAATGGCCTCGGGCCTGTTCCCAGCTGCCATAAGACCGGAGCAATCCCAAGCTGCATAAATCTTTTCTTCGAATGAGGCGGGTGAAAACGTTTTTTCTAACATTTGTTTATAACTCAATTAAGATAAATAGGAAGCAACCGGGGGGGTTAGGATTTTGAATAAAATTTTTCCTTCCCGGGAATTGGCTCGTGCTGAACAGCATTCACTTGCCGTACGATTCTTTCAACTTGTTCATTGACTACCCACCGCACAAGGGTCGGTAAGTTGGCATCAAGCCATTCCTTTAAAAGAGGTCTTAAAATTTCCCGCACCAGGTTTTCAACGGTTTGCCCCCCCATTCCTTCATTAAGACGAGGGTCAGGACATCGTGGGCTTTCGGATGCGAATTTGTTGAGAGAATGGAGTGCTTGAGCGGCTTCTGAGATTGTTGCTGAGGAAACAAGCGGCTCTGTAAATGGATCAGGTTCTTTAAGAGGACGCGCCGTCTCATTCTTCTGGCAGTTAGAGGCCTTAAGAGGTAGGTCTACCTTCATTCCAGTCTCTAAATTTTCCATTTTTTGACTTACCTCAGGAAGAACCTCCGTGAGATCTAAAATATCATCCGAATCTCTTAACCCTAAAGGATCCTTTTTTTCCTCCTGGGAATCGCCGGAGATGATGTGACGAATGGAGGCTAAAATTTCATCCATGGAAGGTTCCGAAGTCGGCTTTTCTATCTTCATCGTTGATCTCCATCTTTCACATATCGCCAGTCTTCTCCCTGCCAGAACTGGATCCAGGCGTTCTTGTACTCATTATAATACTTATCTGGATCATAATATCTGACATTGAGCCTCAAGTCACGCGCTGACAACCGTCCCATGGCTTGTAAAACTTGATACCCGGCATCAACGAGCCCTTGCTGAGCCCTTGCTAAACTAATTTGGGCTTGTATCAGATTCTGTTGTATCACAATCACATCCGTAATTGTTTTCGCACCCACATTAACTTCTTCAAACGCACCTTCAACAGCCAATTCAGTCGCTTTGACTTGCGCCAAATACCCTTTTACGGCTTCTCGGGCTGCGATCACATTGTCCCAAGCCGTTCTAACGGTTTGAACAACTTGTCGTTGAGCTCCAACCAGTTGAACTTTTGATTGAGCCACTCTTTGATAAGCCTGACGAACCTTAGAGTTGGGAATTCCTTGAGAGTAAATGGGAACATCTACGATGGCCCTAAACCCTAGATTTGTTGTTTTGAGAGCTCCTTTCGGTCCAGAAGACCTACTCGTAAAGCCCGTTCCCCCTTGACGCTCATTTCCAACTGTACCATTAACGCCCACTGTGGGTAGAAGTTCTGAAGCCTGCAAGTATACATTATATTCTGCAGCCTCAAGTTGATAACGAGATTGAAGAATGGCGGGATTATGGGTTTTGGCAATTTCCAAAGCTTCTTCATAATCTTTAGGAAGTTGCAAAATGACATTTGCCGGAGCCAGCTTTCCTGGGGGACTCCCCACGATCTGCATATAATCTGCCTTAGAATTTTCAAGGTCTCGAATCGCTATAGCTACTTCTGCTTTTCCTTCCTCGTATTTCCCTCGTGCCTCTTCAATTTCAACGCGCCCTCCTTGACCAACGTCAAAAAAAGCTTGAGCCTTTTCCAAAAGTTTAAGATAGAAATCTCTATTCAATTTTTGATAAGTAAGAATCGCTCCTCTTGCAAGAATAGCTGTATGGGCTTGAACTCCACTAAACAGGCTTGTTTGCTCTTGAACAAAAAGAGTGGCTCTCTCCTTAAGAACATCGCTTTCCGCAACACCTATCTGAGCTTCTGTCCCTCCTCCATTGTAAATATTTTGATTTAAGGTCACTGTGTAGGAGGTATCGCTATTATGCTTCCTAGGCTGCCGCAACCGACTCACCGCTCCGATGGGGTAATTTTGAGTTTGGTTTTGCTGCCCCTGTACAGAAAGGCTTGGCCTCCATTGCCCAACGGCTTGTGGAACTTCCTCATCAACGGCTCTTAGATTTGCACGTTCTGCATCCAAGTCTGTGTTTTGCATATAGGTTCGCTCAAGGGTTTCTTGAAGGGAAACCGATTCTTCCTGGGCTTCAAGCCATTGAGATTCCTGCGTCATTTGAACTTTCTGGCTCATTTGAGGGCGAAGAGGAGAATCCCCAAAAGATGACGAGCACAAGAAAGTGCTTGAAACAAGGACTGTTACAAAATGAAAAATTTTACGCTGCTGCATGCTCATTTATAATTCGTTCATAAAATGCTTTTTACCATACACTGAGTTTCCTTATTTTTCACTAAAAAATAAAGGGCTTACTTTTTCGAAAGGCTTTCAAGCGTGGCGCAAATGCATCAAAAAGAGAAATTTCTGTAAAAACACCTTCTTGTTTGACACATTTTACAGCGTTTATTCCGCGGTCTTTGCGATATTTGAGCGTTACCATAACGCCACCCTCCTTCAATTGAAAGAGGAGAGACTCAGGAATAAAATCAACGCACCCTTCAATAATCACCTTATCATAAGGCGCTTCTTTTTCCCAACCTTCTGCTAGAGGGCCTAAAATAATTTCAACTGAAGAAAGATTTAAGTCTTGGACAAGACGTTCTGCCTTTTGAGTCAAGCTCTCTTCGGAATCCACAGCAATGACGCGAACTCCAATTTGACTTAAAACAGCAGGCCCATAGCCGGTCCCAGCAGCAATATAAAGAATAGTATCAAATGGTTGAGGATTTAAGGCTTCCAATAGACGCGCCAGAGTGGCTGGTCTTAAAAGAAAACGATCAAAATTAAAGGGAAAGTTTGAATCCATATAAGCAATATGAGAGAGTTGTCGCGGTACAAATTTTTCTCGGGGAACGTTTAAAAACGCGTTTAAGATAAAAGGATTGGTGACATTTTCAGGCGAAATCTGCCTTTTTACCATATTTTGACGCATCATAGCAAAATCAGACATAGCCACTTTCGATTCTTTTTCTCGTCTATCTATGCCTCTTAGTTATTAGTTTGTTAGAAGTCAACAGTCCTTTATTCTAAATCGTCCTTCCTTTTTCAAGAGCAGATTTAAGATTCACAATCCCTGCACCGAAATGAACCCGAGGAAGGTCCTTTCCATTTAAGGAAACTTTTCGTGCGGATTTTAAGAGAAGAAGTGTAATGTCTTCTGCATGAAGATGGGGAAAAGCTTGCTTGAGGAGGCTTGCTGCTCCCACAACCATAGGCGTTGCCATAGATGTTCCTGATTTTTCACCAAAATCCCCCCCTGTCGTGGTAGAAGTGATGCGCTCCCCGGGCGCTGTGATAAAGTATGTTTGTGCTATTCCAAAAGAACTGTCTCCTGGATAATTACTAAACTCAGCCAGACTTTCAATGCCATTTTTATAGGAGGAGGCTCCTGCTAACAGGAGGCGCTCTTTCATCAAGGGAGCATGAGCTAGCTCAACAAGACTTGCTGTATATGTATTGTGCATCAAAGGGGCCCCTTCATTCCCTGCAGCAATAACAATTAATTTTCCAGCTTTGGCAAGTTGGAAGAGTGCAGCTCGAACGTTGGGGCTTATTTCTCGCCCTGTATGACTTAAACGCATAGAAATATTTACAATATGAGCAGGGCTTGAAGCCGCTATCTCAAGAGCTTTTACAAAAGCTTGATCCCCTCCAAAATTACCAACTTTAATAGGGATAATATTAGCCTGAGGAGCCAGGCTTGAAATAATTCCTGTCACGTGAGTTCCGTGACTTTCAAATGTATATTTACCATTTTCAAAAACAAGCGTTTCAGAAACATCCCGTGTTTTATTATCTGTGTTATATCGATAAGGGCTAACTTGGTTTTTAAGAGAAGTATGAGAATGATCAAATCCTTCATCAATGACGGCAACGACAACCCCTTTTCCATCAAGATGATGCTGATGAGCATGAGGGGCTTCTATGACAGCATGAGGTGGAAAAGAAACTCTTTTCCAGGCTTCTTGAGTAAGAAAACCGAGAAGAGCTAGGCAACATATCCCGTATACAAAACGTTCAAACATAGAATCCCTCAAACCTTTTAGATATCTCTTCAAATGGGAATTCTTTTGCGAAAAAGCAAGAGTTGATGCCGTAAAATCTAAATAAGTGATGGCCTTAGCTTACCCGTGCAATTGAATACATCTCAAAAAAGATTCTAAAAATTTGCGAAAGAATCAGGGATTTAACCCCCCAGACATTAACAAAGTCACTGTCTTACTCAACCGTCACGGATTTAGCTAAATTTCGTGGTTGATCCACATCCGTCTCCTTAAAAACAGCAGTGTGGTAGGCTAAAAGTTGGAGAGCTACGGCATATACAATTGGCGCTGTTAAAGATGTTGTCAGAGGCAAAATTAAAAGATCTACGGCAAGAGAACCTAAATGCTGAGCACCTTTATGATCTGTGAAAACAATTACAGGAGCTTTACGGACCAGGACCTCTTGAAGGTTAGACACTGTCTTTTCAAAAAGATCATCAAAGGGGGCTATAATCACGACCGGAACATTCTTATCAAGAAGCGCGATAGGGCCGTGCTTCATCTCTCCTGCAGCATACGCTTCAGCATGAATGTAGCTAACCTCCTTAAGTTTGAGCGCTCCTTCCAAAGCCAGAGGGAAATTGGTACCCCGTCCTAAAAAGATTATATCTTTAGCTTTAGAAAGAATTTTTGCAAAGTCTCTTATCTGCTCTTCTTGCGAAAGAACTTTTTCACAAAGTGCCGGAAGGAACCGTAACCCAAACGCCATCTCTTTAAAAGTTGTCTCAGGTAAAATGCTTCGCTTTCGGGCGGCATCAAGAACAAGAAAGGAAAGGAGAACAAGTTGAGAGGTGAATGACTTGGTGGAAGCAACACCAATTTCGGGTCCAGCATGGGTTAAAAGAACAATATCTGACTGACGAGAAATCGAACTTCCTGGCACATTAACAATGGACAAAATTGTTTGATCTTGAGATTTCATATACTCAAGAGCCGCAATCGTATCGATGGTTTCTCCTGACTGAGAAATCAAAAGACTGAGTCCCTTATCAGGAAGAGGAGGCATTCTGTATCGAAACTCAGAAGCAACATCAATTTCAACGGAAAGACGTGCAATTTTTTCAAACCAATATTTGGCAACAAGCCCAGCGTAGTAAGCTGTTCCACAGGCGGAAATTGTTAGACGAGGAATGGAGGTCCAGGGCAGAGAAGGCATCTCAAACTCGCCTTCTTTGAGAAAAGAAGTGATTGTATTTTCTAAGGTATGAGGTTGTTCATGAATCTCCTTCAACATAAAATGATCATAATTTCCCTTACTTATGGCATTTTCAGAGACTTGACTTTTTTCAATGGGTCTTTCAACAAGGTGACCCTCTTTATCAAAAACGGAAACACTTTCTGGAGATAAAACAGCCCAATCCCCATCTTCAAGGTAACTCACCTGTTGAGTTAAGGAAACAAGGGCAATTGCGTCTGACCCAACATACATCTCCTCTTTTCCATAACCAAGAGCCAAAGGACTCCCTCCCTGACGAGCAGCAATAAGAAGATTATCATAACCTGTGAATAAAATTGCGAGAGCAAAGGCGCCCTTAAGATGTTTTAAAGTTTTGGCCACCGCTTCTTGAGGAGGAAGGCCTTTGTCCATATAAAGGGCTATAAGGTGAGCCACTACTTCTGTATCCGTTTCGCTCTCAAAAGCGTATCCCTTGGTTTCTAGGTCTCGACGTAATTCCTCAAAGTTTTCGATGATTCCATTATGCACTAAGGCAACTCTTGGATTCGAGAGGGGGTGACAATTGATCTCCGTAGGCTGACCATGAGTTGCCCAGCGCGTATGGCCTATACCACTGTGACCTTGGAGGGGGTGAGCTAAAAATTTCTCCTTAAGGTTGGTAAGTTTCCCTTCCGCACGCAGTCTTTGAATTTGACCTTTGTAAATAGTGCCAATGCCAGTCGAATCATACCCTCTATATTCAAGCTTTTCTAATCCATGAATAAGCCTTTGGCCCACAGGATGGTTCCCAACAATCGCAATAATTCCACACATAACTTAAAGACCCTTTCTTTTTGTGCGCTTTTCTCGAAATTTGTCTGCGCCTCTATCATGAGCTATTTGATTGCCACGAGCCACAGCTAAAGCCCGACTTTCAACATTTTGAGTCACAACACTTCCTGCCCCCACAATTGCGTAGTCTCCAATCGATAAGGGAGCCACAAGAGAGCTATTGGAACCAATAAACACACCTTCTCCAATTTGGGTTTTGAATTTACTGAACCCATCATAATTACAGGTGATCGTTCCCGCCCCAATGTTTGCTTGTGAGCCAATATCTGCATCTCCAATGTAGCTCAAATGTTTAGCTTTGGCCTTAATTCCAAACGTGGATTTTTTAACTTCCACAAAGTTTCCAATTTCTACCTTTTCTTGCAGATGAACACCTCCTCGAAGGTGAGCAAAGGGACCCACAACAGCCTCAGAGCCTACATAGGTATCACCCAGCCGACAGAAAGAAAGAATTTCAGCGCCCTTTTCAATCTTAACACCGGGTCCAAGAACAACGTAAGGATGGAGCGTAACGTCAGGTGCCAGTTTTGTATCATAGCTAAAATAAATGGTTTTGGGATCCATCAAGGTAGCTCCCTCTGTCATGGCTTTATCTCGCCACCTCTCTTGAAGAAAAGCTTCTGCTTGAGCGAGATCCTGGCGTGTGTTAATGCCCATGAATTCCGAAGCCTCCCCTTCCACAACACCGCATGTATAGCCTTTTAAACGAGCAATCTTGACAAGGTCCGTAAGATAATACTCTTTGGCTGCATTATGAGGTGTGAGATCCGAGAGAAGAGATTTCAAAAGATCCCCGCGAACCAGCATAACGCCTGAGTTACATAAAGGGATTTCCTTTTGCAAAAGAGTTAAATCCTTATCTTCTATGACTTCTTCAAGGTCGCCTCTCTCATTAAGAAGCAAACGTGCATAGTTTTGTTTATCTAAGGGGCGCATACCCAACAAAGTGAGCGCCCTGTCAGGATGATTCTGGGTCAATGAGATCATATGATCCAGCGTTTTTTTCTGAATAAGAGGCGTATCTCCATAAAGGATAAGAACATGACCTTTTGTTTGTAAATAAGGGAGCGCCCATTTGACAGCATCTCCTGTTCCTTGAGCTGGGTGCTGCACAACAGTTTGATGGGAAAATGGGGTTTTAATATCTTTTAGCGAAGGGCTAACAACTAGGATTACTTCTTGGAGAGTCATATGATGAGCTAAATCAAGAACATAATGCAACAGAGGTCGTCCCCCCAAAGAGTGGAGAACTTTAGGCGTATCCGATTTCATTCGCGTCCCTTGGCCCGCAGACAATATAACAATTTGTAGGTTATTCATCATTTCTTACCCCATAATTGAGATGGTCTTAACATAGGATCTCAGGATTCACTAGGACTGATCCTATCAAAAAATACAACAAAATCTTTCTGACTCTTGTTTTCTCTTTTTTTATGCCATAGTAATGGATAGGAATTTTTTGAAAGGAAAAAAATGGCCATTAAAAAAGAAAACAGTAAGGCAACCCCAGAAATTGATGTTAAAGCTCCTCTTGTGGTTAATGCTCAATATGTTAAGGATCTTTCTTTTGAAAATCCCACTCCCCTTACTCATACTGGTGAAAATCAAGAAAGACCTTCAATTTCTATTCACATTGAGGCTCAAGCCCATAATTTAGCGGATCGATCCTTTGAAGTCACTTTGCGTGTCCGCGTTGATGCCAAGCGAAAAGAAACCCAAGTATTTTTATTAGACCTAGAATATGCGGGTGCTTTTACAATTGGAGATGAAGTTCCAGAGGAATATATTCGCCCGATTTTAATGATCGAATGCCCCCGTATTCTCTTTCCCTTTGCACGTAATATTGTTGCTCTGACCACTCAAGAAGGTGGTTATCCCGCCCTTCTCTTAACTCCCGTAGATTTTGCAGATCTTTATCAACGCCAAGTTTCTCAAGAACAAACCCATGAGGAAAAGTTAAAAAAACCCGAAATATTGCAGTAGCCAGTTATTATGGGAGGTATTCCATGTGGGAGTACATAAAGAAATTGAAGAATTTTATTTAGAGAGAAAAACTTTAAAATAAAGGGACCTTATGTTATCTGCCTCCCACTCTTCCGTAAAGCGAGGAATTTTTTTTATGGTTCTCGCGATGCTGATTTTTTCAATTCTTAATGCAATTATTAAAGACACGACGACCCACTATAGCTCCGTTCAGCTTGTTTTTTTTCGCTGCTTTTTTGCAGCAATCCCGGCCGCTACTTTTCTGGTTATTCGAGGAGGATGGATGCTGCCTTCGCTTTTTGAATGGAAAATTCATCTCAAAAGAGCCTTTCTTTTAGTTGGGGGATTGCTAATTCTTTTTTTAGGAATTGGGATGCTCCCTTTATCCAACTCTATGGCTCTTTATTTTTCCGCGACTCTTTTTCTTGTTATTCTATCTTATCCTATTTTGCAGGAAAAAGTTGGTTTCACTCAAGGGATGGCTGTTGCCATAGGCTTTGTTGGGGTTTTGATTATTGCTAAACCAGGTGGAGATGTTTTTCACTGGGGCACACTTTTTGTGATTATGGGAGCCTTTCTGGAGTCTGCATACAATCTTTACGGGCGTCTTTTATCTTCTACTCACAATAGTTTTATTCTCACATTTTTAGGCTCTTTGATCCCCGCTGTCGTCGTCCTCATTGCTCTTCCCTTCGTCTGGGTAACACCAGATTTGGGGGGGTGGATTGCTTTGATTTGTTTGGGTCTGGGAGGTGGGTTAGGGCAACTTTGCGTAACTTTTGCTTACCATCATGCTCCTGCTGGTATCCTTGCCCCTATGATTTATTCTGCCATGCTTTGGAGCGTTATGCTGGATATTATACTTTATGGAAATTGGCCCACTCAATCTTTACTTATCGGTTGTGCAATTATTATGGTGTCAGGACTTGTGATTGTTTTCTATGAATCTAAGCGCAAAAAGCATGATGAGGGTTGACCTCTTTTTAAGATACTTCTATTGTGCAGGAAATTTAGGGCGCTTAGCTCAGTCGGTAGAGCATCTGACTTTTAATCAGAGGGTCGAAGGTTCGAATCCTTCAGCGCCCACCAGGGAAA
>JBEPVR010000032.1:0-16244 GCA_041690915.1 Alphaproteobacteria bacterium
CCTTTTCGAAATTCATAAAGTTTTTGAGCGGCCAAAATTTCCGTCATTTCTCCTTGCAAGGGCTGACTTTCCAACCACTCAAAGAATCGACAGAGCGCGATACCATCTTGGATATGAGCATTCCTAGCTCCCTGAAGCTCTACCTCATTCTTAAGGGCTTTAGGAAGAAGGCAAGGATCACGCTCCCGAACAAGTGGGATGTTTGCTTCCTCCAAAGTTTGCGTTATGATGAGAGGTGTTGTTTGGGGATCCAACTGACAAGATCCCTCTATCTTCTTTAAATGAGAAAGCAGCTGATTGATATCAACAGCTCGGCCTTTACCTTGTTTAAGATGATTAAAGACGTCCCCATTGATTTTATCCAAATTTACAAAAAAATCATAGGATCCATTCCTGTGTAGCAAACACACGCTATGAACGATAGGAGTATGAGGGACGTCGTTGCCTCGGATATTTAAAAGCCAAGCGATAGAGTCACTGGCTGTAATAAGAACATGATCAGCCTTAAGAACAGCGCCAATACGTTTCCGTTTGCTCTCGTCACTCTCGCCTGCGAATTTCAAGGGATGAAGGCGAATAAAATCTTGAGGAGGGGAAGGGCGATCTTCCCAAAACTCATCAATGGGGTTGGATTTTAAGGGAACAAGGGGCCGTTTGTAAGGTTGAAGCTGCCCTTCTGTAAAAAGCCAAGGATCATACCCACATGTTTCATCCCTTGAAAGGTTTTCTGAAACCCACTCAGCGGGAGTTTTCTGGCTTATATTATAAAGCTCATAAAAGTCTGGAATTTGTTCTTTAGCCTGAAGAGTATACCGCCCATCCGTAAAGAAAGCAGCTTTATCTTGTGTTATAACAGCAAAACCCGCTGAACCCGTAAATCCTGTTAACCATTTAAGTCTTTCTGAATAAGACGCTATATATTCTCCTTGAAATTCATCTGTGCGAGGAATAAGAAGAGCTCCGAGACCTTCATTTTCCATAAATGTGCGAAGAACTTTAACCTTATTCATGAATTTCTTTCCGCAAGATAAGTGTTGACCATTCCCCTCTAAAAAGCTGGTCAAAAAGTTTTACCCCAACACTTCGATAGGCATCTATCACATCTTCTGCTTGGCGATTCAAAAGGCCTGCAAGAATAATAAATCCCCCAGGGGCTAAGACTTTTACGGCGTCTCCCGCCATTTGGCAAAGAGGACCAGCGAGGATATTGGCTGTAATAATATCAAAATTTTTTCCTTTAACCACCTCAAATCCTTCACTAGTATACGCTTTAATTAGATCTTTAAGGTGGTTTATGCATGCATTTTTCTCTGTTACCCGAACAGCTTCGGGATCATTATCACAAGCCACAACGGGAACCCTCCACAATGACGCCATGGCAAGAGCTAAAATGCCTGAGCCGCATCCCATATCTAAAGGATGGTGGAAAAACTGTTGTTCTGAAAGCAAGCTTAGGGCTTTCAAACACCCTTCTGTGGACTCATGTTGACCAGATCCAAAGGCCGTTGCAGCATCAATGTGTAAAGGGATGAGTCCTTCTGGAGACGTCTCTTGAATATGAGACCCATAGATATAAAACTTCCCAATGGTAAGAGGAGGAAAATCTCGGTAAACAGCGGCTACCCAATCTTCTTGAGGCAAAGGGCCTGCCCTGATTTCAGATGAAGAAAGACCTTTTTCTTCAAAGAATGCTTGCATTTTATCTCGTAAAGAGGATTCCAGAGAAGGATTGAAGACGACCTGAAAAATCCAAGTTTCCGGCTCTTGCTCATACCAGGAAAGCGAAATCGCCTCCTCTTCTAGCAAAGAAGAAAGATCTTCAGCGACACTTAACTCAATCTTACATTCTAATTGGGCTAAGTTCATTTTATGTTCTTATGCCGCAAACGAGCGGAAATCGCATGGTATGCCTTAAAGGCCAAGGTCTTTGAAACGTCCTTGGAACTTTGCGAGCTGACCGCCTGTATCAAGAAGGCGATGAACACCTGTCCACGCGGGGTGGGATTTAGGATCAATGTCAAGACGCAGGGTATCTCCCGCCTTTCCCCAGGTGGAACGTGTTTTAAACTCAGTCCCATCTGTCATTACGACCGTAATTTCATGATAATCTGGATGTATTTCTTTTTTCATACTCATTACTCCTCTTACTGAAGAGTCTTATAGAATATTTCATAAAGAGTGTCTACGTCTCATTTTAAGAAGGATTATGCAAAATAAAGGCGCCGATAACTTAAAGCTTCGGCAATATGTTCTCCTATAACAAGGGGTGATTCGCCCATATCCGCAAGCGTACGTGCTACCCTTAAAACCCGCCGATAACCTCGCGCAGACAGTTTAAATTTCTCCGCTGCTTTCTTTAAAAGATCTTGGCCAGCTTGATCAGGCGTTGCGATCTCATCTAAAAGTTCCCCATCTGCATGCGCATTTTGACGAATGGACACACCTAATTTTTGATATCTTTCTTCTTGAATTTGCCGAGTCTTTTTAACCCGCGCTGCTATAATAGAGCTTAGCTCTCCTGTTGAAGGACGGGTCAGATCGTCAGCTGAAACTTCTGGGACTTCTATATGTAAATCGATACGATCAAAAAGAGGGCCTGAAATTTTTGATTGGTAATCAAGAGCGCATTTGGGAGCCCGAGAACACGCCCGACTCGCATCCGATACGTAGCCACATCGACAAGGATTCATCGCTGCAACAAGTTGAACCCGCGAAGGGTAGGTGACATGGGCATTGGCTCTTGCAACAACGGTTTTCCCTGATTCCAAAGGCTGGCGAAGCGCCTCCAGGGCGCCTCGCGCGAATTCAGGGAGCTCATCTAAAAACAACACACCATGATGAGCAAGAGAGATTTCTCCCGGATGAACCTTGAGCCCTCCTCCCACAAGGGCTGGCATAGAGGCGGAATGATGGGGGTCCCGAAAAGGGCGGTTACGTATAAGTTTGCCTTCATTAAGTCGTCCTGCTAAACTCTGAATCATCGTCACTTCTAAAGCTTCTGCAGGCGTTAAGGGAGGGAGAATCCCTGGAAGACGCGCAGCCAACATCGACTTTCCCGCACCCGGTGGTCCCAACATCAATAAATTATGGCCCCCACAAGCTGCCACTTCAAGAGCTCGCTTGGCTGTTTCTTGCCCCTTAATATCACGTAAATCAAGAACTTTTTGAATGCTTTCCTCTTCCATCAAAGGCTCAGGGGGCGAAAGAACTTGTGTTCCTTTAAAATGATTAATAAGAGAAAGAAGAGAGTCGGCTGCTAAGATGTTAATATCTCCAGCCCAGGCCGCCTCACCTCCACAAACTTTGGGACAAATAATCCCCTTTTCAAGGGATGCGGCGTGAATAGCTGCTGGTAAGACACCCGAAATAGGAGCAAGACGTCCATCTAGGGAAAGCTCACCCAATACAACATAGTCTGTAAGGATATCAGAAGGAATGACCTTCATCGTCGCTAAAAGCCCTAAGGCGATAGGAAGGTCATAATGACTACCTTCTTTTTGAACATCGGCAGGAGCGAGATTGATCGTAATTCTTCGATAGGGAAATGAAAGACCCATGGCATGGAAAGCTGACCGCACACGCTCTTTCGATTCTCCAACGGCCTTATCCGGAAGCCCCACAATACAAAAGCCTGGCATGCCCGATGAGATCTGGACTTGAACATCAATAGTGATAACATCAATCCCCTGAAAGGAAACCGTATTAAGACGTGAAAACACTTTCCCCCCTGCTGCTTTAATTAGGTTTGTGGTGGTTTAACAACTTCAATTAAATTAACAACTTTTTTAACTCCTGTGATATCATAAGCAGAGTCGAGGACCCTTTGCTTCTCTTCTTGTGAATAAGCTGTTCCAAAAATATAAATAACTTTATCAAAAGTTGTTACGAGGTAATTAGGAGCCATAACATCCTCATCCGTATATAAGACTCCTTTTAACTTTGCGGTCATCCACCCATCGCGGGTATATTCAGAAAAGTTGTCTTCTCCTTCTATATTTATTCCATCAATAACTTCTTTAACCCCTGAAACACCCTTTGCACTGTGAACTGCCCCTACTTTTGCTTTTTCACTCGCAGCTATTCCCGTTAAAAGGACACGTCCCTTATAAACTGTCACATCAATCTCTGAAGCACCGGGGAACTTATCAGTAATCTCATTATCCACTTCCATCCGCAGGATTTGATCGCTTGCAACGCCCGTAATGCCACGATCCTCAACAGCGCTCATCCCCACTGTTCCAATTCCACCAACAGCAGCAAGCCCACATCCTGTAAGAAGGAGGGGAAGAAAGAGACTACCTTTATTTAACATATAAACCTCCGTTTACTGAGATAACCAAGCGCCCTGAATATGGCAGGGCCATTTCCACAAGCAGATTAAGATGACATCAAATCGTAAATCAAGGGGGAAAGGATGACGACTTAAATAATATAAGAGCGCTCTCTCAATGCGCCGCTTTTGAAAAGAAGTCAAAGCCAAAGAAGCCTTTTCAAAACTTGACCTGCTTTTCACCTCGATCGCAACCAGGGTTTTCCCTTTACGAGCTAAAAGATCAATTTCACCAACAGGTGTTTTAAAACGGTTTTCAAGAATTTCATACCCTTTCAAGCGCAAATAAAAAGCTGCAATTTTTTCGCCCCATTGGCCTTTAAGATAGGCGCGTTTTTTCGGATTTAAGAGAAAGCGCATGTTGATATACCTCTCGTTTGGACCGTCCAAGAGCTTTTGAAACAAGGTCTACCGCTTCTTTAACGGAATAGACAGCAAGAGCTTTTTCCAAGTAGGCCTCCATATCTTGTTCTGTAAAAGAAGAAAATGGAGACGCCCCTTCAATCACAATCACGATCTCTCCCCGAGGAGGCTGAGATTCATAATGAGAGATTAAAAAAGATAGGCCACCTTTTTGGACGTCTTCATAAAGTTTAGTCATTTCTCGGCAAATGGCTCCTTCTCGATCTCCGAGGACATCGAGCGCATCCTTTAAAAAAGAGAGCGTTCTTTTAGGAGACTCAAAAAAAAGAAGAGTGGATGGGATACCTTTGATTTCTTCGAGGGCGGCTTTCCTTCCCCCTTGTTTTGGAGGCAAAAAACCACAAAAGAAAAATCTATCCGGAGAAAGACCTGATAGACAAAGAGCCATCAGAGGCGCTGATGGTCCAGGAATAACAGTGTAGGATAATTGTTCTTTTTGGCAAGAAATCACAAGCTTAAACCCAGGATCTGAAATCAAAGGCATTCCTCCATCCGTGATATAAGCTACTTTTTTTCCTTCTTTTAAAAGAGCGAGAAGACGAGGGCGTACCTGGTCAGCATTATGATCATGGTAAGACAGAAGTGGTTTTGAAATTCCATAGTGATTGAGGAGTTTTGATGAAACGCGCGTATCCTCACAAGCAATCACATCTACCTCTTTCAATGTCTCCAGGGCTCTTAAAGTAATATCCTTTAAATTGCCAATAGGTGTTGCGACGAGGTAAAGCATCTTCAAAGATTACGCATTGGCATCGTTGTTGTAAAGGTTGAATAAGGAGGTCATCACAGTGTTTTATTAAGGCTTCGGAAAAGCGCCTTAACCTAAAGACGACCATATCCAATTCATCGACAAGGGCTAAGAGTCGACTCATTTGGTATTTTACGTCTTTAAGAAAAACAGGAGATGCGTGTATAGTAGGATCAGACATGATAATCCTTTGTATTAAAGGTTGTTATGCCCATGGTGGACAGGTGTGGGTTGCATCTGTTCGTCACGCGTAGAGGGTAAAGCTTTTACAAATTAGATGCAATTTATTTTTAACTTTATCTATCAAAAATAATTCGCTCTTTTGAAATTAAAAAGGAAAAAAAGATGAAAAAAGCGCTGCACTTTTTTATAGGGGGAATTCTTTTGATGGGACTAACATCCTGTGGCCATCGAAAAAGTCCCGAAACCATAATAGCACCTCGTCCTTCCCTCCCTGCACCCAAAGTAAAACCTCTTCCTCCTGGCCCCCCAGTGGTTCCTCAACCTCTCACTCATAAGGTGGGGCTTTTGCTTCCTCTTACAGGACCCCAAGAACATTTAGGGAAAGGAATGGTGGCGGCTGCTGAAATGGCCATTTTTGAATCTGGCTCTTCTTCTTTAACTCTTTTACCTCAAGATACGGCGCCAGGAGCTCATCAAGCCGCTCTTAAGGCCCTTGATGAAGGGGCGGAGCTCTTATTAGGGCCTATCTTTTCCACTGAAGCTGAAGCCATTAAGCCTTTACTCAGCGCCCGCAATGTGAGTCTTATTTCTTTTTCCACGGATCAAAGTGTGGCCTCCAAAGGGACTTTTATCTTAGGGTTTTTACCTTCTCAACAAATAGAACGTGTCCTTCTTTTTGCAAAAGAAAGAGGGCTTTTAAAGGTTGCCGCTCTTACTCCTGATAATCAGTATGGGCATCTTATCGATCAAACCGTAAAGCGGCTGGACTCTCAAGGACATATTCAGCTTTTAGGTGTTACTCATTATACAAAAGGCGATATCTTAGAAGGAAATCCAGGGAACATTCGCTTGTTAGAAGAAGTTGCTGCCTACAAAGCCAAAGGTCTTGAGGCTCTTCTCATTCCAGAGGGAGGAGAAAATTTAACGTATTTGACGGCTCTTCTTCGTCCTCAAATGCCCCTAAGGATTTTGGGGAGTGGACAATGGGATACTCCTGAAACTCTTCATAATTCTGAAGCTCTTAAAAGTGGATTTTTTGCAGCTCCTGATCCTCAAGAACGTAAAAATTTCGAGGCGCGCTTCCAGAAGATTTATGGATATACGCCACCCCGAATCGCAACGCTTGCTTACGATGCCACAGCCCTTGCCATTGCGTTGACTGATAAAGGATATACTTTTCAAAACCTCACTTTCTCCCAAGGTTTTTCAGGCATCGATGGTCTTTTCCGGTTAACACCCCGCGGATTAAATGAAAGAGGGCTTGCAATTCTTGAGGTGGATCCTTCGGGATTCAGGACTTTAAGCCCGTCTCCTCAGGCGTTTTAAGCATAAAGGCAATAAGGCTATTAAGCCTTAAGCGTCCTTCAAAGGTGGGGGTAAGGTGAGTAGCCGTTCTTTCTAAAAGCCCCTCTTTTTCGAGGAGTTCGAGGGTTTGAAGTCTGTAAGCCTCCTCTACGGTGAGGCCCGTTTCTTCTGTCACTCGTCTGATTTCAAGCCCTGTTTTGAGTCGTAAACCCATGAGGGTTAACTCCTGAAGCCTTTCAAGAGGAGAAAGAGGAAGGGACCCTTGAAGCCCATGGCCATGGGCTTCAACAGCCTCAAGCCACGTTTCGGGGGCTTTATAGCGAGAGGTTGCATATTTTGTTCCTTCTTTTGTGATGCGACCATGGGCGCCGGGGCCAATTCCAATGTAATCCTCAAAATTCCAATAGAGAAGATTATGTCGACATTCTTGAGAGGGAATCGCATAATTCGAAACTTCATAGGGAATAAATCCAGCCGTGGTCATGATTTCCTCTGTGAGTTCGTAAAGAGTGGCTGCAGGATCTTCTTCAAGAGTCATCTTCTCTCCCCGTGCCAAACGAGTTGCAAAGACGGTTTGAGGCTCAATCGTCAGTTGATATAAGGACAAGTGTCCTTTAGCATACGTCAAAGCCTCATAAAGTTCCGCCTTCCAAGACGCATAAGTCTGATGAGGTCTGGCGTAAATCAAATCAAAGGAGAAACGCGGGAAGTAAGTCGCGGCAATCTCTAAGGCTTGAAGAGCTTCTTTTGAAGAATGGCGTCGTCCTAAAAAAGAAAGCGCCTCATTATCTAAGGATTGAATGCCTAAGGAAAGGCGATTAACCCCAGCCTCATAAAAAGCTTTAAATCTTTCAGCCTCAACCGTGCTGGGATTCGCCTCAAGGGTGACCTCAAGATTTTTAGTTGCTGGGAAAAGGGATTTTGCTTTCTCAATAAGAGAGGCGACGGTCTCTGGCTCCATAAGAGAGGGCGTCCCTCCTCCTAAAAAGATGCTGACAAGGGCTGCCCCTTCTTGACTTTGTGCCGCACTTTCCAACTCCTTTAAAAGGGCCGCTTTCCAACGCGTCTGGTCAACTTTCTCCCTGACATGACTATTAAAATCACAATAGGGGCATTTTGATAAACAAAACGGCCAATGAATATAAAGGCCTAGAGGTTTCATGTTGTCTCAGCCAATAATCGAAGTCGTCGATTAATCACCGTCATCATCGCAAAATCCACCGTTGAGGCATTCATCAAATCAGAAAGAATCGCTTGAATGTCAGATGTATCGATACTATTTTTCGCAAGTATCCCTTCTTTCGTGAAGAGGTGGTCTAAAGGTTTGCCGCTCATCAGAATCAGACGTGTAAGACTTCTTTGATTCATATATAAGTCTTCAATAAGCGCATTTGCAGCTCCTTGCTGCCAGTGGGTTTCCCCAGAAAGAGAAAAGGCCATATTTCGAAGCCAATCAAAGCCTAATTGTTGACCTAAAGCAAAATAAACGCGCGCCACGAATTGAATTTCAATATTCGTTTCTTGACTCAAGGTAATCATATCAGGTGCAGAAACAAGGGGATCTAAAGAGATAAGTCTCTCGCTTAAGGAAGGAGGAACGCCTAAATGTTCATACTCCTTACACTTTTCCTCATGCGTTTGACGTTGCTGGGGAGTAAAGAAAGAAGTTAATTCTTGTCGCAAAGTTTCAAACCCTGGCTTAAAAATATTGATCGTTTCTTCAATATCCTTATGATCTTGCATAAATCTTAAAAACCACTCCGTAAAGCGTTTAACGCTTTCATAAATATTAAGCATGAGTTCTGTCTGAAAAGTTGCCAAGAGAGACTCCATCGTCTCTAAATCACGCCACAAAGACACAAGCTCCAAGAGATCTCTCACCACCAAATAGGCCCGCGCCACATCTGCACCCTCACCTCCCGATTGACGTTTCATTTCATGAACAAAGGTAATCCCCATGCGATTAACGATGCTATTGGTAAAAAGCGTCGCCGTAATCTCACGTCTTAAGGGATGAGTTATAATCTCATCTTTATACGCATGTTGAAGACGTTCAGGAAAATAACTCAGAAGCCTCGCGTGTAAAATGTCCAGATCTGGCAGCGCTGACTGAATGAGTTGATGTTTTAAAGAAAGTTTCGCATAAGCTAATAAAACAGCAAGCTCAGGACGTGTTAGACCTTGCTTATCTGCCAACCTCCGCACAATTTCTGTTTCATCAGGAAGAGCTTCTAGAGCACGATTTAAAAGTCCCTCACTTTCTAAATCTCGCATCAATCGAGCTTGCTCATCCAAAAGATTAAGACCTTGACTGCGGGCAAAGCTAATCACTTGGTTTTGCCAGAAATTATCTTTTAAAACGAGACGTGCCACATCATCTGTCATTTGTTCAAGAAGAGTATTGCGTTTGTTAAAAGTTAACTCATTGTTTATCATGGCTTGATGAAGAAGAATTTTGATATTGACCTCGTGATCAGAACAATCAACACCTGCCGAGTTGTCGATCGCATCCGTATTAAGGCGGCCTCCATTTTTGGCATATTCAATGCGGCCGAGTTGGGTCATCCCTAAATTAGCTCCTTCTGCAATGACCTTGGCCCGCACATCAAGCCCATTGACCCGAAGCGCGTCATTCGTTCGATCACCCACTTCAATATTGGTTTCACTTTTTGCTTTGATAAAGGTTCCAATACCTCCGAACCACAAAAGCTCAACGGGAGCTTTTAAAATATAACGAATAAGGTCAGGAGGAGAGAGGAAGTCCTCTCGAATTTCGAAAAGGGCCTTGATTTCAGGAGTCATTGCTATGGACTTAACTTTACGATCAAAAACACCTCCTCCTTGCGAAATTAAGGCAGGATTATAGTCTTCCCAGGAAGATTGAGTCAGGTCAAACAATCGCTTACGCTCTTGATAACTTTTTTCAGGATTAGGGTTGGGATCAATAAAAATATGCATATGGTTGAAGGCTGCTAAGAGTTTTAAGTGATGGGAAAGAAGCATGCCGTTTCCAAAGACATCTCCAGCCATATCCCCAATCCCTACAACGGTGATTTTTTCCCTGTTGGCATCCCTCCCCATTTCTCGAAAATGACGTTTAACAGACTCCCATACTCCTTTCGCTGTAATTCCCATTTTTTTGTGGTCATAACCCGTTGACCCTCCTGAGGCAAAGGCATCCCCCAACCAAAACCCATATTCGGCTGAAATTTCATTGGCGTAATCAGAGAATGTAGCTGTTCCCTTATCCGCAGCGACAACTAAATAAGGGTCGTCTTCATCTCGTCGAACAACTCCTGAAGGAGGAATGATAGCCGATCCCTGCATATTATCTGTAAGGTCTAAGAGCCCCCGAATCATCGTTTGATAACAAGCCACAACTTCTTCTCTTAGAGCGCCTCTGTCTTCCCGAGCAGGAGGCCGTTTAACAACAAACCCTCCTTTCGAACCCACAGGCACGATGACTGCATTTTTCACTGTCTGAGCTTTCATGAGTCCTAGCACTTCTGTCCGAAAGTCCTCCCTTCGATCAGACCAGCGAATCCCCCCACGAGCCACTTTACCTCCCCGTAAGTGAACAGCTTCTACGCGAGGGGAATAAACGAAAATTTCATACATTGGCCGCGGCAAAGGCATTTCATCAATAGCTGAACAGTCAATTTTAAAGGACACATACGGTTTTGGAATAGTGTTGTTAAGCTGATAGTAATTAGTCCGCAGTGTTGAACTGATAACGTTTACAAATTTAGATAAGATACGATCCTCATCCAAATTATCCACACCATCCATAAGCGTTTTTATTTTCTTCAATATTTCTTCTTGGGCATCGGCCCGATCTTCTTTACAATCGAGTGCAAATTGGCTAGTGAAGAGTTGAAGCATGAAGTGACAAATGTGAGGATATTTGGCAAGCACTTCTTCCATGTAAGTTTGGCTAAACGTGACCTGGAGCTGACGAATATATTTTGCATAAGCTCTGAAAAGCTGACACTCTCTCCATCCAAAATTAGCACGAATGATAAGACGATTAAAGCCATCATGCTCAACATCTCCCCGCCAAATACGGTTAAACCCTTCCAAAAAATGATCCCGTATATGATCTAAATCAACAGGGTCACCTTCTTGAGTTTGCATCTCAAAATCATGAACCCAAACTTGTCGATTTCCGGAAAGGGTGACAACAAAAGGAATTTCAGTCAGAACCTTAAGATTCATACTTTCCAAAACAGGTAAAACATCGGATAAGAAGACAGGTTTGTCTAACGCATAAATCTTAAACCGCAGCTTACTTTCATCTCCCCCTTCTGTCCGGCTTAAATGAGATCTTAAACGTGATTTGGCAATAGCTTGCTCGATCTCAGTGATATCTATAATGGTTTTATCTGCATCAAATCGCTCTTGATAACCCTTGCTAAAGCTTGCCCCATAACGCTCAAACAGGTGTTGCCCTTTCTCTTCTCCTAAAGTCATCAAAAGGGCTTTACGTAAATGATCACGCCAGGTCAACGATGCCTCGACAAGTTCATCCTCAATGGTCGAGAGATCATAAGATAAGCTCCCAGTATGAAAGAGCTTTAGTGTGAAATGAATTCTAGCAAAAGCAAGCTCTCCTAATTGAGTTTGCCAATTCGCGATTTTCCCATTTAAATTTCTTTCGAGGATTTTTTCAATTTTTCTCCTCAGTTCGCTATCGTATCGTTCCCGTGGTACATACACGGTGCAAGATACAAACCGCTCAAACTTATCGGGACGAATAAAAAGAGTTAGACGTTGCCGATTTTGAAGTTGGAGAACAGCCATTGACGTGTCAAAAAGCCAATCTTCAGAAGCTTGAAAAAGCTCATCTCGAGGAAAAGACTCCAGGATATGCAGAAGCGTTTTTCCATTATGCCATTCCTCGGAAAACCCAGATCGTTCTAAAATACGAGAAATTTTTCGTCGCAAAAGCGGAATGTCGCGCGCACTTCGACTATAGGCTACGGAAGTAAAAAGGCCAACAAATTGAGAAAGTCCTATAACGTTCCCGTCCTTGTCAAAGCGCTTAATAGTAATGGAATCCATAGGATCTCTGCGATGAACAAGAGAAACTTGGGTTGTCTTGGTAATAATAACCGGGTCAGACTCAACAATATATCGACGGTTAGTGGGGGTAAACTCAACCCCTTCAAAAATATAAGTGATTTCTTGCTTGAGAGGATCTCTTAAAATCCCGAGTCCCTCTTGAGGGGCAAGACTTTTCTTAATCGTTGTTTCCCCTGGAACGAGGGAATAGTCACAAAACCCTAAAAAAGTAAAATGATTCCCCTCAACCCACTCAAGAAAATAAAGTATTTCTTCTAGCTGATTCTTAGAAATAGGAGGGGGGTGTTTCTTTAAATTTTTTATCGCCGTTTGAAGACGCTTCCGCATTTTTGCCCAATCTTCAACAGCAGCCCTTGTATCATCAAGAGCTCTCGCAACTTCTTGTTCCAGGGTTTTAAGCTTCGCAGGAGAAGATGATTCTAAAATTTCACAATGAATGAAGGACTCATATTGTCCATTTTCTTTTTCTGCAGTGCGTAACGTAACAGCTTGGAGCATGTGAGCTTCATCTCGTTCTACCTGCATCACAGGATGAATCACAAGATGGATCGAATACCCTAAACTATTGATAGCTCCCGTCACCGAGTCCACCAGAAAAGGCATATTCGCATTTACAATTTCTATGATGGTTTGAGAAACGAGATTACCCTTGATCTCCTTTTTTTCCACAAAATTGCGAATCTTAGTTTGTTCGGGAGATCGACTAAGACTAAAATTCCACATTTCATAAACAGTCGTGATTAAAGATTCGAGAGAGGATTCTGTTAAATCCTCAAAAGATACATTAGCATAAAATATTTCAGTAAAAGTTTGAGCGGCCTTCCTAAGCTTGGAGGGTACTTTCAGCTTTATGGCTTTTACAATCTGATCTAGAATTTCTTGCGTGCGTTCTTCTTGTTGATGATCTTTCTCAGACATGGACCTTCTCTCTTTCTTCTCTTTTGAGTATGCCAAAAAGAATGAGAAAAGACCAAGAGTTTTAATCATATGGCCTATTATTAAATGGAGTGGTGTAGGCTATTGTAAAGGAGATAAATCTCTCTGCCATCAATTGCAAAGTTTCATTGATAGCTCCTGCATGAACACACTTGTTCACTGGAGCGGGCGAAGGGATTTGAACCCTCGACCCCAACCTTGGCAAGGTTGTGCTCTACCCCTGAGCTACGCCCGCATTTTTAATTCCTGCGGTCATCATAGCCAGGATGAACTCGTTTTCAAGAGGAAAATGATATGAAAGGTCTTTATTTCTTACCACCCATCAGTTTTTGAGGAAGAAGGGAAAGAATAAAAGAATCCTGAGACCCCTCACATGGAGGGAGGAAGAATGGCGATCCAATTTTCATTTTAATTGGATTCTGAAAATCTCTTCTGCAATTTTTTGGCAACGTATTCAGAAACAAAAGGCGTTGTATCCCCCTTCAGGCGAGCAATTTCTTTGACAAGGTTGGAAGCAATAAGTTGATAGCTTTCTGAAGCGACAAGGAAAACAGTTTCAAGATCCGCACAGAGTTTTCGATTGGTACCCGCCATTTGAAACTCGTATTCAAAATCTGACACTGCACGAAGTCCTCGGATAAGAATTTGAGCGCCTTCTAACTTTGCAAAGTTAACGAGAAGAGAATCAAAAGGTTTGACAATCACTTCGACATCAGAAGAGAGAGGAAAAGATTTAAGTTCTTTTTCAATCATTTGGATGCGATCTTCAATGGAGAAAAGGGGGTCCTTATTCACATTGGTTGCGATGGCAACAACCAGTCGATCCACAAGACGCGTGGCTCGTTGAATAATATCAAGATGGCCAAAAGTAATAGGATCAAAGGTTCCTGGATAAACACCAATATGAAGCGGCTTAGATATTCTCAACAGCTTCTTCTTCCTCGTCCCCTTCGCCTTCATTAATGCGAGCAACGGATACAACGGCTTCTTCTTTGTCCATTCGGAAAAGGGTCACACCTTGAGTCCTTCGTCCGGCAATACGAATATCATGGACGGGACACCGTATAAGTTTACCTGTGTTGGTGACGAGCATGATATCATCCTCACCCTTAACGGGGAAAGAATCGACAACTTGTCCTGTTTTGGGGGTGACATCCATGGTTGTAATGCCTTGGCCTCCTCGGTTCGTACAGCGATATTCATAAGCAGAGGAGCGTTTTCCAAAGCCTTTTTCGCTAGCCGTTAGGATAAATTCTTCAAAGGCAGCCATGGCTTCGAATCGTTCGTGGGAAAGCGGTATTTCATTACCGCTGACGTCTTCCTCTTCGTCTTGACGGCGCAAGCGTTGGGATTGCTTAAGGTAAGAATCTCTCTCTTCGATTGTAAAATCCACTTGTTTGAGAATGGTCATAGAGACGACTTCATCCGCTTTTCCAAGGCGGATACCACGCACACCCGTTGATGTTCTTCCAACAAACTCTCGAACGTCTGTCACACCAAAGCGAATACACCGTCCCGCACGTGTTGTTAGGAAAACATCACTTTTTTCATCACAAGAACTTACCGCAATAAGCCGTTCTCCAGGCTCAAGCTTCATGGCTATTTTTCCATTGGATCTTATATTCGTGAAATCGGTGAGAGCATTGCGTCGGACGTGACCGGCAGAAGTAGCGAACATAATATGCATTTTTTCCCACTCAGCTTCATCCATTGGCATTGGCATGATTGTGGAAAGAGTTTCACCCTCTTCAAGAGGGAGAAGATTTACAACGGCTTTCCCGCGAGCCTGGGGGGTGCCAAGCGGTAGTTTGTAGACTTTCATGCCAAAAACACGGCCTGAGGTTGTAAAAAACAACATGAGAGTGTGAGTATTGGCCACAAAGACTTCAGAAACTGCATCTTCTTCTCGGGTTGCCATTCCGGACCGACCTTTTCCACCCCTTTTTTGAGCTCTGTAAGTATTGATCGGCACCCGTTTGATATATCCCCCAAGGCTTAGGGTGACGACCATCTCTTCTCGCTGGATAAGATCCTCCTCATCCGCATTCATCTCTCCCTCTTCAATCGTTGTGCGGCGAGGGGAGGCATAGAGTGCTTTCATTTCGAGAAGCTCAGATCTTGAAATTTCAAGACGACGATCTCGCGAGCTCAGGATATGAAGAAATTCTTTGATTTCTCCAACAATTTCATTGAGTTCTTGTGCAATTTTCTCGCGCTCAAGGCCGGTCAGGCGATGGAGTCTTAAGTCCAAAATGGCTTTGGCTTGCGCTTCTGACATGCGATAAGCGGCATCAACAACGGGATACCCTGGCTCATCGATGAGGCGGATGAGAGGCTCAATATCTTGGACTTTCCAGGCACGCCCAAGAATTTCTTCTTTGGCTGTTTGAGGGTCAGGTGCTTTTCGGATGAGGGCAATCATTTCATCTAAGTTTGCAACAGCTAAGGCAAGCCCGACTAAGATATGAGCGCGCTCGCGCGCTTTTTTAAGTTCATAAGTGGTGCGGCGCGTGATAACTTCTTCTCGAAAAGCGAGAAAATGTTCTAAGATTTCCTTTAGCCCCATTTGCAGGGGGCGCCCCCCACTTAAAGCCAACATATTGACTCCAAAGCTGGTTTGAAGAGTCGTCATGGCATAAAGGCGGTTAAGAACAATATCAGCAATCGCGTCTTTCTTGAGTTCAATGACAATTCGTACGCCTTCGCGGTCTGATTCATCTCTTAAATCAGAAATGCCTTCGAGTTCCTTGTTGTGTACAAGTTCGGCGATACGTTCAAGCATTTTGGCAGGATTCACCTGATAAGGTACTTCTGTGACAATAATTGCTTCCCGATCTTTTCGAATGGTTTCGATATGGGTTCGGCTTCGAATGATAAGGGACCCGCGGCCTGTTTTAAAGGCGCTATAAATACCCCGTTTACCCATGATCATCGCCCCTGTGGGGAAATCTGGGCCCAGAATGTAGGTCATCAAGTCTTCAACAGTTAAATCCGGGTTATCGATAAGCGCACAACATCCATCTATAACTTCGCCGAGGTTATGGGAAGGGATGTTTGTGGCCATTCCAACAGCAATTCCGCCGGCACCATTGGCAAGAAGATTAGGAATACGCACAGGCAGGACCGTAGGTTCTTCCGTTGATTCATCATAGTTAGGCCGAAAATTAACCGTTTCCTTATCGATATCGGCCAAAAGATAATGGGCTGGCTTTGAAAGCCGGGCTTCCGTATACCGCA
>JBEPVR010000033.1:0-16063 GCA_041690915.1 Alphaproteobacteria bacterium
GGCCTATCCCTCTCCCAATAGGTTGCGTTCCATCGGTTTCAACAACTTGAATATGGAGCCCAATGGCTTGTCCCACCTCAAGAAAAAGAGTCTTTAAAATGTGAGCTTCTTTTTGAGAGCGAACTTTAGCTGTTGGACCAATAGGTATGTCTATAAGGACGTGGGTTGAGCCTGCGGCGAGCTTCTTTGATAAGACAGAAGCAATAAGCTGACTTTGGCTATCCAGATCAAGAGCGCGTTCCACTTGAACGAGCACATCATCGGCAGGGCTTAAATCGACTGATCCTCCCCAGACGATGCATCCTCCTTCTTTTTCAACACCGCGTTGCATTTCTTCAACGGTTAGATCGACGGGTGCTACTACCTCCATTGTATCAGCCGTTCCTGACGGAGAGGTAATGGCTCGAGAAGAGGTTTTAGGGATGGTAAGGCCATAGGCTGCGAGAATGGGTACAAGAATCATGGTTGTGCGATTGCCTGGAATGCCTCCCACGCAGTGCTTATCCACAATAGGATGCTGGGGCCATTTGAGTTGACGCCCGGACTCACTCATCGCTTTTGTAAGAAAGATGATTTCTTCTATATTAAGATTCACACACGCTGTAATAAAAGCCGCAAGCTGGATATCCGAGTAGCGGCCTTCGACCATATCGTTCATAATACTTTTGAAGTTTTCATGAGTGAAAGTTTTCCCGTGAAGTTTTGCACGGACAACGGCAAAAGAATCTAAAGTTTCAGCAAGTGTTACGACAAGTTTATCATCGTTCTTAACTTTCAGCTTGCCCCAGGCGCTATCGGATAACCCAATTTCGCCAGGCTTTATTATGGAAGATTTTGTTATATAAAGAGTCGCAATAAGAGGGAATTTACCATTTTCAATACTAATTCTTGCTTCCGATCGAAACCCCGCAGATCTGCACAAAGCACAATCGCTGTGGACAACAGCGACAAAGTGTTTGCGTGTATCGAGATCTAACTTTTTAGCTTTGAGCGTTAAAGAAGATAAGGACACAAGGGCAGAGGAAGGAGGGAAAGTGTTTTTCATTATCTTAAATCCACGATCTCCAGATAACCAGGGACGTGGCATTTCCATCCAAATTTATCCTGAATTTTTAGACTCAGAGCATTGGCTTGAAGAAGTTCTCCATGGGTAATGAAAACTTCTTTTGGAGGTCGTTTAAAATTTCTGAGCCACTCCAAGATTTCTTGATAGTCAGCGTGAGCTGAAAGAGAATCTTGAAGAACGATTTCAGCACGAACAGGATAATACTCTCCATGGACTTTTATGCGTTCAGTACCATGGATAAGCGCTTCTCCACGCGTTCCAGCCGCCTGGTAGCCTGTAAAGAGGACTGTATTCTTTGGGTCAGAAATAAAAGTTTTAAGATGGTGGACAACGCGTCCGCCGGTGGCCATTCCACTGGCGGTTATAATAATTTTAGGTGTTTGACCAACGTCCAGTGCTTTCGACTCGTCAGGCGTATTGATAATCTTGGCACTTCGGCACATTGAGGAACACTCAAGGGTAGAAAGTCGATGTTCCGCTCCAACCGAGCAATAAAGGTTAGTTGCATCCTTTGCCATAGGACTATCTAAGAAAACAGGGAGATCAGGGATTTTTTTCTCATTTTTTAACTGGTAAATGAGATACAAGACAGCTTGTGCCCGTCCTACAGCAAAAGCAGGAATAATAAGGACACCTCCTCGATGAGCAGTCCTGTTAATGACTTCAGCAAGTTCTTCTTTAGGATCGCGAATGGCATGAAGACGATCCCCATAAGTTGATTCAATGACTAAATAATCTGTTTCTTTTATGATAGCTGGAGGATTCATGATGATATCGTGAGGCCGTCCCAAATCTCCTGTAAAAAGAAGAGATGTTTTTCCTTGTGTAACCTTGATCATTGAAGCGCCAAGAATGTGGCCGGCTTGAAAAAGGGTAAAGGAGAGATCTTTCTCTAGCTCAAAGGGGTGCTCAAAATCAAGAGGATGAAAATACTTTAAAGATTCTTCCGCATCTTTCCGAGTGTAAAGAGGGAGGGCAGGTTTGTGTTTTGAAAACCCATGTTTATTTGCAAAGCGCGCATCCTCTTCTTGTAAATATCCACTATCGGGAAGAAGAATTTTACAAAGCTCAGCTGTTCCATGGCTGCAATAAATTTTACCATGGAAGCCATTCTTGACCAACAGAGGTATATACCCCGTATGATCAATATGAGCGTGGGTAAGCAGAACATTCTTAATCTCAGAAGGCTTAAAGGGAAGGGGAGCCCAATTTCGAAGACGTAACTGTTTTAGTCCTTGGAAAAGTCCGCAATCCACTAAAAATTTCTGCAAATGTGAAATCAGTAAATATTTTGAGCCCGTGACCGTCCCCGTTGCTCCGATAAATTGGATGTTCATGAGAGTCTCCTTTTTGGGAACATTTTAGCATAGGATTCCTAAAGAAGAATTAAGGGTGTCCGTAAAGCGTATTTAGCCTAAGTTTGGCCTAAAAATCCTTACATCGAGCGGGGTTTAATTAAGAGTTTTCTCCCATGACTGCCCCGATGTGTTTATTACCACGCGCTCTTGCTAAGTCTTCCTGGCGCTGGCGTTGGCGAGCAGATACCCGTTTTTTAGAAGTCAGGATAGAATAGCACTGAGGGCAGGAAACACCTCGTTCATAGAGAGACGAGTTAAGGTCTTCTTCAGAGATAGGACGACGGCAGCCATGGCATAATTGATATTGCCCTTGCTCAAGACCGTGAGTGACAGCCACCCGATTATCGAAAACAAAGCACTCTCCTTCCCAGAGGCTTTTTTCAGAGGGAATGGTTTCAAGGTATTTTAAAATTCCTCCTTTAAGATGATAAACTTTTTCAAAACCTTGAGATAAAAGGTAGGAAGACGCTTTTTCGCATCGTATGCCACCCGTACAATACATCGCAACAGAGGCGTGCTTCGATTTATCAAGAGTTTGTGCAAAGGCAGGAAAATCTGAGAAAGAAGAGGTTTTAGGATTCAAAGCTCTCTGAAAACAGCCCATTTCAATTTCGTAATCATTACGGGTATCAATAACGAGAACATTAGGATCGGAAATGAGCTCGTTCCAATCAGTTGGATTCACATAAGTTCCTACCTTTTTATAAGGATTAACCTCAGAAACCCCCAATGTAACAATTTCTTTCTTTAAGCGTACTTTCAAGCGATGAAAAGGCATTTCTTTGGCTAAGGATTCCTTATACTCTAAAGCGTCAAATCGCTTTTGAAGAAAAGATCTTAATGTATCAATGGCCTCTCTCGATCCGGCGAGGGTTCCGTTGATTCCTTCTTCTGCCAGAAGAAGGATTCCTTTAATTTTTTCTTGGTTACATAGAATCTTCAAACGTGGCTGAAGCTCCCGAAAGTCGGGGAGAGGTGTAAATTGGTAGAGGGCAGCGACAATGATCTTTGACATGGCTTTTAACCAAAAATATGTTATATTTTTTATAAATAATACTTGTGAAAGATAAGCGCAAGCTCTTGCGTGTTTTATCTCCTTGTGATTTAATTCTTTCTCATAAAAAGAGGCGTATTAAAGATGGCATACCCTCGTTTTTTTTATAGAAGCCATCGTAAGGACATAAAAAATGAATACATCCCTTCTTAAATCAATAAGCTTGGTTGCTTTTTTGGCAGTTTCAACTCCTTTACTGGCAGCTGATCCTGTTGTAGGTGTCGTTGATGGACAGAAATTTACCTATTCTGAAGTGATGGCAGGCAAATCTAGTCTTCCTAAGCAATATCAATCTGCGCCTGAAGACAAGCTATTCCCTGTGCTGTTGAATCAAGCTGTTGATGCCTATTTAATTAACAAAGCAGCTCAAGCGTCAGGAGAAACTCAAAAGCCTGAAGTTAAAAAGGCAATTGAGAAGGCAACAGAAGGTATTATTGCACAAGCCTATCTTTTGGAAAAAGTAAAAGATACGATTACCGATGCCGCGGTTCAAGCAAAGTATGCTGAAGTTATTAAGGATTTTCCACAGGAAAAAGAAGTTCACCTAAAGCATATTTTGGTAGATAGCAAAGAAGTTGCTCAATCTGTTATTAAAGCCTTAAAAGGTGGCGCTGATTTTAAAAAGCTCGCTCAATCTAAGTCAAAAGATGAAACAGCGAAAGAAGGCGGCGATCTTGGCTTTTTCAGAAAGAGCGAGTTGCCAAAAGAACTCGCTGATGCGGCTTTTGCACTTACCCCAGGAGCTTATAGTCAAGAGCCTATAAAGACAGATTTTGGTTGGCACGTTGTGAAAGCAGAAGAGTTTCGTGATGCAAAACCTCCGAAGTTTGAGGAAGTTAAGAATGAGCTTAAATCTCTCATGACTCAAGAAGCAGTGGTTGTTCTTGTAAAAGATCTTCGCTCTAAAGCAAAGATTGAGCTCTTTGATAAAGCGGGAAATCCATTACCTTTAGAACCTGAGAAAAAGCCAGGCGCAGCAGCGCCTACCACTCTTCCAGCTCCAGCAGCAGGTGAAGCACCGCAAGCTGCTGAAACGCCTGCAGAGAAGAAGTAAGACGTAGAGCGGTAGTAATAACCCTTCAAACTCCGTCCTTCATATAATTACGCCCCTCTCCCCAATTAAATTTGGGAGAGGGGCTAATATCAGAGATGATGGGAATTTACGGACTTACGCAAGAATTGCACTCATACGAGAACGCCCTTAGCTGTCTTCATCTATAAGCTTTATCGTTTCAGAGGAGAGAGAAGGCTCGTAATCAGCAAAAGTCAAACGATCGCCAAACATCAGTTTTTGTAAGATTTTTTGAGATGCAGGTTTCTTTCCTTTTTCAAATGTCACCACATAAACTTGATCAAAGATATCCGTTGTCCAGTTTCCTGGATCATTAGCCCCGAGAGCAGAAACAATTTTACCTATTTTTCCATGAGACCAACAGATGAGAACGGTTGAATGATCATATTGTGGGTTTGAGAGGAGCTCATCAGCTAATTCTTTGGTTTGGCGAGGTTTGAAATGCATGTTAAGAGGAAGTTTATAATGATTGGCGATGGGTGTACACGTTTGAATCGGTCTGTGAGAAGCTTCAGACCCATCTAGAGCAGCTGCAAATATATGAGAAATAGGGGGATTATTATATAAAGGGGCGAATGAAAAATAATAAGGAAGAGCTGCGGCTCGTTCAAACCCTTTCAAATTCAAATGCTTTTCCTTGGGTATTTTTTCAGCATGG
Organism: Alphaproteobacteria bacterium; assembly: GCA_041690915.1. Taxonomy (GTDB): domain Bacteria; phylum Pseudomonadota; class Alphaproteobacteria; order UBA9655; family UBA9655; genus UBA9655. The sequence goes on from JBEPVR010000033.1 coordinate 5,209, forward strand.
CGAATCAAAATGACAGACTTAGGGATGGCACCGAGTTGTGAGAAGGTTCCCAAAAGAAGAGTCAGAATCAAGAAAAAGTAATTCATTTTCATAAGCTTATGCGGGGGCAGGGGACGGAGACTTGCATAGGAGGGCGGGGCTCGTCTTTAAAGGTTGCCCTATCGCCAAGCAGAAGTTGTTGTAAAAATTTTTGAAGTGTTGGTTTGTTATTTTTTTCAAATGATAACATATAAACCTGATCAAAAACATTCTCGGGCCAAAACCCAGGATCTTCTCCTCCTAAAGCCACTACAAGAGGAGCGATGTGCTTATGTTCCCAACACATTAAAACTGTTGCATTGTCATACGCGGAATTTGTAAGAATTTCCTTTGCCACCTCTGCAATATGATATTGATCAAAATCAGTATTCATAGGTAGGTTTAAATGATTTGCAATAGGCTGGCACGTTTGTTTACACCGGATGTAAGGGTGAGGAGGATGGGCGTCATAGGCTGCAAAGACGTGGGTAATGGGTGGCGTGTTATAAGAAGGTGTTCCCGAAAAATAGTAAGCGAGAGCAGCTGCTCTTTCTAACCCTTGAAGGGATAAGCAAACACCATTCGGGAGGATCCTGTCGGCATGACGAATGATAATGATATTCTTTGGTTTTGCAAAAACACTGGATACGAGAACTCCCATCAGGGCCAGAATCAAAAGCATATATTTTTTTTTCATAAGATACCGTTTGCTATTTTTATTTGTTGTGATGGATACACATACTTCTTTGAGCACTAACCAACCCTCTCAACGATGTGGAAAAAGATGAGTTTAATTGTATCAACGTGCCCTTTTTACAGGGTTTTTTTTCTTTGGTATTTTCTTTATATTTTTTGTTGTTCTTTCTTTTCTGACAACAGGCTTTTCCTGAATGCTCTTTTTCTTCCCGCTTGTTTTTTTACCAACAGGCTTTTTTTCAGTGCTTGCTTTCTTTTTATTAGGTTTTTTTTGAATAGTTAGCTTCTTTTGAGGGAGCTCGTGCTCAATGCCTTCTAAAAGAGCATCTACGGTTTTATACTTAGCTTCTAATGTCTTAACGTGTCCCGTATTTGATAAATAAACGGCTTTGAGTAGTTTCTCTTTTTTTACAGAGGGAGCATTTGAACGTTCTTCAGAAGGGCTTAAGGCAAAAATCAAATCTTCAATGCAATCGTATTCTGTTTCATTTTGAAATCGCTTTTTTGCTTTAAGATTAGCGTAAGTTGTTTCAAGCAGCTGAACCATTTTTTTGTCACGAGCTTTGATGCTTTCTCCTCCCAGAACAACAGCAATGATGCGGCGGTTATCGCGAACCATGGAAGCTGCCAAATTAAAACCAGAGGCATTTGTAAATCCTGTCTTAATTCCATCCACCCCTTTGACTTTTCCTAAGAGGTGATTATGATTAGCATGGACTTTGCCTTTATAAACAAATTTCTGTTCTTGAAATACCTTAGAGGCTTTAGGAAAATGTTTATAAAGGGTGTGAGATAAGATCGCCATTTCTCGGGCTGTTGTGATTTGTTTCTTATGGGGGAGTCCAGAGGCATTTTTAAAAATTGTCTTTGTCATGCCTAACTTGCGGGCTTGTTGGGTCATCATATTAGCAAAGTCAGCTTCTGAACCTCCTAAAGCTTCCGCTAACACAACGGCGGCATCATTCGCAGACTTTGTGACAAGCCCAAGAATAGCGTGTCGTACTGTAAGGGTTGTTCCTGGCTTTAATCCTAATTTGCAGGGGTCTTGCTGTGCGGCAAGTTTAGAAACAGGAAGCGCTTGATCAGCAAAAAGTTTTCCTTCCTGCAAAGCTTTGAAGGTGAGGTAGAGTGTCATCATTTTCGTAAGAGAAGCAGGAGGGATAGTTTTATCTGCATTGTGTTCATGATAAACTGTGCTTGTTTCTGCGCAAATAACAATTGATGCACTTGTCAAAGCCTGGACGGCAGTTCCCTCTGTTAACCATAGAAAGAAAAATAGACATATAATTTTTACTGCATGGTTAATATAAAACCGCATCCTGTTAACCTACGATAAAATTTTTTGATAACTTTACCTATAACACACGATTTCCAGTCTTTTGTCTAGCCTTTGGTGCGGGGGTTGATTAATTTGTGACATGGGCGTATGAAAGCAGAAAACATCGGGAGAGATCACTTTTATGATTATTATTTTTGGATCCCTCAATATTGATATGGTTATGCAGCTTGAAAAAATGCCTCGTCCTGGTGACACTGTGCTGTGTCCGCGTTTTCAACTGGTTGCAGGAGGGAAAGGGGCTAATCAAGCCGTTGCAGCCACCAAAGCCGGAGCTTCGGTAAAGCTCTTTGGAGCTGTGGGTGATGATGAATTTGGTCGAGTTATGATAGACTCTTTAAAAGAGTCTTCTGTGGATTTGATGGGGGTTGTAACACGTCAAGAATCAACGACAGGGTGTGCAACTGTTTGTATTGATGCTCAAGGCGAAAATATGATCATTGTTGCGAGCGGCGCTAACCTTGATGCACGAGAAGTTGAAATTCCGGCTTTTCTTTTAACGAAAGACACGACTCTTTTGTTACAAATGGAAACTCTTCCGGAAGAAAATTGGAAACTTATTCGACGTGCTAAAAAAACAGGTGCGAAGGTTATTTTAAATCTTGCTCCCGCTCAAGATATTCCCCAGGATGTCCTAAAAAGTTTAGACTTTTTGGTCATTAATCAAATTGAAGCCAGCGTTCTTGCTCTCCATTTGGGATTCGAAGTTATTTCTCCCACACTTACGGCAAAGCGTGTTGCAGCTCATTTTGGTATGACGTGTATCGTGACCTTAGGGAAGCAGGGCGCTATGGCGTGTACTCCCCAAGAAACATGGGAGGTTAAAGCAATGACGATTGATGCCGTAGATACAACTGCGGCAGGAGATGCCTTTGTTGGCGTTCTTGCAGCAAGTCTGGATAGTGAAATGAATTTACCCTCTGCCCTTAGGCGGGCGTCTGTTGCGAGTGGTCTGGCTTGCTTAAATAAGGGAGCTCAATCCAGTCTTCCGACAAGCCGAAAAATTGATGAAAATTTAGAAAAAGTTCCGCTTCCCCGTCTTATCGCTTAAGAAATATAAAAAAGAGAAAGTCTTCCTTTTATGCTTTTTGAAGGTCAATTATCTCAATATCCTCATTTTGAAAGTCTTCAAGTTCAAGAAGAAAAACCTCTTATTGAATCTTTGCTGAAGAAGCTTGAACCACTTAAAGTTCATCGCCCCGAGATTTCTTTACAAACTAAACGTTGGATCGAATCTTTGCAGAAGTCTCCCCTTCACACGTTTAACATTCAAAAATTTTTACATGCCTTCCCTTTAACCCATGAAGAAGGGCGCTCTTTAATGACGCTTGCGGAAGCCTATCTGCGTATCCCAGATTCATATACAGCAAATCTTCTCTTAAAAAACAAAATTGGGGGACGTATATGGCGTAAGAAAGGAGCTAAAGAAGATGGGTTAGTAACAGCCTCACGGTGGGGACTCGATTTTATGAGGTATTTGCAAGAATCTTCTTGGGGATTTTTAGCTCAGCCTCTTAATCTGCGTGCTTTTAAAATTTTTATGAATCTTTTAAGTCATGAATTTATTTTAGGGCAAACCATTGAAGAAGCCATTAAACAACGTTTAAAATCACCTCATGATCGTTTTTCCTTTGACATGCTGGGTGAGGGGGCGCGGACAGCCTCCATGGCTAAGACTTATAAAGAGGCTTATAGGCGTGCCATTCAAACGATTGGGAAGCAACAAGGGAAAAATTTGTCTCTTGTGGAAAGAGACAGCATTTCCGTTAAACTTTCTGCTCTTTATTCTCATTATACTTTTTCCCATCATGAAGACGTTTTGCGGGTCCTTCTTCCTGATCTTATAGAACTTTGCGTACTCGCGCGAGAAGAAGGTATTGCGCTTACCATTGATGCGGAAGAAGCTGTTCGTTTGGAGCTTTCCTTAGATTTGATTGAAAAAGTTTGTACAACCCCAGAGCTAAAAGGATGGGATGGTTTCGGATTTGCCATTCAATCCTATCAAAAACGTGCCTCTGCTGTTGTGGATTGGGCAGAAGCTTTAAGCCGAAAAACAAAGATGCCGCTAATGGTTCGCCTTGTAAAAGGCGCCTATTGGGACACAGAAATTAAAATTGCGCAGGTAGGAGGATACCCAGAATATCCGGTTTTTACCCACAAAGCAGCAACTGATCTCTCCTATTTGGCATGTGCTAAAAAGCTTTTAAAGGCAAAAGGGCTTCTTTATCCCCAGTTTGCCACTCATAATGCCTATACAGTGGCGGCTGTGCTTAAAATGGCAGATGAACGGGCGGACATCGAATTTCAACGCCTCCATGGCATGGGAGAGGAACTCTATAAGATTATTCGAGAAGACCATCCGATGGCAGTGCGTGTGTATGCTCCTGTGGGTAACAATCGAAATTTACTTCCCTACTTGGTTCGTCGTCTTCTGGAGAATGGGGCGAATACGTCCTTTGTTTTTAAAGCTTATGATACGTCCCTTCCTCTCGAAGAAACGATAGGAGATCCCTGGGCCTTTTTTGAATCCCATTCGGGAGATCGCCATTCTCCGATTCCTTTGCCAAAAGATTTGTATGGGCACGTTCGAAAAAATTCTCAAGGATATGATTTAAGCGATCGTAAGTTTCTTGAGACGTTAAAAACAGAAATCCAAAAAGCTGAAAGAAAGCCTATTGCATTGAAGGAAGCCACTCATAAAGATCTTGAAATCATGATTCAAGAAGCTTCAACGAATTGGGAATCATGGGAGTTAACTCCCGCGGAAAAGCGACAGGAGATTTTAAATAGAGTATCAGATCTTATTGAAGAGCGGCGTGGGCTTTTTTTAGGTTTAATCATTAAGGAAGGAAAAAAGACTTTGCCTGATGCGGTTTCGGAACTGCGAGAAGCCGTTGATTATTGTCGCTATTATGCAGCTGAATCTCTAAAACATTTTGCAGTTCCCCAAACATTAGGCGGTCCCACAGGGGAGGTTAATGAACTGATCTTAAGAGGGCGTGGCGTTTTTGCGTGTATTAGCCCATGGAATTTTTCCCTTGCTATTTTTATGGGACAAGTCACAGCTGCCCTTGCAGCAGGAAACGCAGTGATTGCTAAGCCAGCAAGTCTCACCCCTCTAATTGCTTATCATACGATTAAAGTCTTGCACGAAGCAGGAATTCCTCAGGAGATTTTGCATTTCCTTCACGGTCGTGGAAGTGTTCTTGGGGCTCCCCTTGTTGAGGATTTAAGAATCAGTGGCGTTGTCTTTACAGGATCAACGTCAACTGCCCAAGAGATTCAAAAAAGTTTAGCAGCGAGGGGAGGTGCCCTGGTCCCGTTCATTGCGGAAACAGGAGGACTGAATGCTATGATCGTCGATTCTTCTGCGCTTATTGAGCAGGTGGTGGATGATGCCATTGTTTCTGCTTTTCAAAGTGCTGGACAACGCTGTTCGGCCTTAAGAATTCTTTTTATTCAAGAAGATATTTATGAACCAACACTCGCCATGCTGAAAGAAGTGATGGAAGAATTGAAAATGGGAGATTCGGAGTGGCTTTCAACGGATGTGGGGCCTGTCATTGATGTACGGGCACAAGATGAAATTGAGGCTTATATTGCAACTCAAGCTCCTCTGGCGCGGACGCCTCTCTCAAACCTTAAGGGCACCTTTGTGGCGCCAACTCTTATTGAGGTTAGGGGGATGGAAGATCTTAAGAAAGAGGTCTTTGGTCCGGTTCTCCATGTGGCGCGTTTTAAAGCCCAAGATCTTGAAAAGGTGGTTCATTCTATTAATCAGTCGGGTTATGGTCTAACGATGGGCCTTCAAAGTCGGATTGAGAGCACCATAAACAAAGTTCGCTCATTGGCTCGTGTGGGTAACCTTTACATTAATCGTAGCATGATTGGCGCAGTGGTGGGTATTCAACCCTTTGGAGGGGAAGGCCTTTCTGGAACCGGTCCCAAAGTCGGCGGTCCCTATTACCTTCCCCGCTTTGCCGTTGAGAAAAGCTTTAGTAACAATACGATGGCAAGCGGGGGAAATGTGGAGCTGTTTAATTTGGGAGAGTAATCCATTACCTCCGGTCTACGATAGAATAACTTGTGCTGCGCGCGCCCGTCCATAGGGGCCGGAAACGACTTGCATGGGACCCTAACTGTCTGCGCGCCATGCTCCGATTACGCTGTCTTCCGTACTAAAGGCTTATACTTTAACCGATGGGGTTGATCCGCATCCATGCCAAGACGGCGCTTGTGATCTGCTTCATAGGCCTGGTAGTTGCCTTCAAACCATTCCACATGGCTATCACCTTCAAAAGCAAGAATATGGGTAGCAATGCGATCTAAGAACCAGCGATCATGGCTAATGATAACCGCGCAGCCTGCAAACTCTAAGAGAGCTTCTTCAAGAGCGCGGAGAGTATCAATATCAAGATCGTTGGTGGGCTCATCCAGAAGAAGGACATTGACGCCCGATTTAAGCATTTTGGCGAGATGGACACGATTGCGTTCTCCCCCCGAAAGTTGACCGACTTTTTTTTGCTGGTCGCTCCCTTTGAAATTAAAACTTGCACAATAGGCTCGGCTTGCTATTTTGCGTTTTCCAAGCTCGATCTCATCATGGCCTTGAGAGATTTCTTCCCACACCGTTTTATTTGCCTCAAGTGTATCACGGGATTGATCGACAAAGCCCAAGACCACCGTTTCTCCGACCCGAATTTCCCCTTCATTGGGTTTTTCTTGGTCTGTAATGAGCTTGAAGAGAGTTGATTTCCCAGCGCCATTAGGCCCAATCACTCCCACAATGCCACCAGGAGGCAACTTGAAATTCAATTTTTCGATCAAGAGACGGTCTTCAAAACCTTTAGAAAGATTCTGAGTTTCAATAACCATAGAGCCCAAGCGCGGGCCCGCAGGAATAATAATTTGGGCCGTTTCTTGATTTTTGCGCGCATCCTGAGCAAGAAGATCTTCATAGGATTGGATACGGGCCTTGCTTTTAGCTTGGCGAGCCTTAGGAGATTGGCGAATCCACTCTAGTTCGCGCGCTAAGGTCTTTTGACGAGCTCCTTCTTGCTTGCCTTCAAGTTCAAGTCGTTTTTGCTTTTGTTCAAGCCAGGCCGAATAATTTCCTTCAAAGGGTATCCCTTGCCCTCTGTCTAATTCCAAGATCCATTTTACGACATTGTCCAGAAAGTAACGATCATGGGTGACAAGGATGACGGTTCCTTTATACTCTTGCAGATGACGTTCAAGCCAGGCCACAGATTCAGCGTCCAAATGGTTTGTGGGTTCATCAAGAAGAAGAATATCAGGGTGCTGCAGGAGGAGACGACAAAGGGCTACGCGACGCTTTTCGCCACCTGAAAGGGTTTTAACATCTGCGTCCCCCGGAGGACATCTGAGCGCATCCATAGCAATGTCGACTTGGCGACTTAAATCCCACGCCCCCACGGTTTCAATTTTTTCTTGAAGATCGGCTTGCTCGGCCAGAAGGTCATTCATTTCCTCATCACTCATGGGTTCGGCAAACCGGGCATTAATTATCTCAAAGCGATCGAGGAGGCCTTTTGTTTCTGATAAACCCTCAAGAATATTTTCTTCAACTGTAAGAGCAGGGTTGAGTTCGGGCTCTTGAGATAAGTACCCCACAGTTGTTCCTGGTGCTGCCCAAGCTTCTCCATTAAATTCCGTATCCATCCCAGCCATGATTTTCATGAGAGTGGATTTACCGGCCCCATTGACACCAATGATGCCAATTTTAGCTCCTGGATAAAAGGACAACCAAATATCTTTAAAGACCTCTCGACCCCCAGGATAGATTTTCGTGAGTTCTTTCATAACATAGATGTATTGGTTGGATGCCATTTTAACTCCTGAGATAGGTGGTGGGCCCGGCAGGATTCGAACCTGCGACAGCTCCGTTATGAGCGGAGAGTTCTGACCCCTGAACTACAGGCCCTTGATCTCCTCTTACAAGAAGACAAGTTTTTTTAAAATACCGAAAATTAAACCAGGGTCAAGGAAAATCGCTCCCCCTCTGTTTTCGTGCTCGCATTTGTTCTTTGCGTTTTTGTAAATTTCCTCGCAAGGCTCCAGCAAGACGCTGTTTGCGGGCTTCATCCAGTTTTTTTCTTTGAGCAATAGAAGGGTGAGGGTCACGCATTTGTTTTGAAGGCCCGGGTAATTCCTTAATTTTCATCATAATATTCCGTGATCATAAGATCCTTATTGTTAAATTCTCCAACTGAAGAAAACGACTCTTTTTTCAGTTCTGTTGCCACCTCTGAAACTTTTTTCCTAAACGAGAAGCACATCTTCTTGATTGAGAGGCGCCAGTGTGGCATCTTGGCGTCCACATAGCCGTCGTAGCTCAGTGGTAGAGCACACCCTTGGTAAGGGTGAGGTCGAGAGTTCGATCCTCTCTGACGGCACCATTCTCTTCATAGAAGAGTCAATTTAAGATCTCAAAACCAAATAAGAAATTACCCATAAAAACATAGATAAAACAGAAGTTATTAAAAACTTAAGTCCTATATAAGGATGGTCAGGAGCACTGGTGGCGTGTCCTGGTTCGACCTTATGAGGGATGCGAACTCCCCAAGGAAGAACTAAAAAAAGGACAATAACCCAGATCATTACGTATACCAAGAGGCCGATGGTAAAAGTCATTCTCGCTCTAATTTCTTTCCTTGTTATCCAGAGGCGTGTGCTGTTTGAAATCAGCTTCGATGTTAATTTCAATGCCTTCAACACCCTCTAAAGTATCAATAGAAGATGTGTGCAAGGGAGGGATGAGTCCGACAGATTGAATGTCTACACGACTTTGAATTTTAGCCATACGCACTTCTTCAAGTTCAATTAGAACACCAAGAGAATTTTTGGGGTTAAAAAAAAGAACCGGGTTTCCTTGATACCCCGGTTTAGGTATTCCATCACCGATGACTTCAAGCCCCGCACTTTGAAGCTGCTTTTGGGCTATAGCAAGATCAGAAACTTCATAACACAGATGGTGTACGCCGCCTTGAGGATTTTTTTCAATAAACTGTTGGAGAGGGGATGTTTTTTCTAAGGGCGTAATAAGTTCAATTTTTGTGTTCGGGAGATTAACAATAGCGATACGAATGCCATGCTCGGGTAGATCTACGGGTGATGTGACAAAAACTCCAAAGGAATTCTGATATTGGAGGATAGCAGCCTCTAAGTTAGGAACCGCAATGGTAATATGGTTTAAGTTTCTAATCATGAGGCACTCCCCTAAACACGATAGACTTGCACATGAGTGAGTGTCTTTTTTCCATAATAACTTGATAAAACACGTCTCGTTGCCACGCGCCCTATTTCTGCAACCTTTTCATCATCACTCCGGTCTTCTAAAGAGAGAGATATAAAAGTTTCTTCAATGGCTCTAATACAGTGGGATGTCAAAGTTTCAAGATGATCATTTTCTGTCACTCCAATTAAAAGGACGGAAGGCGGATGTTTAAAAGAGCCTTCTTTCTTTAAAATAAGGGTAACAAGTGCGTGTCCTGTGCTCATTAAGCGATGGCGGTCATGCATGACGGCTCCTTTATAAGGAATCAATCTCTTTCCATCCAGCGCAAGCCGCCCGTTGGGCACTTGAGTAACAAGTTGTGCCCCTTTTTTCGTGAGTGCGATAAGATCTCCATTACGAGGAGTAATGATATGAGGCACGTTGTTAGCAAGAGCTAGCTTGGCTTGCTCAAGGATATGATGGTCCTCACCGTGAACGGGCACAACAATTTGAGGGCGAATCCAAGAGTACATCTCGACAAGTTCATCCCGGCACGGATGTCCCGAGACATGAATGTCTTCATCATTTGCTGTAATGACTTGAACTCCTTTGCGAACGAGCAAGTTTTGAAGGTTGGAAATAGCCATTTCATTCCCTGGAATTTGTCGAGAAGAGAAAATAACAACATCTCCCTCTTCCAACGAAATATGTCTATCTTCACCTTTCGCAATTCGTAAAAGGGCAGCCCGCTGTTCCCCTTGGCTGCCTGTACAAATAAGAAGAGTTTCGTGACGATCCAGAAATCCTGAATCATGATGATTGAGGAAAGGAGGGTAGTCCTTAAAATAATGGAGTTGACGCGCTACTTCATCCATCCGGTGGAGCGAGCGCCCGACAAGTCCCACTAAACGTCCATTCGCGAGGCCTGCTTCTGCGCAACTTGCAACACGTGCGACGTTTGAGGCAAAGCATGCAATAAGAACTCGCTTTCCTGGGAATTTTGCAACAAGATCAATAAGGTTTTGACGAATTGGTTTTTCCGATCCTGAATAACCGGGGACAAAAACATTGGTTGAGTCGCACACAAGCGCTAAGACGCCTTCATCCCCGAGCTTTTTTAAAGCGGAAACATCAGTCGCATTTCCAATTAAAGGGTCGGGGTCGAGCTTCCAATCTCCTGTGTGGACAACGGTTCCTGCGCCTGTCCGGATCGCCAACACATTGGGTTCAGGGATGGAGTGGGTGATATGGATAAAATCAACGGTGAAGGGGCCAATATCAACGCCACCCGAGAGCGGAATTTCATGAAGAGGCGCATGAAGGCCCGCTTCTTGAAGCTTGTGGCGAACAAGAGCAGCTGTAAAAGGAGTGGCAAATAAAGGGCATTGGAGGCGAGACCAAAGGTAAGGGACGGCCCCAATGTGATCTTCGTGACCATGGGTCAAAACAAGTCCCACCAGATTTTGAGCATGCTCTTCAATAAATTGAGTATCAGGCATTAATATTTCAATACCCGGCGTTTGGTCAAACGTACCCCCCAAATCTACCATTAACCACTTTCCCCGGGT
>JBEPVR010000034.1:0-16046 GCA_041690915.1 Alphaproteobacteria bacterium
AGACAGCGTCAAAACCTAAAGCGATGAGCTTTTTGACCGTATCAGGTGTGGCCGCAACGCGTGTTTCATAAGGCCTTCGTTCTTTCAAAACAGCGAGTTTCATACCAATTTTTCCCCACTTTTCATTATTTAAGCTCAGACCCTACCACACCCTCTTTTTTTTGAGGAGCGGATTTTATATTTTCTTTTCATAAAAAAGCCTCCCTGCGGAGGCTCTTAAAAGAAAGAGGGAAGTTACTCTTCTGTATTCTCTTCTTGCAATTTTTTAAGATCTGCTTCCCATTCATTTGTTCTTATCTGTCAGATTTTTCAAGCTATTTTCTTACTTCGGTAAAATCGCGAAGAACTCCTTCACTCTTAATTCTCTCAAGATAGAGTTCAGCATCGGTATCACCGCTTGCAGCAGCTTTTGTGAGCCATTTTATTGCTTCTAAGAGATTTTGATAACCACCTACCTTATAATATGCTCGCCCAAGATTGACTTCAAAAAATCCTTCTTTATTCGCCTTTTTAAACCACTTTATCGCTTCAGAAAAATTTTTATTATTATAACATTCACATCCAATTTTATTTTGAATTAGAAGAACGTTTTTTTTGGCTTCCAGATACCCGTTTTTTCGAGCTTTCCTTAACCACTTTAATGCCTTATAATGATTTATAGGAACGCCTTCTCCAAGAGCATACATCATTCCCAGATTATATTGAGCTTCAGAATCCTCTTCTTGAGCTGCTATTTTAAACCAAAGGAGGGCGTTAAGAAAGTCTTCTTTCTCGAGAAAGCTCAATCCACGGTTGGTTTTTGCTCGTGTATCACGATTATTGTGCGTTACCTCAGAATTGTTATCTACACGTTTTCGTTTTCTCATAGGAGGAAAACCAGCTTCTTTATCCATAGCTCGTACCTCGTAGGGCTCTACCACAAAAACTAAGGTAAGGACTAACACCAACTTTAGATTTTTTTTTAAAGATAAATTTTTAAACACGACAATCTTCCTCTCATAAATTTTACAAAACAATAGTTCAATCTTTCAACAAATATTACAGTTTTTTATTTATCTATATTTTAGAAAATGTTGATAGACGTGTAAAAATCCTAAAGCGTTCAATTTAAAAAATATCTTTCTACCAAGAATTTCACACGTACGTAAGGGATTGATTTGTTTGATCTATTGTGAGCAGTTTTTTTATAAGCTTTCTTTGGAATTTGCAACCAAAATTTATAAAATTTTACCTAAAAATGTTAACATGTTGAAACTAAGAGATTTTCTCCAACACAGCGCTTGCCGCTGCATCAGAAGGAGCTTTCAGAAGCACCATAGCTTCCTTCATCGCTTTTATCTCACGCGTTCTTGCTCCTTTATCCTGTAAAAGAGTCACAAGAGCACAGGCTATTTTTTCAGCCGTACAATTTTCCTGAATAAATTCAGGGATCCAAGGGCTTGGAATAAGATCCCGAGCACGCGGCGTTAAAATAAATGAAGGCCCAAGTTTCTGAAAAACAAGGAGTATATTAACCATACACGCCCAAGGCGTTTGGAGGAAGGCTTTTGCAAACCATTCATTAACCTTACCTAACTTATAGGCAATGACAAAGGGGAGCTGGGCTGCTGAAAGTTGCAACGCAACTGTTCCAGACGCCGCTAAAGCTGCAGAAGACTTCTGGAAAGCTTCTTGCCTGGCTTGATCCCCAACAACGATTTTAATCTCAAGTGGCCAATTCCCCACCTCTTCACGAATCTGTGATTCTAGAGACATAAGTGTAGGAATAACCACCTTTAAACCCGGTATATCCTTTTTTAAAAGGAGAACTGTTTCTTTAAAAATAGGCAATAATGTTTTAATTTCCGATTGTCGACTTCCTGGAAGAACACAAAGAAGGTTAGGATCTCGTTTCCCCCTGGGCCAATTTTCTTTTGCAACAGGATGACCCACAAAGGTAGTTTTAAGTCCATGCTTTTCAAAGTAAGGAGGCTCAAAAGGATAAAGACAGAGAAGGTGATCTAAAAATCGCGAGATCTTGCGCGCTCGCCAAGGTCGCCAGGCCCATACGGTGGGAGCCCCATAATGAATAAGAGGGGGTCTTTGGGTGAATTTGTGAACTCGTTTCATGACTCGAAAGCTAAACTCTGGTGCATCGATCGTCACCACAACATCGGGCTTAAGTCTTTCGATGGTTTTAACTGTAAGTTTTAAGCGCCGCCACAGATGGGGGAGATTACGTAAGATTCCAATAATCCCCATAAGGGAAAGATCTTGCATCGGAAAAAGGCTTTGAAGACCTTGAGCTGCCATGGCCTCTCCCCCGATCCCTGCAAATCGAACTTCTTTCATTTCCTTTAATGAAACCATAAGATCAGCCCCTAGCTGATCACCAGAAGCTTCCCCTGCAATCAAGAAGATTAAAGGGATGTGTGACATCGGGCGCTCACCAGACCCAGTACAAATAGGTTTTTCTCTTGAGCAAGCTTCAACGTTTCTTCTCGATTGAGAATAAGACTACGCCTTGCTTCTACCACAATTCCTCTCAGGCCTGCTTTCGCTACCCTACGTATAGTTTCCACTCCAATGACAGGAAGATCAACGCGCTGCTCTTGCTGACGTTTTGCTATTTTAATCAAAATTCCTCCCAAACCTGAACGTTGCAAGGCGCCTGAGCGATCAATCAGAGCATCCGTCCCTTCAATGGCTTCAATGCCAAGGACAAGCCCTTCCTGAACCACAATGGCTTGCCCTACATCCGCAGGGCTTAAGGCCGAAAGAACTTCCACTCCTCGCCCAATATCACGCCAGGCCTGCTCATCCGGTTCAAGAGAGGTGAGAAGCCCTTCAGGAGCCAAAAGCTCTGCCAAAATATCATCAGGCCCCACGACACAAAAGCCATGCTCTTCAATCATCTTAATCAGAAGCTTCAAAAGGTTATCATCACCCAAAGCTTTTGGGCCAATTTTTGCAAGCCACTTAACCCCTTCCCAATCGGGTCGAATTTCACTCATAGCAGGTCGCGAGATGTTCCCTGCTAAAACGATTTCTCGAATATGATTTTCTTTCAGGTAATGTAAAGCTTTTCCGACTTCACCAAAATACAGCCACATGTGAGGAATATTTTTAAGAGACTCTTCTTCTATTTGGCCTCTAAAAGCCACCACAACAAAGGGTCGATTTTGGCTTTGGAAAACGTTTATAAGAGAAAGAGGGAGGTCTCCCCTCCCCGCAAATAGAGCAATAGGGGCGAGCTTAGGCCGCAATGACACGAGGGATCTCTTCAATCTCTTCCATCTCAAAACTCCAAGATTCGCTAGGCAAGCATAATGGTCTTTCAGGATGTTTCTCAACAAAGGCTAAAAGATCTTTCACTGTCCGACAATTCCCGTATAGAGACCGAATTTTCTGAAGGCGTTCTCCAAGGGTTCCTTCTTGATCTTTAGCTAAAAGCTTATAAGCATTGCGAAGATCATGCATGTCTTGGCGATCAAAACCTTGGCGCTTCATCCCAATAATATTTAAGCCCCCTAGTTTTCCTCTCATTGCCATGACGGTCCCGAAGGGAATAACATCTTCATTCACTCCCGCCGTGCCAGAAATCATAGCGTAGGATCCAATACGAACAAACTGATGAATCGCAGCTAAACCGCCAATATTAGCATAGTCTCCAACTGTTACGTGCCCTCCAAGGGTTGCATTATTCGCCATCGTCACATAATTACCAATATGGCAATCATGCCCAATATGAGCTCCAATCATAATATAACAATTATTCCCTATAATTGTTTTCATCCCCCCCTTTTCAGTGCCGCGATGAATAGTGACATGCTCTCGAATGACACAATCTTCACCAACTTCAACGACAGAAGGTTCGCCTTTATAATAGCGATTTTGAGGAGTAAAACCGAGAACCGCAAAAGGAAACACCTCTGTCCGAGCGCCAATCGTCGCGTGGCCTTCAATCACAACATGGGGGTGAATGTTAACATTTTCTTTCAAAACGACGTCTGCCCCTATAAGGCTATAAGCCCCAATAGAAACACCTTCCGCAAGCTTTGCTCCGTCAGCAATAATGGCTGTTGGATGAATTTGAATAGACATGATTAGCGACTTTCTCAAAAATTTATTTATCCGAAATCATAGCTGTTTTGACAGCTTCCGCAACGACTTCTCCGTCAACCTTAGCAAGCCCTTTAAACCGCCACACATTCCCACGTCGATGGGTTCTTACGACTTCCAAATGCAGCACACTTCCAGGTAAAACCATTTTACGAAAGCGAGCTTCATCAATCCCCATAAAATAAACAAGATGTTCTTTGTCATACAAGTTTATGGAGTGCATAGCAAGAGCCGCGGCTGTTTGCGCTAAAGCTTCAATAATCATAACTCCTGGCATTACGGGCTTTTGAGGAAAATGGCCTTGAAAATACCATTCATCATCAGAGATTGTCTTAATGCCAATTGCACTTTCACCTGAAACCACGTTAATGAGTCGCTCTATCATGAGCATGGGCGCACGATGGGGCAAAAGCCGCTTAATTTGATCTAAGTTAATTTCAGAGGGGTTGTTACTTTCCATATGTTTTTCTTGAGCTTCTACTGCAGACATAATATCTCTTACCTTCAAGTGATCTTTTTTCGATTTTCCTCGGCAAGCCTTTTTAAAACAGCTACCTGACGATAATGCGCCTTCAGAGGCATGGCGGGACTTCCCGCCAAAACTTCCCCAGGTCCCACATCACGCATAATTCCACCTTGGGCTCCTATACGAGCCCCTGTACCGATCTTCAGATGATCTGCAAATCCTGCTTGACCCCCGGCGGCAACATAATCTCCAAATTTTGTACTTCCGGCAATACCTGATTGAGCCACCATCACACATCCCTTTCCAAAGTGGACGTTATGAGCGACTTGAACCAAATTGTCAATGCGTGTACCCAGTCCAATAACGGTATCTGCTCCACTCCCACGATCCACCGTCGTATTAGCTCCAATTTCTACATAATCATGAATGATGACACGTCCCAACTGGGGAACGGGAACATGACCGCCCATATCACCTGAATCCATGAAAAAACCAAACCCACTTTGACCGATTCGTGCCCCAGGTTTAATATGAACATGTTTTCCAACCAAAGCATGTGAAAGAGAAACATGGGGACCAATGACCGTATTCTCTTCAACCACAACGGCCTCTCCAATCACACTAAGAGGTCCAACTTCTACATAATCACCTAACTCAACATGAGCACCAATAACAGCCATGGGTCCAATGACGACTCCCTTTCCTAACTTTGCGGTCGGATGAATAACGGCGGTAGATGCAATTTCTCCCTCTTTTTTTTCTTTAGGATAGAAAGCATTCGCGATAAGAGCATAGGAACGGTAAGGAAATTTTGCAATTAAAAGGGCTATATGATTTGGCGCTTTTTCTATCATTTGCTTGGCAAGAATACAGGCAGAAGCCTTTGTATTTACCAAAGTATCAGCGTATTTTGAATTGTTAAAATGACTAACACAGGTAGGTTCAGCCCCATCCAAAGGGGCTACATCTGTGATCAACAAAGCAGGGTCGCCACGTCCCACCTCACATTGGCCATAGCCCGCAAGCTCAGCCAATGTAAAAGGACCTTTTTTCTTATAAAATCGTAAATCTGTCATGTGTCAGCTATTAATGTTACCTATAAGAAAATATATAACCAAATCTTTTCATAAATCAAAAGCTTTTTATGTAATATTGACAAACTTAACCCTAACGACTATTGCGGCTGTTGCATGAGTTGTTTTTTCACTTCTGCTTCAGATTTATAAACGACCGGAACCGTTGGCAATTCTTGATCTAGTTTTGTCTTGACTTGAGTTGTCAAATCTAAAGAACTGTCTGCTGTAACAACTGTTTCTTTATAGATAATAATATTAGCTCCAGCCTCTTTTTTAACTTCCTCTACGATTTTTAAGAAAACTTCATATACTTTCTTTTTGGCATCCTCAACTGCAAGCTCCATCTGGGCTCTTCTGATTTCAATCTTTTCCTGAGCTTCATGCACACGTTTTTCAAAAGCCGTTCGCTTTTCAGCAAAATCTTTTTCAGAAAGCTTTTTCTGATCTTCAAGAAGTTGCTTATCTTGAGATTTAAGATCATTCTCAACAGCCGTCATCTCTTGTTGGACTTGGTTGCGCTTCTTTTCAATCTGATCAATAATAGACTTAAAAGCCGCAGAGTTGTCCAAGGTAGCTTGTTCTACAATACAAATAATAGGGGGGGGTAAAGTTTCAGCTTTTACCATTGTTATGGCTAACCCAGCAGTCAAAAAAGATATCAAAAAAATTTTTTTCATTTTTTTCTCCTTAAAATGTTGTCCCAAAGTTAAGCCTAAATAACTCTTTAAAGTCAACATGTTTTACAAACACATGATCATGCAAAGCAAGCCCCGATGGGTCATTCCTCCATCAACTGATTTCAAATCTCAAATTTTTACTCAGGGTAATATCTTTTAAACGAATGTTGTTTAAAAGTGGGATGCCCCCTCAAATATCTCATATTAGCACGAGAACTTTCAAGAATATTCTGAATATCCTGCTTACGCTTTTCTAAGGCCAATTGTTTTCCCCCAGCTTCATTTTCAGAAAGCTGGTATTCAACAGTCGACTTCTCTGCTTGAATTTCGTTGCGTTTTTTTGCTATTTGATCACCAACGAGCTTCAAAGCTGCAAAATTGTCCAATGTAACTTGTTCAACCCTACCAATAAGAGGGACCGTTACGGTTTCAGCTTTTGTCGTTCTCATCTCGAACGTAGAAACCAAGAAAAACATCAATATAATTCTTTTCATTTTTTCTTCTTAAAATGTTGTCCCAAAGTTAAGCCTAAATAATTCTTTGCGGTCCACATGTTTTACATACATAAATGGTTTAGCAAAACACACGCCAATGGGCCCAAACGGCGACTTCCAAGTAATCCCCACACCTCCCGTTGCACGAAATTTCATGCTATTACTACGAATAATATCGGGTGGTCGAGATTTATTACTCGAATGCCAAACGCTACCAAAGTCAGAAAAAACACTCCCTTTAATCCCGAGCTCCTCAGGTATACCTAGGGGAACAGCAAGCTCTACGGTTCCTTTGTAAAACAAAAGGCCGCCCAAGGCGTCTTGGGTATAAATATCACGAGGTCCAATACCTGCGTCCGCAAAACCTCTGAAACTATCTCCTCCTAATTCAAAACGATCAACAACACGGGTTTTCTTTCTTCCAAGGCCAACCATAGCACCTCCCCCGCCTTTTGTGGCAAGAACCCATTTATGCTCTTCATCGAAGGGAATATAAAAGCCGGCACGCGCGCTATTCTTAAAAAAACGCACGTCTCCTCCCGCACCAGCTAATTCATTTGAAAGACTCGCAAAATACCCCCTAGTAGGGTCAACGCTACTATTTCTTTTATCATAAAATAAGTTGTGCCCCACAGAAGATATAAACCATGTTCCCCTTTGTGCCCGTAAAAAGGGGGAAGCTTTTCTCCTGATATCATCAATGAAATCCCTAGCAAGAGTATAGCTCCAAGATTGTCCTAAATATTCAGTGAGCTCATATCCTAAGGAAAGAGTTCCTCCCGTCTTCATCTGGCGATAGCCTATTTGATCCTGACCTCTTGTGGGGTATTTGCGGGAAGAGTGGAATGCATCCACCCCTGCCACAAGTGGCTTGCCTAGAAAATATGGATCTGTAAGACCGGTATGAAAATCCATAGCCCGTTTAGAGACCATAGCGCTCGAATAAAGATCGTATCCTCTGCCCATCAGGTTTCGTTCGTTCATTGTAACGCTTCCCAAAGGCCCGTCCGTCGTTGAATATCCTGCAGAAAATTGAAAAGATCCTGTGGGTTTATCTTCAACTTCAACTTTTAAATCGATTTTATCAGGGGCTGCTGTTTCTTCTTGTTTAATTTCAACTTTTTTAAAAAAATCCAAGTTTTCAATTCGCTGTTCTGATCGTTTTAATTTCACACTATTATAAGGGTCTCCTTCGCTGATACGAAATTCTCTACGAATAACGTCATCATCCGTTCTGTCGTTCCCTACAATTTCGATACGATTGATATAAACGGCACGACCTTTTTTAACTACAAAATCAACATCAATCGTTAACGTTTCTGGATTCCGCTTAAGTTTAGGTTCGATTTCTACAAAGGCAAATCCTTTCTCTCCAATAGCCAAATTTAATCTATCAACGACTCTTTCAATCTCTTTACTGTCAAACCACTCCCCTTTTTCCAAGGTGATAAATTCTCGCAGATTTCCCATTTTTAATTTTGGTAAATTGAGAGTTAATTTAACCTCCCCAAAACAATATCTTGGGCCTTCATCCAGAGTATAGGTAATGTAAAATTCTTGCTCATCAGGATCGAGCTCTGCCACCACAGAATCTACTTTAAAATCAGCATATCCATGTTCATGATAGTACCTACGCAAAAGTTCTTTATCGTAAGCAAGCCGATCGGGATCGTACGTATCATCAGAGCTAAAAAAACGATACCAGCGAGATTCCCGTGTTAAAACAACAGAGTTAAGCTTTGAGGCACTAAAGTGATTATTACCGACGAAAATGATCTTATTAATACGCGTTAGGTTTCCTTCATTAATTTCAAAAATAAGATCAACTCGATTTTGCTCCCGCTCCACAATTTTTGGCTCAACTTTTGCTCCATATCGGCCACTGAGACGGTACATATCACGAACTTTTTGAGCCGCTTCTTGAACCTTTGCAGGAGTATAAACTTCCCGAGGCTTTAACCCTATTTCAGACTGTAAGATATCATCTTTAAGGCGGCTGTTACCTTCAAAGGCTATACGGTTGATAATTTTATTCTCCACAACCTTGATAAGTAAGCGATCCCCCTGTTGTTCAATCACGACATCGGCAAAAAGACCTGTCGCAAAAAGGTTTTTAAGAATTTCTTCAACTCTATCTTCGCTTACTACCTGGCCAGGCTTCACATCGATGTAGCTCATGATAGTCGGTGTTTCAACACGTCGATTTCCTTCTACATCAATCGAACGAATGCTTACCTGCGCCCACGCAAAAGTGGCAAACAAACTTATGCCAGCGGCTGTTAATAGAAAGAGAAAACGTCTTAACACCGAAAACCCCTTGTTATTTAAAGAAAATGTGACTTAAGTCATTCCATGTCGCAAGAATCATAAGCCCTATAATTAAAGTAAATCCGATACGAAATCCCCACTCCTGAGCCTTTTCAGAGAGAGGCTTGCCCCGCACCACTTCGATAAAATAAAATAATAAGTGACCTCCGTCCAACATCGGAACAGGAAAAAGGTTAATGAGCCCCAAATTAACAGACAAAAGCGCCATAAACCAGATAACGGCAACAAAACCCGATTGCGCTATTTCCCCCGACATTTGGGCAATACGCAAAGGTCCTCCCAAACCATCAGCTGACTTAGCTCCCACGATAATTTGACCCAAGGCTTTTAAAGTTTGCCAACTTAAAGAAAACGCTTCTTCCGCTGCATACCACCAGGAATTCCACCAGTTCCTCTTGATGTATCCTGCTTCGGATCCCTTAATACCCAAAAGCCCAACTTTATGAACATAGCCGAAATGATCCTTAATTTCAGAAAGGACAGGAGTGACAGAAAAAGTGAAAATGTGGCCCTTTCGATCAACAACCACCTGAAGCAAATCACCAGGATGAGCTTGAATAATCATTGATATATCTTCAAATCGACTAACTGATTCGCCATTGATGTCTTTGATACGATCTCCCACTTGAAAGCCCGCTTTTTCTGCAGCACTTCCTTCTTGAAAACCTTGGATAATGGGCACAGTATAATGCTGACCAACAACGGCAAAAAGAATGGAAAAAAGGACAATTGCAAAAAGATAGTTTGCCACTGGCCCTGCTACAGAAACGGCGATACGTTGCCAAACTGTCTTATAAAAGAGAGAGCGTGATTTTGCCTCCGTATCCATTTTTTTAAGGGCTTGATGATCGGGTGTGCTTGCCGCATCCGCGTCTCCCACCATTTTGACATACCCCCCCAATGGAAACCAGCTGACCTTCCACCTTGTTCCTGCTTTATCATTCCACCCAAAAATTTCCGGTCCAAAACCAATAGAAAAGACGTCTACCCCTACGCCATTATAACGCGCAACAAGATAGTGTCCAAGCTCGTGGACAAAAACAAGGATCGATAAAACAATTAGAAAGGGTATCAGATACCAGCCTAAGCCTATTAAAAAATCCATTTTGGTTCGCTCCCAACTTCATTTGACCCCTATTTGTAACGTCAAGAAAGTCAGAAAACAATCCCTTAAGTGAGAAAGACTTCATGAAAAATTAACTCATTGGTTTTAAATTGTGAGGCAGGAAAAGAGAAAAATAACATTACACCGTAAAGGCGCCTTTCATGAAGAGATTCTCATTAACTTTAACTTTTATATTCGCTGCTTTCTTGACGGCCCAAGAAGAAGCTGAGGTTGTAAATTGCAATACAAGTGAAGGATGGGCGTGCTCGATCTGGGATCAGAATCATTCCTGCCGAGGTTGCAGCAAAACATCAATAGTACGCCAACAGAAGATTCAACCTGTTCAAGAGTGAATTCGTTTTTTAGAGACCTTCCTCTTCTTCAGGTTTTGGCTCAATTTTCTCTTCCTTCTTGTCGTCTTCTCCTTCAATGCGATAATCACCTCTGAACCAGCGGGCAAGGTCAATATCGGCACATCGTTTTGAACAGAAGGGACGAAACTCAGGCACTGACGTTTTTTTGCAAAGGGGGCATTTTGATATCATCTTTTTTTCCTTAATTCACTTGTAATTTTAACCGCTGAGGAAGGGAAAGACGTTGCCGACGTCGCGTCATTTCAAGGAGCCCCATAGGAGACAATCCCCAAATTTGTACATTTGAGGGAATCTCACAACTTTGCAGAAGAGAGCTCAACACTTTGGGGGGGTTAATGAGATCTATCACAATTTTTCCTCCTAAATCCCTTAAACGAATTTGCCGCAAGGCTTCTTGAATCGCACCTTTATTAAAAGATAAAGCGTGTCGTAAAGCTCCATGACTGTTAACATCTATTACCGTAAGTCCTCGCGTTTCTTCAATGTAAAGACTCCCTCCCTGAGAAAGAGAAATTTCTGAAGAAAAGAGACTCTCCCAAGCCTCTTCACAGCGTTCATCAAACAGTGTCTCTCTTGAAAATGTTCCAAAGCCTTTTGTTTGCGCAGTAATCTTCCAATCATCCACAAGAAGCGTATCTGAAGTCTGAAGAGATCGTAAAATTCGGGTCAAGAGATGAGGGGGCGGACTTGAACAAATGGGCGGTTTTACAGAAAATGACTTTTGTATCTCTTCCCATTCCTGTCGGAGTTGCTGCAAAATATTTTGTAAGGGATCTTTTAAAGAGGCCCAATGGCGTACAATGATTCCTTCTTCAGATTGTAAGGAAAATTGGTTTTTAAAGCTCTCTCGGTCTTTAAGTTTTTTAGAAAGACTTAGGCCAGGCGCGTAAGGAGTGTAAAGAAGCGGGCCTAAAGACAAGGTTATTAAACGCGTCAAGCGCATCCCCTTATCTTCCAAAGGATTTTCTGTGCGATTCACCTGAACTGTAATTGCGTCCCCTTGCTTGAGAGGAGGCAATTTTCCTTCCCGTACAGGGAGCATCCCAGGCTTAGCCTTTCCTATATCCACAAAAGCAATTTGCAAAGGTTTTTGAACCTCAATAACTCTTCCTAAAAAAATTCCTCCTAATAAAGAAGGAGGTTTTCCTGGAATTTCAAAATCAAGCTCAACTACCTTTCCCTTTTCAAGTCGAGCCATACGGTGAAGACCTGGCTTAACTGTATAAAAGATTTCAGCCACAAAAGCCAAGTCCCTTAAGGAGGCAGTCGGTTTCATAAAGAGGAAGCCCCACTACATTTGTATAAGACCCCGATATAAATTTCACAAACTTAGCGGCTTGTCCTTGAATAGAATAGCCCCCCGCTTTTCCTTCCCATTCCCTCGTGACAAGGTAATTTTCAATCTCTTCTTCCGTCACCCGTTTAAAGGAAATGCGGGTTGATACAACACGGCAAGCTTCTTTCCCTTCAGGAGAAAGCACACAAACACCTGTATAGACCCTATGTCGTCTGCCAGAATGGTGCTTTAACATTTGACGCGCCTCTTCTTTATTGTTTGCTTTTAAGAGAATTCGTCGTCCCCTTTCAACGGAGGTATCCGCCGCAAGAACATACGCTTGAGGGATCTGGCTATGTACCGTCCGTGCTTTAAGAAGGGCAATACGTTTAACATACTCTCGAATTCCCTCCCCTTTTAAAGGAGATTCATCTACCTCAGGGCTCATAATTTGATCCGGGATTAACCCAATTGAAGCCAAAAGTTCCCGCCTGCGG
The DNA here is from genome assembly GCA_041690915.1 of Alphaproteobacteria bacterium. Classification (GTDB taxonomy): domain Bacteria; phylum Pseudomonadota; class Alphaproteobacteria; order UBA9655; family UBA9655; genus UBA9655. The sequence goes on from JBEPVR010000034.1 coordinate 12,395, forward strand.
GGAGAAGAAGAAGCGAGGACAAACCTTATCATTTGTGACGGAATGTTATCCGCCCTTTGGTAAGGTCATAAGGTGTCATTTCAACTGTAACTTTATCCCCAGCAAGTACACGAATACGGTTTTTCCGCATGCGACCCGAGGTATGAGCTAAAACCATATGCCCATTTTCCAGCTGAACTCGAAAGGTAGCATTTGGCAATAACTCCATGATGGTGCCTGTAAATTCAATAAGATCTTCTTTGGACATTCAGTCTCCAGTCCTTGTCTATTCCTTGTCGATATTTAATCTTAGCTTCTAAGGTAAAAACAAAGGCTTGTCAAACGTAACTCGTTGGCATGAAGTGTTTCAGCACTTGAGTGTCACGCTGAGTATATCAGATGCAATGGAATACCTTCAAACTAATTTCACTATTTTTTTTCTTTTTTTGTTTTTTTATTGAATCTTATTTTTAAGAAAAATGGCCATTAAGGACTTTATTGACATATGTAAAAACAGATCATTGTCATCATTGCAACCTCCTCCCAAGAGAGGATCAAAACAATACAAGGTGTGGAATAAAAAAGCCCCCTTTCTTCGGGGGCTTTTTCTCAAGGTTTTTATCGTCGATCGCCTATCAAGCGCAGCATCATAAGGAACAGATTGATAAAATCCAAATAAAGGCGTAGAGCGCCAAAAATGGCTCTTTTCCCTGCAACTTCAGTCGAACTTCCCTCAACATAGGTGTCCTTAATATTTTGAGTATCGTAAGCCGTCAAACCCGTGAAGATAATGACGCCTGCGATAGATACGATAAATTGAAGCATGCTGCTTACCACAAAAAGATTCACAACGGATGCAATAATAATGCCAATAAGCCCCATAAATAAAAATGAGCCCCAAGCGGTTAGATCTTTCTTTGTGGTGTATCCATAAAGACTCATAGCGGCAAACATACCTGCCGTAATGAAAAAGACCCGGGCAATACTTTCGTAGGTATAGGCCATAAAGATGACAGAAAATGCTACACCGTTCAAAGCTGCATAGAGCCAAAACAAAGCCTGGGCCGTTGAATACTGTATCGCATTAATTCTAAAACTTAAAAAGAAGACAAGTGCTAAAGGAGCAAGGATAAAGAGCAACATAAAAGGCTGAAGCGCCTGAAACAAAACAGGTGATGAAATCACCAAAAGAGCCACTCCTCCTGTCAAACCCAGAGCCAAAGCCATGTAGTTGTACACACCCAACATATAAGTACGAAGGCCTTCGCTATACGCAAGCGTACTTCTTTCAACACCTAAGATGGTTCTATTTTTAGATCGATCACTCATTAAGAATTCTCCTTTTCTTTCTTCTTTATATATAAGGGATAATTTATTTTTCGGCAACCCCAGGGTTTTTTAAACGAAAAAAAGTATAAGACAGGGTAATTGTCTCTACATCTTCCATAGTAGGATCTTTAACTATATCAGGATCAATAAAGAACTGAACGGGAAAATCAGTTTCTTGTCCCCCTTCCAGATGCTGCTCAATGAAACAAAAACATTCTACTTTATTAAAGTAAATGCCTGCCTTATGAGGAGTTACATTATAGGTTGCCATCCCTACCGTGTGGGAAGGAGAGAGATTCTTCCCATGATAAAAAGCAAGCCCAATTTCACCTGCTTTTACTTTAATTTCTCGTTGGAGAGGTTTAAAGTCCCAAGGTAATTCTGGTTGGAGATCCGCATTAAAACGTACGGTTATTACCCGATTTTCAATCCGACTGGGCAGAGCTTTTGCAACTTGGGTTGTTCCTCCATGACCTGTCTTCTCACAAAACATCCGAAAGAGAGCTGATGAAGCAAAAGTTAAAGCCAGCATCCCAAACGCAAGGGCTGTAAGAATAATAAGAGTTGAATGGTGGTGCGCTTTCACTTCATATATACGGTGGCTGCAGCGTAGAATAAAAGAGCTAAACCGAGCAAAACCCAAAAGAGAGCTTTATTTTTGGAATTTATCATAGTCCCCCATATTGATCCACAACCATTGCCGCGAAAAGCAGAAACAAGTAGATAATTGAATAGAAAAAAAGCCGCACACCCTCTTTTGATTCCTGAGAATATTTCACCTTGATTCCACAAACTAAGAACACCCCCCCCAAGACCAGAGCCACGCCTCCATACAAGAGACCAAGCTCCCCCTCATAAACAGGCAAAAGAGTGAGAGGAACAAGTCCCAGAATATAAATCAGAATTTGGCTTTTTGTAGCCTCTAGGCCAGAGATAACAGGCAACATGGGAATCTTTGCTTTAGCATAATCTTCATGGCGAGAAAGAGCTAAGGCCCAAAAATGAGCAGGGGTCCAAAGAAAAATAATTCCAAACAAAATCCAAGGTAGAAGGGATGTTTCATTCATCACAGCAGCCCATCCAATTACAGGGGGCAAGGCCCCTGCTGCTCCTCCAATCACAATATTCTGAGGAGTCTTCCTTTTCAACCAGAGTGTGTAAATACAGACATAAAAGAAGATTGCCACAGCCAAATAAAAAGAAGCCCAAAAATTGACAAGGAGATACATTACAAGAACAGAGCCAATGGCAAGCGTCAGCCCAAAACCGAGGACTTCGCCCGCTTGAATTCTCCCTTGAGGAAGCGGACGGTCTTTCGTCCGCTCCATTAACACATCAATATCTCGCTCATACCACATATTAAGAGCTCCCGCAGCACCACTCCCCACAGCAATGCAGAGAATAGCAGCAAAAGCAATAACAGGATGAATTGATCCTGGCGCCAATAAAAGGCCTACAATCCCTGTAAAAACCACCAAGGACATGACGCGGGGTTTGAGAAGTTGCCAGTAATCCCCTGCAGTAGCAGAAGAGTCTGAAGAAGAGTATGGGGTACTCATTGACATGCGATTATCTCACTAAGATTACCAGAAGGAAAAATCCTCTTCATGGTTATAAACTCAATCAAAATGAAAATTAGGTGTTAAATTTAAAAAACTGGATTGCTTCGCTCCGCTCGCAATGACGAAAATGGGGGACGTCATTGCGAGGAGGGACATAGTCCCAACGAAGTAATCCAGAAACCCTTAAGTCTCATTCAGGATGAACATACTCTTCTTTCAAAATTTTTGCCATCAGAACTATCTATGAGCTTCCATAACACTGGATTCCTCTAGAACGATAAAACCAGCAATGTTGCTTTATGCCTCATTTTGTGTTAATATGAAACATAACCATTGGAGTCTACACTATGACTATAACGATTAGAATATCGGACAACATCGCTCATGATGCGCAAATCTTTGGAAAGATATACAACCGCTCCGTACCAAAGCAAATTGAATTCTGGTCTAAAATCGGCAAAATAGCCGAAGAAAATCCGGACATGTCTTATGACGAAATCCGTAAGATTCTTTTTGCTCTCGAGGAAAAAAATCTTGGGGATGTTGAGGAATTTAAATTCTCATCATGAAGATCCAACAAACCCTTAGCTTTAAATCTAAGATCAAAAAGTTACATAAAAATCAACTGAAAGAGCTGGAGATTGCCATCAAAGCGATCTGCGAAAATCCCACGATCGGCACCAAGAAGAAAGGCGACCTTTCTGAAGTTTATGTGTATAAGTTTAAAATGAACAACTCATTGAATTTGCTTGCTTATACATGGGATGACGAAGAAGGTTTAT
>JBEPVR010000035.1:0-15918 GCA_041690915.1 Alphaproteobacteria bacterium
TCCCGGTCCCTGTAGAGCCAGTAGATGTCCCGGTCCCTGTAGAGCCAGTAGATGTAGCAAATCATGTAGTGCAGCGTGCTGCGTCAACAAATGCGGTTCGGCTACCAATCCAGGCTGTAGCAGCAGTTGTTAAAAAACCTAGTCGTATTAGAGCCTCTAGACCAGTCACCTCTAGACCAGCAAGAGTCTCTAGACCAGCCGCCTCCAGACCAGCAAGAGTCTCTAGACCAGCCAGAGTCTCTAGACCAGCCGTAAGATCTTCTACAAGGATAAGAGTTTCTACCTCCAGAATCAGCCCGAGAGTAATTAATAGAAGAGTTGCTCAGAAGAGAACTCTTGGAGCAAGAAATCTTAGGGCAAGAAGTTTAGTTAGGCGTAAGAGAGGTTAAAATCACCCAATCCGCTCAACCATTTTTTTCTTGATTTCTCCAATAGCCTTGGCGGGGTTGAGATTTTTGGGGCAGGTGTTGGTACAATTCATGATTGTGTGGCAACGATAGAGCTTAAAAGGATCTTCGAGAGCATCCAGGCGATCGCCCGTTGCTTCATCCCTACTATCCGCAATCCACCGATAAGATTGCAGGAGTGTTGCAGGGCCAAGATATTGATCTCCGCTCCACCAATAACTGGGACAGCTGGTTGTGCAACAAAAACACAGGACGCATTCCCAAAGCCCATCAATTTTTGCCCGCTCTTCTTCACTTTGTAGTCGCTCTTTATCAGGGGGAGGGCTTTCTGCAGACTTGAGCCAAGGTTGAATAGAGTTATATTGAGCATAGGCAAAACTTAAATCTGCGACCAAGTCTTTGACGACATACAAATGGGGGAGGGGAGTGATCTTGATAGCGCCCTTGCAATCCTCAATATGTTTAATACAGGCCAAGGTATTGGTACCATCAATATTCATAGCACATGATCCGCAAATCCCTTCTCGACATGATCTGCGGAAGGTGAGGGTCGTATCGACCTCATTCTTAATTTTAATCAGAGCGTCAAGCACCATAGGGCCACAGTCATCCAAATTAAGCTCATAAGTATCCAGTCGTGGATTCTCCTTTGAGTCGGGATCGTAACGGTAAATATGAAAAAGCTTCATCCTTAGCCCTTTGGAGGGAGAGGAATAACTTTTTCCTTTTCCAATGCGAGAATTGGGGGGAAGACGTAGTTGAACCATAGTAAAACTCCCTTTTAATAAATTCTCTTTTGCGGTGGAATAACCTCCACCTCTGCGCTGAGCGTGTAAAGGTGTACGGGGCGGTAAGAAAATGAGACTTTATTTCCATGAAGACGAGCGACTGTATGTTTCATCCAATGGACATCGTCTCGTTCAGGAAAATCCTCTCGGGCATGGGCCCCTCGACTTTCTTTACGATTAAGAGCAGATTGGAGCGTTACAAGAGATTGTTGAAGAAGGTTTTCAAGTTCTAAGGCCTCCACCAGATCACTATTCCAAATCATTGAACGATCACTCAATTGAATATCCTGGTGATAGGAGGCTGTAATGTCCTTGATTTTTTTAATTCCTTCTTTCATGTGATCTTGCGTTCTAAAGACAGCACAGTGGGTTTGCATCGCGCGTTGCATATTTAAACGAATTTCAGCGGTTTTCAAAGATCCTTTGGCTTGTCTAAGGTGATCTAGCCTCCCAATCGATTCCTGTCCATCTTGGGGTCGCAAAGGCTTGACCGTTTTTTCCTGAGAGATAATTTCTTTCGCCCTGTAGGCGGCCGCACGCCCAAAGACGATTAAGTCAAGCAATGAGTTTGTTCCAAGGCGGTTGGCTCCATGAACAGAGACACAAGCTCCTTCCCCAATGGCCATAAGGCCAGGAACAACTTGTTCTGGATTTTGAGCTGTAGGATTAACGGCTTCAGCTAAATGATTTGTAGGAATGCCTCCCATGTTATAATGCACAGTAGGCAAAACAGGGATGGGAGTTTGTGTGGCATCCACTCCAGCGAAGATACGCGCTGTTTCTGTAATTCCCGGGAGACGCTCATGGATAAGAGAAGGGTCAAGATGTTCCATATGAAGATAAATATGATCCTTGAGGGGGCCAACTCCCCGCCCTTCATTAATTTCAATCGTGATGGCGCGGCTCACAACATCTCGAGAGGCAAGGTCTTTCGCATGAGGAGCATAGCGCTCCATAAATCGTTCGCCTTCGCTATTCGTTAAATAGCCGCCTTCTCCGCGCGCTCCTTCCGACATCAGACAACCTGCTGGATAAATTCCTGTAGGATGAAATTGGACAAATTCCATATCTTGTAGGGCAAGACCGGCACGTAAGACCATGCCGTTCCCATCCCCTGTGCACGTATGGGCAGAGGTACAGGATAGATAGGCGCGACCATATCCTCCGGTGGCTAGAACAACTATATGGGCTGCAAATCGGTGAAGGGTGCCATCTTCTAAATTCCAAGCGATGACTCCTCGGCACACGCCTTCTTCATCCATGATAAGGTCTAAAACAAAAAATTCATTAAAAAACTGAGCTTTATGTTTAAGGGATTGTTGATAAAGGGTATGTAAAATAGCGTGCCCTGTTTTATCCGCAGCAGCACAGGATCTTTGAGCTGGAAATTCCCCATAATCAATGGTATGACCGCCAAATTTCCGTTGATAAATTTTTCCTTCCTGCGTCCGAGAAAAAGGGACTCCCATATGCTCGAGCTCAATAATAGCAGGGATAGCATTGCGACACATATACTCAATCGCATCCTGATCCCCTAGCCAGTCCGATCCTTTAACCGTATCATACATATGAAAACGCCAATTATCACCGTCCCCCATGTTATTAAGGGCTGCGCTGATGCCTCCTTGGGCAGCAACCGTGTGACTGCGAGTTGGAAAAACTTTTGTGATAGAAGCCGTTTTAAGGCCTTGGGCTGCCATTCCTAGGGTGGCCCTGAGGCCAGCACCTCCTGCTCCCACGATGACCACGTCATAGGTATGATCAATTATGGAATATTCTTTTGTCATGGGTTTACTTTCAATTTAAGAAAATTTTTATTATTGAAACAATAGCTAGAAGAGCCAAGAGACCACTCAAAAGCTTTGTGGTGAGAATCAGGCTCCCTCTGATAAGTTCATGGGAAATATAATCTTCTAGAATCGTCTGTAACCCTAGATATCCATGATAAAAGAGAACAACAATAAAAAAAATAGCAAGAGTGACATTCCAAGGAGAAGAAAACCAGGTATAGGCTATTTCAAAGGAAGCAGGGAAGAGGACAATAAACGCCCCCACGAACCAGACTCCAAGAGGAATCAAGGCAATAGCTGTGATTCTTTGGCCTATCCAATGATGAAGACCGCTTTTAGCGGACCCTAATCCTTGAGCGCGACGTAAATTTGATTCAAATTTCATAACCAAATCCTTTTACAGAGAATTCCCAAAATCCATGCCATCGTCGTTAAGAGACAGGAAGTGACAATAACTATCCATCCTGTAAGCCGCACCATGGTCATTTCATAGCCTATACCCGCATCCCATAAGAGATGACGAATACCGTTGCAAAGATGATAAAAAAAAGAAAAGGACCAGCATATAAGAATTATAAGACCGAAGGGACTCAGCAAAAAATATTGTAGTTTGGAATAACTTTGGGGTCCCGCCGCAAGGGCTAGAAACCATAACACCCAAAGAATAGACCCTCCATAAAGGGCAATACCGGTTCCACGATGCATAATAGAAAGAAGGGATGTTATTTGAATCTTATAAACTTGAAGATGAGGAGAGAGCGGTCGTTTTTCTTTAACTGATGGGATCATCATCGGTCCTTATTTTTTTATTTATATGGTTTTACCTTTCTTCTCTTTTTTCGTCAATGCTAGGCTCCTTCCGGTTTTGAGAAAATAGTGTAATAGTTTATCCTGCCTCATGTTATCCTTGCGCTAGAAAAGACTTTTTTTCATAAGAAAAACAATGACTTTTCTTGATCCGAGGATCTTTTGGGCGACAAGATCCTCCGCTGAGTAATCCTAATGTTTTTTCTTGCAAAACAAAGCATTACTTGCCACGGATGATATCCAAAAAGTAAGGTTATTCCTTACTTTTCCAAAACGGGGTGGAGCCTACGCCGCAACTTGGCTCAAGGCAGGGTTCTCTCCTAATCGAATTTCACGAACATGAAGAGCTTTTAAGCTCTCTCGATGGCCGATAGAAATAAAGGTTGTTTCTGGCAAGTGCTGTCTTAAAAGACGATAGAGCTGAGCTTCAGATGCTTCATCCATCGCAGAGGTGGCTTCATCTAAAACCAACCAATGAGGTTTAGTGAGAAGGGCACGCCCAATCGCAATGCGTTGCTGCTCGCCGATAGATAAGACCCGTGACCAATCATTAATCTCTTGGAGACGAGATTTAAAGGCGCTGAGTCCAACAGCTTCAAGAACGGTGTGAATTTCATTCTTTGAGGCATGGGACGCAGGATATTGTAGAACTTCTTCTAAACTCCCTAAAGGCATATAAGGCTTTTGAGGAAGAAAGAGGAAGGAAGAGGAGGGGACCTTGATCTCTCCTTTTCCATAAGGCCAAAGGCCGCTCATAACGCGCGCAAGGGTGCTCTTTCCAACGCCTGTCGCTCCTGTAATCAAAGTGTCTTCGCCCTTTTTAAAGGTCAAGTGAAGATCTTCCTTAATAATGGCTCCATGAGGGAGAGAAATGTGATCACAAGCCACATGAACTGCTTCCTCTTCGTGGACAGTATGGGAAAGAGGGGAGGGAGGAATCGTTTCTAAATTGAGCTTAAACTCTAAAAGTCGATTGGTCGTTGCCTGCCAACTCGCAATGCTCGTGTAGTTATCAACGATAAACGAAAGACAGCTGGTAACTTGTTTGAAAGCTGACAAGGTTTGCATAAACCCCCCAAATGTTATTTGCTTTGTAAAAAGCCGAGGGGTCGCAAGAAGAACAGGATAAAGGCCGCTGATTTGACCATAAATATTATTCCAAGAATACATTTTGATTAGACGGGTGAGGGTGATATTAAAGTTATCAACGATATCTTGAAACCTTAACTCAAAAATTTCTTTTTCTTTTGCTTCTCCTTGGTAAAGAGCAACCCCTTCTACGTTTTCTCGAAAACGCATAAGGCTATACCTAAAGTTGGCTTCTCTCTTTTGACTTTCGTAATTTAAGCGAATCAAAGGTCGACCTAAATAAATAGAACAGAAAGTGCCGCCGATGGCATAAAGGATGGCCCCCCAGCACATATATCCGGGGATAGAAAGAGAAAAGCTTCCTACAGGAATAGTAAGGGTCCCCGAAAGACCCCATAGAATCCCTAAAAAAGAGATCAGCATGATGGATTGCTGAAGGAGCCCTATACTTAATGACAAGGTGGTAGTAATAAATTGGAAAATATCATCTGCGATTCGTTGGTCAGGGTTATCGCTTCCATTTCCTTTTAGCTGAAGAGCATAATAGCGACGGTTAGAAGTCCAACCTTCTATAAAATGCTGGGTCATCCATTGCCGCCAACGGATTTCAAGCTTTGCGAGAAGGTAGGCCTTTAACATAAAGAAAATATTATTAAAAACAGCTAATATGCAAAAATAACCGAGAAGTGAGAAAAAAGCTTGGCTGTTAAGTTCTTGAATGGCTGTAAAGAAATCATTCTGCCAATAGTTAAGCCAGACGGTAATAAAAATAAAAAGCCCCATCAGCGCCAAGTGGCCGCCTAAAAGACACGCTGCTATCCAGCGATCTTTTGATGTCCAATAGGGACGAACCAAATGGGTCCATATTTGGAAAAGAAAAGTAAGATAAGATCTATTCATTTTAAGTACCATAAATGTTGTTTTGGTGTTTTTATCATTATTACTTAAGAAAAGCAAGTAAAAAATATTGCGAATAGAAAATATTTTGAGGAATCAGTTAAGTCAATAGACCTAACCTTGTTATTTCAGTCAATCATCATCCTGGTGAACGTCGGACCGTTCTTGATAGGTTCCCTCCGTTTTGAGAAAATTCCATCAGGTTCCCAGAAAATAGTGTAATAATTCCCACTCAAAAAGTCATATTTTCAACAGGTTATTTAAAAGTCTCCTTATGTTAACGCCTCCCCTGCATGGCAACAGGAGGATGGGGGAGGGGGGAGCGAGTAGTCTCCCTTGCGGAAATGAAAAGAGTCCTTTAATTAATGGTGGGTATATAAAAAGGTAAAGGTCGTGCGGCAACAATTTTTTCAGATTTCGCTCCTTATTGTAGTGTGTATATGTCTTGCTGCTTGTTCCAGTCATCCACAAGAGCCCGTGCTATGCCTAGAAGGAACATGTACCCCTGCCCCGAAAAAAGCAACGAGTCGACCCTATCAAATCAAAGGCGTTTGGTATTACCCTCAACCTCATTTTGAATATGAAGAAGTCGGGCTTGCCTCTTATTATGGGGGAGGGAGGGGATATAACTTCCATGGCCGCCCAACAGCAACGGGGGAGATTTTCGATATGAATGATGTATCCGCTGCTCATAAAACGCTTCCTCTTCCTTGCATAGCAGAGGTGACAAATCTTGAGAATGGTCGACAAATTCAACTTAAAGTGAATGATCGAGGCCCTTTCGTAGAGGGGCGCATCATCGATGTGTCTCGGAGGACGGCTCAACTTTTAGGGTTTGAAGGGAAAGGAACGGCCAAAGTGCGGGTTCGTACCCTTGTTTATGATAGTTTAGCGCTTAATGGCATGGACTCTTCTCCAGTGATCTTAGCTCAACGCCCCCTGTCTCCTAAGGAATTGGCTACAGCTCCTGTCCTTGCTCCAGCTCTTCCAAGGCTTCCAGACACACTTTTTGAGGAGGAAGAGTCACCTCCTATAGTTGCAGAAGCTCCTTCTCCCCTTCCTACAAGTTCTAGGCGTTCAGACACAACTGGAATTTTTGTCCATGTGGGAGGATACGAAAGCCAGCAAGAAGCACTGGCGCTTTCCCAGTCCTTAGAGGGTGTTACCCAATCTCCAACTAAACTAGTCAAAAATAATGGCCCCAAACCTTATGCGGTAAGAGTTGGTCCTTTTCCAAGTATGTTACATGCCAATCAGGCTCTTGATCAATTAGCAGATGCAGGGCATGTTATGTCAAGAATTGTAATTAACCATTGAAGGAAAATAAAGATGAGTAAGTTTCTGATTCTTTTAAGTTTAACTTTCTGGTTTGTGACGTCGGTAAACGCCATAGAAGTACAAGCGCCTCAAGTCTATCTGAAGGATTTGAATTCAGGGGATATTCTTCTTGAAAAAAATGCTGAAGAAAAAATGGTGCCCTCTTCCATGTCAAAAATTATAACGGCCTACCTTGTTTTCGATCGGCTTAAGAGCGGTGACATTAAACTTGATGATACCCTTCATGTCAGCAAAGAAGCTTGGGCCCTGGGGGGGTCAAAAATGTTTGTGAAGGTTGATTCTAAAGTGAGCGTGGAGGATTTGTTGCATGGCGTTATCGTACAGTCAGGAAATGATGCGTGTAGGGTTCTTGCTGAAGGACTCAGTGGAACCGAATCTGCATTTGCCGAGGAAGCGACACAAAAGGCTCAGGAAATGGGAGCTAAAAATTCAACGTTTCTTAATTCGACCGGATGGCCTGATGATGGCCATTTAACGACAGCAAAAGACCTCGCTATTATTGCGGAAAGAACCATTCATGATTTTCCGAAAGAATATGAAAAATACTACGGCATTAAAGAATTTACCTACAATAATATTAAGCAAGGAAATCGTAATACGCTTCTTTATAAGGATATGGGAGTGGATGGGATGAAAACAGGACATACGGATGCTGGAGGGTATGGAATTGTTGCCTCCGCCAAACAAGGGGACCGACGATTAATTTTAGTGGTCAACGGTCTTCCTACGTCGAAAGCTCGAGATCAGGAAGCCACTGCTCTTCTTAACTGGGGCTTTAACTACTTTAAGAACTATAAAATTTTTGGGAAAGGGGAGGTGGCTGATGTTGCTGATGTCTGGAATGGAACGGAAAAATCTATTCCCCTGGTGGCCAGTAAGGATATCTCTTTCACTATTCCGCGTAGCTTGAGAAAAGATCTGCAGGTTAAAATTATCTATAACTCTCCTATTGCGGCTCCTCTTAAAGCGGGAGATCCTGTGGGAATGATAGAAGTTACTGTACCTGAGAAAGGGATTCAAAAATTTCCTCTTCTTGCAGGTAAGGATATTAAAATGGCTGGCTTTTTTAGCCGGACTAACAATTCAATTCATTACCTTCTGTGGGGAAAGCACGGCTCATGATCAAGCATAAAGCCCCTTTTATTACTTTTGAGGGGGGAGAAGGATCGGGGAAATCTACCCAAACTGAAATCCTCTACCGCAAGCTTTTGCAGATGGAGGTTGATGTTGTCTCTTACCGCGAGCCCGGAGGAACCCATGGGGCCGAGGAGATCCGACAGCTTCTTATGGAAGGGGAAGGGGACCGTTGGAACCCCGTGACAGAAGCTCTCCTTATGAGTGCTGCGCGCGCTGACCTTGTGCAAAGGCGTATTTTACCGCAGTTAGAAGCCGGCAGATGGGTTTTATGCGATCGTTTTACAGATTCAACCCTTGCTTATCAAGGTTACGGCCATGAGTTAGGATATGAGCCTCTTCAAAAACTTAACCAGTTTACGGTGGGTGAGCTGGAGCCGGATTTAACATTCATTTTCCAGATGAGCGCTGAATTGGGTTTAGAGCGGACAGCTTTACGAAAAGCTGGTATTAATCGGTTCGAGCGCTATGATATTATGTTCCACCGCAGAGTCGCAGAAGGATTTGCAGAGATATTGAAAAAAAATCCTGATCGTTGTGTTGCGGTTAATGCTCTCCTGGATATTGACATGATTTCTGACTTCATTTATAATATTGTTACTCAACGCTTTTTTTCTTAGCGGAACTCAAAAAATGCAAAAAGACATTCTCACCCTTATCGAAGGTTATCAAAAGTTTCGCGAACACTATTTTGATAAGGACAATTCTACCTTTGCGGAATTGGTGCACCAAGGGCAAAAGCCAAAAGTCCTTATGATTGCTTGCTCTGATTCGAGAGTAGATCCCGCACTTGTAATGAACTGTCAACCAGGAGATTTGTTTGTCATTCGCAATGTGGCTAACCTTATTCCCCCTTATGAAGAGGATCAATCCTACCATGGAACAAGCGCAGCCTTAGAATTTGGGATTTGCGTCCTGGGGATTCGCCATGTAATTCTTTTTGGCCATACTCAATGCGGGGGCATTCAAACGCTTATAGAGTACTCCCATGAGAGTTGTGGATCCAAAAGCTTCCTCACTAAATGGATGGAGCTCGCAAAAGTAGCCCATGAGGCCATTATAAATTACCATCCCGAAAGTTCACTTGAAGAAAAAACCACTCTTTGTGGGCAATATTCGCTCATTAATTCTTTAAAAAATTTACAAACTTTCCCCTGGATTGCAGAAAGAGTCAAACAAGGCTCTCTAAGCCTTCATGCTTGGAACTTTGATATATCTATGGGAGTTCTCTACGAATATGACAAAGAAAAAAACTGTTTTAGAACGATAGAGTCTTTAATGACTCCTGATAAATTTTAAGAAGTCTGGGTGGATCTCACCTTAGTGCGAGCCACCCAGAAGATTTTATCCCTCTCTTTTTTCTTCTCTTCCAATCATTTTTAAGAAAACAACCAAAATTAAAAGTACAATTCCGAAAAAATATAGGGGCATAGGATAGAGGGTCCCATTATGTAAGGTACCCATCACGAGTGTAAAAAGAGAAATAAGCGCATAATAGAAAAATCCAAAGAGGGATGAGGCCGTTCCAATGCTGTGCTGGTATTCCTCAAGAGCTAAGGAGAGACAATTAGGAATAATCATGGAACTTCCTGCCGCAATGATCGCCATACTTCCCACGGTGACAACCATTGAAAGAAGCGGAGGTAGAGAAAAAATTCCGCAGGCCACTATTGCGATAAGAAAAAAACTTGCTCCCCCCAGCTGCACAAGAATGCCTCTCCATAAAATAGCTTTAGAGGTGAGGTGATTGTGAAGAGTTCTTGAAAGCCATGCCCCAAAGAAGGACATCGACGCAAGACCCACAAAGGTTAACCCATATACGGAGGGGCTTAAACCTAAAAAATCAATGAGATAGAAAGAACCTTCAGCGTAATAACTAAAATGAATTCCATTAACAGCAGCAACTAAAATGCCGAAACCAAGGACGCGGGTATCTTTCAAAAGATCTAAACTCATTTTTCTAAGAGAAATTGAGGACGTTCGGTCGAGATGAGTTTCAGGAAGTTTAAGAATGACCGAAATAAAAACAAGGATACCCGCCATCATAAGAAGAAGAAAGATAGAAGACCAACCGAACATTTGGTCCACAACACCTCCCACAAAAGGTCCGATCGCGGGGGAAAAAGAAAGAGCAGCCCCAATCGTCGAGTATACCTTCCCCCGTTCAACACCCCGGAAAGCGTCTCGAGCAACCGCTTGCCCTAACACACTTCCTGTACTACCACCGAAGGCTTGAATGAATCGACTGATCATTAAAAGGTTTATGGAGTCAGAGAAATAGCAGCCCACACATCCCCAAACAAAAATGAAAAGGCCGACCAAAAGGCACGGCTTGCGGCCAAATTTGTCTGAAAGCTTTCCCCAAAATAGCGTTCCAACGGCAAAGCCTGCGAGATAAATAGTAAGCGTATATTCAACCCATGCATCTGAGACTGCTAAGCTTCGAGCAATATCAGGAAGGGAAGGGGTATAAATGGTTTCCGAAATTTGGGGAAGCCCTGCAACAATAGCAAGGAGCCAAATAGAAGGGAGTTTTAAATTTTTCATTTTACAATCTCATCTTTTAAATTCTAAATTTAGGCAACAGCTAACGACCCCAAATTAATCAGGGACCTTAAAATAAATCTAAATCTAGGTTAAACGATGACAATTGTTTTCATAAAATAATTCTCTTTTAAAATAATTTGAAATATTTTCTCCTATTTTTCTTAAAAAAACAAGCCATAAAAAGAACGTGATTAAAGGACCTTTTAAAGAGTTTGGATGATTGCAACACGTGACATATTCTCAGAATTGTCATTGCGAGCCAGTTCATTCATCTTGGAGGTTTCCGATCTTTTCCTCTTTTAAAACTGGTCAACGTTTCCAGACATACGAATGAAAACCTCCTCCCATGTTTTTCCGTAAGGGTAAAAGTCATCTCTTTGCCCACTCTCCCATTTCTTTTTCATTTCGGGAGTATCGATTTTAAAGTCCGGACGATATTTCTTGGTGATTTCTCTTAAATCCTGATGAAGCTCAGCCGTTGAGGGCCGTCCCCAATACCAATAACCATTATAGATTTTGTAGATCTTTAACCCAGGCTCAAGGACGAAGGTATGGGGTATCATGGGTTTATTCGTTGAATCTGTATATTCCCCAACATCAAGATCGTTTAAAATAATACGTTCCTGATCGTATAAGAAAGGCCAATGAGCCCCCGCGCCAAGTCTAAGGTCATTGATCAATATTAAATTATCGCAATTAATGGTTACGATTCGTGTGAATCCTACATCGCACTGAGAAGAAAATTGAACCAATTGATGAAGTTGCTGCCGATCTTTCGGACAATATATTCCTCTTCCCAGCATCAAAATCATGGGGTCCCTTCCCTGAAGAAGGGACAGTTTACGTTTTACATTTGTATGATCTGGTAACTCATAATCAGGAAAAATAGCTCCTACTTTTATGTCTTCTCTCATGATGAATCTCCCTTATTTATTTGAGTGTATTCGTCATAACCTAATTTTTGATTAACTTATATTCTTTCAAGGAGACAAGTTTTTAACTGGCATCACCTCACTCGCCAGCACAATAGACAACAACCAATTTGTTTTTAGGGAGAAGAGTTTTGGCGGCCACTGCTTCCCAGGGAAAAGTTTTCCCAATCAACCCAGAAAAGTTTTTAGAAGATTAATAAAATTTAAATATTTTTATTTTAAATTGAATGTTCAATGACATGATATTATTTGATACAAATCAAAAAGGATTTCTCATGAAAGTGTTTTCGCTTGTAACTCTCTGCGCAGGATTTTTTTTCATAAGAGGGCAGGAGGCAGAAGCCCAGCTTTCACACTGTCCTTCAAAATGCTATCCCCTCAATAGTGAAGAAGCGGCCAATATTTTACAAAATGCCCAAAGTCCCCTTCACGATGGTCAATTTAAGTGGAGTGTTGATAAAGTAGGGCTGGGGTTCATTTGCTTGAACTATTGTGCAGACGGCGAACTTGAAGTTAGCCCAGGTGTTTTTAAGTCTGGAAAATGCACTTATACGATTACAAATACAGCAGAAGCAGATATGATTGGAAGAACAACAGAAATTTCCCTTAAACGTATGCCTGACGAAAATTCCACTCAGCCTCTTTGTCATTAAGCAATAGTTAATATTTTCATGATACAAACATGTCAGACCTAAGGCTCACGATCACTTTGTAAATTTAACAACGGAAGGAATACTGTGAAGTTAAAAAGCAAAAATAATAAAATTCTTCCCCTTGCTTTCGGGATCGCTTTACTTGTTTTCAACAATTCGGCCGCTTTATCAATCGAGGAGTGGACGTGTTATAGAAGCCCAGTCCCAGGATGGACGCCTTGTGTGTGTAGCCATACTCCAGGAGAACCTATTTGTTTTTGGTCGAGCGAATCCACCTGTTCTCCGTGTGATCCATCAATGATTTGCCATGTATTAAGGCCAGGAGAGTTTTGCGCGTATCAAGCAATAAACAATTCGTGGGATAAATGTGATTGGGCTTTAAATCTAAGATAATATTAATTCTATATACCATGAAATTTTACTAAAAATTAAATTTTAGTATGGTAATTTATAATTATAGGAATATTTTGCGTTTTTAAAATTGGGAGATACGAAAATGTCATTAGGAACCATTCTACTCATTGTTCTCATTGTTATTTTGATTGGATCTTTGCCCACATGGCCATACAGTAGTGGTTGGGGATATTATCCCAGTGGCGGTCTCGGGCTTATTCTTCTCATTCTTCTCATTTTACTGCTGGTCGGACGGATATAAGATTCTTTCCGTAGGCCGCTTTAAAAATATAATGCGAGGATGGTCAAGCTTATAAACTTTGCCTTGCAAGGTGAGGCCCCCGACGTTTTGTATAGGGGGGGTGGATATATTCCTGGAAGATGAGCGCAGGAAGCGCAGGATAAAACTTGACATAATCAAAAAATTTTTTGATATTTATATAAATAATATTTTGAAGTCATAGACTTACTTTGCAACTTGCAGCTTCATCACAGACAGAGGAATTCTCTCCATTCATTGTCACCTCTTCCCCATATAGGGACTTATGGCCCTTCTTTGTGGGGTGTGTATGTCTGCCCTTTTGTAATTTTCCATTTATAAACGGACCAGAGGTTTCTAAGTATTTAATCCTATACATTGTAGCCTCTCTGGGGCTGTTTTCCATCTCTCGAAATAAAGAAGTCTTTGTGCCTCGCCTCAGTTCAAGCCAAGTCTCTTTGTTATTAGCCCTCAGTGGAGTTTTAGTTTTTAATTATATTTACCACCGCGTTAATTTTTTTGAAACTGAATCTATAGAGCGAATCTTGTTTTGGTCCTTATTTTTGTATTATAGTTATTCCATTAGAGAATTCCAAAAATCGGAAAAAGTTTTTCTGTACCTGGCTTTGTTTCTTGGCACGGGCTTATTTATAAGTGCTGGCTTTTTGAATTTTATTTTTAATGATCGCTTTCTTTCCTTTACCTTTCAAAATATTAATAAAGCTGCGGAATACGTGGGCCTCTCTTTAGCCTTGCAGCTGGGGTTTTTCTCTCAAACAAAGGGAAAATCAAAGAAGCTTCTGTTTGGTCTTATATCCGCCTCGCTTGCTTATGTATATTTTACAAATTGCCGATCTGTATTTTTAGGTATAGCTGGCGTCATTGGATATTTGCTTATGGCGCGGGTGATGAAGCCCAGAGATTTTCTTAAACTTCTTCTGGGGTCTTCTTTCTTCATCCTTATGTTTCAAACAATCTTTCGTATGCTGGGAGCTTTTCCAACAGATATGACGCATAAGTGGGGATCCACCGTTGAAAGATGGCACCTCCTCCAGAATACCTTTTCTCTTATTCAAGACTTTCCTTGGGGAGTTGGACTTGGAAAGTATGGACAAGCGGCCACGCCTTATATGAAAAGTCTTCCAAATGGAGCTTTTACGGAAGGGTATTATTTATTTTCACCCTTCAGTGAGCCAATCCGCTTTGTAGCTGAAGAGGGGATATTAACGAGTCTTTTAATTTTTCTCTTCTTTTCCTCATTTATGTTCCCGTTTCATAAATTCAAAACACTCTCAGAAAAGTGCCCTGAAGCCATCGCATTCTTTATTCTTTTCTTGGTTCAATGTCTTTTTCAGTATCCTTTATACCAACCGATATCCCTTTTTATGGTGCCTTTTGTTCTGGCCTATACAGCTCATTTCACCATCGGCCAACGGTCACTTAGAATTCCTTTGTCCTCTTGGATGAAAAGGGGAGGGGGAATTTGTTTTGCTTGCATCGTTGTAGCTATGGGAGTTTCCTCATACATAAGCTTATATCAAGTTAATAACCTCGCGTTAACAAAGAAAGTTTACTCGTTTTGGAAAGACCCTTCCTTATTAAGGAATATATTGTTTATGTCTCATCTGAATGAAAATTATACTGATATGCATGAGTATGCCTTAAAGGAGCTTAAAAGAAATCCACAAAATCTTATTGCCTTTAAGTACCTGGGGCTTTCTTATGTGTATAAGGGGGATATTTCTAAGGGATGTTCTTATTTAAAGTTCTATCAGGCTGCGTATTTTCCACCATCAACGGTTGATGGAAAGATAAAAGAATTTTGTCCATAAATGCCAGGGTCACATTTAGATTGTAAAAGTGACCCTGCCTTGGGCGCAAGAAAAGCTCCTATCAATTCGGAAGCTATTCTACTGGATGTAGTGGTTCTAGTTGAGAGAGAGTCACTGAGAAAGTGGTGCCTGGTATGTCCGGTCTTTTAGCGTCGTAATCATGTGTATGTCCCTTAATGGTATAACTTCCAGGCGTACCCGTTACTGAGTCTACGGAGTCTATAGTTGGTTTACTTGTTGAACCAATTGTGATGGGATTCATTCCTTTTATGCTCGTGGTCCACAAGGGGATCTTTTCAATTGTTTTTGTTACGACTTGTTCCCATGCTCCATCCAACAAAGAAACGGTAGGGGGTGTAAGAGTCGTGGATGTATCTGCTGAAACAAGAGTTGATGTACAAATCAGCATAACGCTCAAAAAAGCTATTTTTGTAAACATTTTTTTTCCCTTTTTATATTGGTTGTTTATTTAAGAAATTTAACTTTCTTAGGAAGCGATTATAAGTGCCAATGATTAATAAGAAGTTAATTAAAAAAGCACAATTTTTAACAGCATAGGATTTTTCAAAAGATTTTTAAAAATGTTGTTGACGTGGGTCGGTCCCGTGCGTATAAGGATCAAACTCTAGCGAACGAAAAAGATAAGAGGGGTTGTCCTTCAATTTTTTCCTCGCTATATATAAAATGTGAGACTAAGGAATACATTAGTCTTCATGCTCATTGATAAGTGAAGAGAGAGAAGGGATATGCGGGAAGCGGCTTGCGATAACGAGCTGTTTTTAACCGCGTATCTTATGAATCAAAGGTCAAAAGCTTTCGGGTTTATGATCTTTGAGTCGACATGCGTTTTAAGAATAACTCGTTAATTTTTAAGAGTAGACCATTTTTGGAGCTATAAGCTCTAAAAATAATTTGGATTTAACTCTGAACATTTAGGAATTAAAAGTTGTTTTCAAGAATCTTTATGAAACTTGATCGCAGCCTTTTAAAACTAAAAATGAACATGAGAGTTTGATCCTGGCTCAGAACGAACGCTGGCGGCATGCTTAACA
>JBEPVR010000036.1:0-15875 GCA_041690915.1 Alphaproteobacteria bacterium
GCTTGGTGGTTTGCAGCCTCTTTTGCCCGTCCTTGAGTCAGTCGTTCAATCTGGACGTCCTCTCTTAATTATCGCTGAAGATGTGGAAGGCGAAGCTCTTGCAACTCTTGTTGTGAACAAGTTGCGTGGGGGCCTCAAAGTAGCAGCAGTGAAGGCTCCTGGCTTTGGTGATCGTCGAAAAGCGATGCTAGAGGATATTGCCACTGTTACGGGGGGTCAATTGGTCTCAGAAGATCTTGGAATTAAGCTTGAGAATGTCAATATTAGCACGCTCGGAACCGCTAAAAAAGTAGTCATCACAAAAGATGATACCACCATTATCCATGGCGCTGGGGTGAAAGCAGAAATTGAAGCGCGTTGCACTCAAATCCGCGCTCAAATCGAGGAATCCTCTTCTGATTATGATCGTGAGAAACTGCAAGAGCGTCTTGCCAAACTCGCTGGTGGTGTGGCTGTGATTCGTGTTGGCGGAGCCACAGAAATTGAGGTGAAGGAGCGTAAGGATCGTGTAGAAGATGCAATGTATGCCACGCGTGCTGCTGTTGAAGAAGGCATTGTCGCTGGGGGCGGTGTGGCTCTTTTATATTCAATTCCTGCTCTTGCGGCCTTAAAGCCGCTTAATGATGAACAACGGGTGGGTATTGATATCATTCGCAAAGCCCTTCAATCTCCTGCGCGTCAAATTATCGTTAACGCAGGTGTTGATGGATCTATCGTGATTGGTAAGCTTTTGGAAAGCAAAGATACGAACTTTGGATTTAATGCTCAAACGGGAGAATACACCGATCTGGTGAAAGCTGGAATCGTTGATCCCACCAAAGTTGTGAGAATTGCGCTCCAAGATGCGGCATCCGTTGCAGGTCTTTTGATTACAACTGAAGCTATGGTTGCAGAAAAACCTGAGAAAAAAGAAGCTCCCATGCCAGCTATGGATGGTATGGGTATGGGTGGCGGAATGGGTTTCTAAAAAAGGACGCATTCAGTCTCTTAAAAGGGAGGGCCCCATTGGGGCC
The DNA here is from genome assembly GCA_041690915.1 of Alphaproteobacteria bacterium. GTDB lineage: Bacteria > Pseudomonadota > Alphaproteobacteria > UBA9655 > UBA9655 > UBA9655. The sequence goes on from JBEPVR010000036.1 coordinate 1,014, forward strand.
CTCTTTTGTTCCTACGCCAAAAAAGAGAAAAAAGAATATGGTTCTTTTTTCTTTCATTAACCAGTTTTTAAATTCTTTTTGTTAATTTTCTTTGAGAACAATCACCTTATCAAAGAGACGTTCATGCGTATGCTCCTATTGCTTACTGTCGTTATGCCACTGCAAGTTTTTGCTAAGCCTCCTGAATGTCCAGTTTATCCTAATAAACGTGATTGCCTACAGTCTGTTGAGGAAAATTATAATAATCTTCTCGACTTTATTGAGAAAGAGTATGGAGAAGAAAATAAAATTAAAATGATTGAAGCGGCCGCTGACGTAAGCCACTATGAAAGCGTGGCTTGTCAGAAAACGTGTTTGAATTAATCTGTAAAATAGGCAAAAATTTATATAACCCTCAACACTTTATCAAATTTAGAGGACAGATTTTTCTTCCCTCTTCCTATTCATCGGCCTATCTATTTGATGTATGGCTTTGCGAGTCCAAGGACGGACCCCTTGAGTTTCGCGTACTTTTTCAAGAAGGAGACCTTGAGAAGTCATCCAAAGAGCGTGCCCTCCTTCTCGCCATAGATTATACCAATCGAGAGTCAAGAGAGCTTCAGGGCAAGCTGTTTGACTGGGTTCGAGACGAACGAGAATTGCATTTTTCTCACAGGGCTGATTTTCTTTGTTGTAGGAAATAATGATAGGAATATTTTGAAAAGAGGTTATACATACACCTTCCTGACAGGGTAAAATTTTTATCGTTTCAGCAGCTAAATATTTCTGCCAGGTTTCAGCTGTAAACTTTCCTTTCCGAGAAGAGCTCAAGTGAAGGATTTTTTCTTGATAAAGGGCTACAAGTTTTCCTTGTCCATCAATAAGAAGGTGGGGAGGCTCTCCTGCGAAAGCCGCTAAAAAACCTGCCCCCATGGGAAGAAATCCCCATCTTCGCCAAGGATGTTGCCAGAGACAAAGCCAAAGTCCTCCTACAATAACAAAGACAAATGCAAGAAGAGGGGGATGAGGAATTCCGATATTTGCTCCCGGCCAAGATGAGACAGATAAAGCGATTTGTGTTAAAAGATTTAAAGATTTTTCAAACAACCAAAGAGGCCCCTCCCCTAAGCCCAGAGGGGTTAAAAGACATGTTAAAAGTGCCGTTGGCATAATAACAAGGCTCGTGAGAGGGACAGCCACAAAGTTGGCTTCAATCGCATGCAGGCTAAAACGATGAAAAAGGTAGATGGTAAAAGGAAGAGTCGCCGCTGTTGCGAGAAGAGAAGTAAAGGCAAGCCCCCCTCCATAAATAAGCAGTTTTCGAAAAACGCCTCCTTGCATGATCCAATAAGCTAATGGATTTTTCCAAGCCTCGTAGCCGGCAATAAGAGCAACCACAGCAGCAAACGAAAGCTGAAAGCTGGGACCTAAAAGCGCCTCTGGTGTAAAGAGGAGAATCATAAAAGCTGCGAGAGCGACGGTGCGCATTGAAAGAGCCGTTCGATCTATCAGAATAGCTCCCATAACAACAGAGATCATAATAAACGCGCGTTGTGCAGGAATCCCAAATCCTGAAAGAGTAAGGTAAAGAAGCGTCATAAGAATTGTGCCTAAGGCCGCTATTTTTTTACTATTATAGGCCAGACAAAGAGGAGGAATGAGAGCTATGCCTCGCCTTATAATCATAAAAACAACGCTTGCAATAATAGTGAGGTGAAGGCCAGAGATAGCGAGGATGTGAGAAAGACCTGCGTTAACAAAATTTTCTCGCACATTTTCAGGAATAGCAGCTTTATCTCCCGTAATAAGAGCCGCTGCAATGGCACCTAAGGGAAAAGTCATGTGTGTGAGAAAATAAGAAGTAATTTCTTCTCGACGTTTTTCAAGGCGATCACGCCAGGAGGGCGCAAATCCTAAAATTTCGGGAATGGAAAGAGCAAAACCCGTTGCACCAATGCCATTAAAATAAGCTTGCCTACGAAAATCAAACCCCCGCGGAAGGGAAGGCTCAGGAATGGGATTCAGTTTGGCTTGAACACGAATGATTTGTCCCGGCCAAAGATGCTCTCTCTTTCCTTTTAAAGTAAGACGAGTTTTTTGAGGAAGCTGTTCAGGCGTTTCAGCCTGAAGATCGGTCAGGATAATACGTTGATAAAGGGCTCCTTTTTTCGTGGGTTTTAATTCGACTTGAGTGACGCGACCTTCTAAGAGAAGAGAGGGTAAGGGATACTGAAGCATCTCTGTGTGTAAAAAATGGGTTCGAAGAAGCGCTGCCGAAAAACCAAGAGCTATAAGTCCTAAGCTTAAGACTCCTAAGCGAAGTGTTTGCAGGCGGATTCTCCATAGAGAAAGACAAAAGAAGAAAATCCCTCCAAAAGCCCACCCGAGAGACGGTTCAAAGGAAAGATTAAAATAAAAAACAATACCAAGGCCTAAAAAAACAGGCAGCCATAAAGGCCAGCGGTGAAAATCATTGAAAAAAGAAGTAGAAAGAGGGTTTCGATTTTTCATATTTCTCGTGAAATTGTTTTTTAATTTTATCAAAAAAGATTACCTGTAAATTTCAAAAAGAAAAGAGGGAAGATGTTTTTGTCGCCTATAAGATAAATTGGATTTTTTATCTTCTTCTCAAGCATTCCATAGGATAAAGTCAAATTTCAAAAGACGATCAAAAAAGGAACCTCTTTATGTCTGTCATCGTTCGTTTTGCTCCTTCTCCTACGGGCTATCTTCATATCGGAAGCGCAAGGACCGCCCTCTTTAACTGGCTTTTTGCGCGCCATTATGGAGGAAAGATGTTGTTGCGGATTGAAGATACGGATAGAGCTCGTTCCACCCAAGAGGCGGTTGAAGCGATTTATAAAGGTCTTGAATGGTTAGAAATTGGGTGGGATGAAACCCCCGTCCATCAGTTTGATCGCAAGGACCGTCATATTGAGGTTGCTAAAGACCTGTTAGCGAAAGGGATGGCTTATTATTGCTATTGCACCCCCGAAGAGCTGGAAACTATGCGAGAAGAGGCGCGGGCAAAGAAACTTCCCCCCCGTTATGATGGACGATGGCGCGATCGTTCTCCCCAAGAAGCCCCAGAAGGAGTCAACCCTGTTATTCGTTTTAAAGCCCCTCAGACAGGAGATACGGTCATTCATGATCTTGTTCAGGGAGAAGTTCGCGTTTCCAATCAACAATTAGATGATATGATTCTTTTAAGAGCCGATGGGACTCCTACTTTTAACCTTTCCGTTGTTGTGGATGATCATGACATGGGGATCACTCATATTATCCGAGGAGACGACCATTTAACCAATATGTTCCGTCAATTCTCCATTTTCAAGGCTATGGAATGGGACGTTCCCTATTATGCCCACATTCCCCTGATTCATGGGCCTGATGGGGCTAAACTTTCTAAACGTCATGGAGCGCTCGGCGTTGAAGCTTACCGAGACATGGGTTTTTTACCCGAAGCCTTACGGAATTATCTGTTACGGCTGGGATGGAGCCATGGCGATGATGAAGTTATTTCAACGAAGGAAGCCATTCAATGGTTTGATCTTGATCATGTGGGAAAGTCGCCTGCGCGTTTTGATTTTGTTAAATTGACGAATCTCAACGGTCATTATCTGCGGGAAGCAGATGATAATCGCCTTGTCAATTTGGTTGTTCCTTTCATTGAAAAAAAATACGAGATTCCAGTGAATGCAGACGCACGCAACTTCTTACATCGAGGAATGGCAGGCCTTAAACAACGCGCAAAGACACTCTTGGAACTTGTAGAAAATTCACTTTTTTATATCGCTCCCCAACCTTTAAATGAGGCTGCCCAAAAAATTTTGAATGAGGAAGGTCTTCAGATTCTTAAAGTGATGGAAAGTCGTTTATCCTGTTTTCCCGAAGATTCTTGGACGGAGGCAAAGCTGGAGGAGTATATTCGGGGGATTGCAGAGGAAAGGGAGCTAACGCTCACGAAAGCGACTCAGCCTCTACGGGCTGCCCTGACAGGGAAAAATGTCTCTCCCAGTGTATTTGATATCATGTATGTTCTTGGAAAAGATAAGACTCTTGAGAGAGTGCGGGCTATTTTACAATAAGAATATATTTTCTGAATTCTAAATTGATTCTTAAGATAGTCCGAGGTACCATTTTGTTAAGAATAAGAAAGGCCTCTTTTGATGACATCCCGTTTCTTGGACGAAGACTTTGATCTTGCCCATCTTGACGTTACTCCTGGTCGGCCAGGAGGGTCGAAATCGATTGATCTTCCTATCCTTCATGGCACAATGGGGCCTCCTGTCCTCGATATTCGAAAGCTTTATGGCGAAACTGAATGTTTCACCTATGATCCTGGCTATACGTCAACGGCGAGCTGTGAGTCTAAGATTACCTTTATCGATGGTGAAAAAGGGGTTTTATTGCATCGAGGTTATCCTATTGAAGAACTGGCAGAGAACTGCACTTTTTTACAGGTCGCTTATCTCCTCATGGAAGGGGAAATGCCTACAGAAGAACAATCTCAGACGTTTGTAAAAAATATCACCTTTCACACCATGGTCCACGAGCAGTTGCGGAATTTCTATAGCGGTTTCAGAAGAGATGCTCATCCGATGGCGGTTATGCTTGGTGTTGTCGGAGCGCTGTCAGCTTTTTATCATGATAGTCTTGATATTCGGGACCCCCAGCAACGCGTGATTGCTTCCTATCGCCTTATTGCCAAAATGCCTACCATTGCAGCCATGGCTTATAAATATTCTATTGGCCAGCCCTTTATGTATCCCCAAAATGATCTAGGATATGCGGAAAATCTTCTCTATATGATGTTTGCAACGCCGACCGCTTCTTTCACTGTTAACCCCGTCATTGCGCGAGCTTTGGACAAAATTCTGATTCTTCACGCTGATCATGAACAAAATGCATCCACTTCAACAGTGCGATTGACAGGATCCAGTGGAGCTAATCCTTTTGCTTGTATTGCTGCGGGAATTGCTAGTCTTTGGGGGCCTGCCCATGGAGGAGCCAATGAAGCTGTTCTTAATATGCTCACTGAAATTGGCCATAAGGATCGAATTCCGGAATTTCTTAAACGAGCAAAAGATAAAAAGGATCCTTTCCGACTCATGGGGTTTGGTCATCGCGTTTATAAGCATTATGATCCACGGGCTTCTGTTTTAAGAAAAGTGTGCCAGGAAGTTTTTGCAGAACTGGGGTTGCAAAACGAACCTCTCTTGGAGCTTGCAAAAGAGCTGGAAAAGATTGCTCTGGAGGATCCTTATTTTATTGAAAAAAAACTCTACCCCAATGTAGACTTTTATTCAGGAATTATTTTTAAGGCGATCGGAATTCCAACCTCTATGTTTACTGCCCTTTTTGCTGTCGCTCGTACGGTGGGATGGATTGCCCAATGGATGGAAATGATTGAAGATCCTTCCCAAAAAATAGGACGCCCTCGTCAACTTTACACAGGTCATGCGATGCGGCATTTTCAACCTCTCTCTAAGCGTGGAGGTTAAATGATTGTGCGGCCTCCTGAAAAGAAGCCTTTTCTCAAAACGAAAACCTTCTCACCTTTATTTTCAAAGGTTGCGAATGATAATCGTCCCCCCCAAAAAGCCTATATGGGGTGGGTTCTTTTGGGTACAGGGGCTCTGTTGCTTATGGGAGCGTTTCTTTGGATTTAAAAGGGTTTATTCCTCTGTCTGTAGGGGGCCTGCCCTGAGATAAGCAACCGTTTAGGGTTGTTTTATGGCACAAGTTTGCTGGCAGAAAGAATAAGCCCTTCTCCTAAAGGTGTCATTTTGGCGTGAGTTTTGAGGACTTCCAATCCTACTTTGAACCGTTTTTGATAATAGTCTAGAAGCTCTTTGCAATAATCTTTTTCTTCTGCAGGAATTTCATTAAGATCAAGGGCCTTCGTTAAAACATGATAGACTCGTGCAAGAACAAAAGTGGCATGATAAACGCCCATAAGAGGCCTTTTTTCTTTTCTTAAGGGTGATGTGTGGAGGTCAGTTGGATTCAGAACTATGGGGTCAATATTGTTTAATAAATACACATATAAGTGAGACTGTTCGTGGATGAGAAAATCAATAATATCTGTTAATTTTTTCCATTTATGCAAATAGCTTTTATAAATTATCCCCAGCAGATCAGCGCTTGATCCTTGTTTTATACCTTGAGTATTTAAGATAAGGATTTCGCCAATAAGCTCTTGAGATTCTTCAAAGAAATTGGGGGTTAAATACTCTAACACTTTAAAACCACGCTGTGTTGCTTTTTTAATACATGCATAATCTTGTAAAGATAGGGGAAAAAATATGATATCTTCAATTATTTCTTGAGAAGAAATTTTCTTAAACAATAGATAATAATAATTATTTAATGTAGATATATTTGTATATGTAATCTCTTTAATGTGGAAATTATATTCTGTTAATTTAAAAACAATTTCGTTTATTTCATTTATATTTTCTTTTTCAATAGCATTAAATAAGTCAGCATGAATTGCGCTTAAGAATCCAGAAATTTTTTCTTCTATATTTAAGGAGGCTAGTTTTTGATTGGCTAAAAGAAAAAGTTCAGTAGAAGTTACTGCCTTACAAACTTCTAAAAGATATTTAAGGCTGTCTCTTAAGGAAAGATTGAAGGATACTCTTAAAGAAAAAGCTCTTCCTTTTACTGGGAGAGCTTCAGATAAGTACACCAGAGACTTATTCAACAACAGGACGGCTCAATTACACACCGGTTGTTTTGAGAACCATTGTAAGACCGTGAATTCGAGATTTGTCAATTTTCTTGATCATTTTTCTTTTCCTTTATATTAATTGCATGAAATTTAAAATAACTTAACAAGTAACTCTTTTGTAATATCACGTTTCACAAAAAAAAAAAAGAAAAATTTTTACGATACTATCAAACAGTTAAAAAACCCTTAATCAGATAAAATCTCTAAAAACTTTTTTTGAATTTTTGTGGATACTGTATCCGAGCGTGTTATATAAAAAATGTCAATTGTTGGCCCTGGCTCATTAGGAAGGATTCGGATAAGATTTGAATTTTGGATATACTCAAACTCTTCCCCAAGAGTCATAATACCAAGTCCTTGGCACGCAGCTTCAAAAAGAAGAAAGCCTGAATTTATACTGAGATAACTCTCTCGCAGAGTATGGTCAGGAAGTCCTCTTTTTAAATGCCAATCTACATTGCCAATATTACCTTCATAGTCCGAGTAAAAACTAATTAATTTATGATTTTTTAAATCCTCTAGATCTTTTGGATAACCATGCAGTGAGAGATATTCAGGGCTTGCAAAAAGTTGAGTATGTAGGGTTCTTATTTTCTTTTGAGAGAAGTCTTTGGATGGTTGTTTAGGTAAAACACCTACATCTGCTTTTGAAGTCTCAAAATCAATATCCGCATTGGTTGTGATAATGGCGATTTGCAAGTCAGGAAATACTCCCGCTAATATTTTGACTTTTCGAATAAGCCACACTCCGATAATTCCCGTTGTCGTAATAATTCGCAGCTTATTTGATTGTTCCGTCGGAGCTAATAAGATTTCAGTGGCTCCATTTTCGAGGTTGGGGATGGTGCTTTGAGCAAGCTTAAAAAGATCTTTTCCTTTATCCGTTAGCTCTAACCTTTTTCGCTTCCTGACAAAAAGCTTGACCTTGTAGGTGTCTTCCAGTTCTGTCAGGTGCTTACTGAGGGTGGTATGGTTTTTATCCAACACGCCAGCCGCTTTTAAAAGAGAGCCTTCTTTAATGACGTAATAAAAAGATCGTAATTTTTCTAAATCAATCATGAAGTTCCCCTGTTTTTAACCCAATATATGAGCTGCGGAATATGTTTATGAGCTCCTTGAGCGACCATAACGCCCAAAATAATCACAACGCCAGAGATCATTTGAAGCATTGTCAATGTTTCTCCCATAATGATATAGGATAAAATATTCGAAAAGACGGGCAACAACAACATAAAAGGTGTTACAGAAGACGCAGGAAACTTTTGAAGTAATATTAACCATACATAGGTCGCCCAGATGGTTGATAAAAGAGTTGCAAATATAACACAAAAAAGAGCCAGGGGAGAGAGATGGATCATGATATCTAAAGTTTGATGCGGCCCCTCAAAGAAAAGACAGGATAAAAACAAAGGAAGGGCTGCGGCCATTGAGAGCCACGTTACATCCGACATGCTATCACCAATCTTGTATTTTTTTGAAAAAGCAATGCCGATTCCAAAAGAAACACAGGCAGCTAACAGGAAAACCACACCAAAAAAAGGAACGTCTAAAGGGTCAGAGGTGGCAGTTAAAAGATAAACTCCCAAAAAAGAAATAATAAGTCCGACGATTTGACACCAGGTGGGCCTTTCCCCCAACATCAGAAAACAACAAAGAATAACGAACAAGACCTGGGCCTGGAGGAAAAAAGCAGAAAGGCCTGCGCCGATATCTGATTTAAGTCCAAATCCGAAGAGGGTTAAATAAAGTGCGAGTAAGAAGAATCCACACAGAAAATACTTCCACAAGCTTTTTTTAGGTTTGGGGTAGAAAAAAAGTAAGGGAAAAACCAAACCAACCCTTAAAAAACTTAAAACAAAAATAGAAAGGTGATCCACAGCAATTTTTTGAACAATTAAGTTCGAGGACCACAGAAAGATCACCCACAAAGCCATACCTATATCTCTACCTGACATGCGTCCTATCCCCCCTCCTCTGCGTTCTTTCCGTCGGGACTATCGCTGGATGTGGAGGTTCTCCTTTCTTGGAATTATCGAAACCATGGCTTCGACTTTAAGGGATATAAAAAATAAAAGTCAAGAAAATTTTGTTCTTTTTTACTTGTTTTTTCAACAAAACAATTAAGATAAAAAAATAGAAAGTATATTTTTTTATTTATTATTTTCACATAAATATTTATGCAAAATTTCTTTTATAAGAGCCCTTCTTCTTTGCAAAGGTGAATTAAATGGTTAATTTTTGTAATTCCAGATTTAAGAGTAATTTTATTGAAGTGGGTTTCCACAGTCCGAGGAGAGATCCCACATTCTCTTGCAATTTGCTTTGCCGTAAACCCTTGGCTTTTATACTGAAGACATTCAATTTCTCGGTGAGATAAATAAAATTCTTTTTCTCCCGTGGAGAAGCAATATTTCTTGGAAAAAATTTTCTTATTAAATTCAATAACTTTTTCAGGATTCGCGTGATAGGGGTTTTGACTTTTATCGTGAAAAACAATGTCGATGGTTTTGTTTTTATCCGAGATATCAATGAGGTCTTTTGCAGCACTTTTAAAAAAAGTAAAGAATTTTTTCAACAAACCTAGATTATTTAAATAAAATACTTTTAATTCTGTGTTTTCTAATAAACCTCCAAATGTCCAACTTTCTATATAATCATTTGTTATTTGGTGAAATGAAATTCCATTCCACATATCCACAGACATTCTCATTTTTTCTAAAGGGCCTGTATGATCCCATAAAAAAAATAAAGTCCTTTTTTCTTCTGAAAATGAAGTACAATGAATAAGATTCATATAGGCATTGATCCGATTATAAAGATCATGCTGAAAAAAGAGCTCGGTATACCTCTCATGCGTACCAATCCTAAACAATTTCTGGTCTTTGGTAATTTTCGCATAGGCAAAATTCGAAATATCAAAAATTTTAAGAGGCTCGCACAATTCTTGTAAGCGGGGGAGAATGGAGGCATTGTAGTCTTTAAGCGATTTTGCTTTCGTATTGTCCGTCATTTTTTAGCTTCCCTGGTCACTCGTTAGTAAAATGATTTCACTTTTTTCACTCATCTCATAAAAAGATGTAAACTAAAAACATACTTTCTCTTCATCTCATTTTCAGCATCTATTTTCAATAGCCGCATACATTTTAGATTTACCATTATAATCTATGGAGTTTCCATAAAGAAACCCATAAAGCTCATCAATCGCCTCTCTCCAGCGATTCACATACATTTCAGCAAGGCGAAAAAGGTCTTTCTGATCTGCCGCTCTCACAATGTTCATTGCTTCCTGATTTTCATAAGGGGTATGCTGTTCCTCAAAACCTTCATCCTCAATATGGGCCGTAATCCACGACAGCATATCGGATGATTTAAATATTTTTTTCCCTTGGACTTCGATCTTTGAAAATAATGTCAGTAAGAGTAAAACCATATCTAAAGCGATAGATTCCACGACACGAAGTTGAATGGCAAATCCCAAGGGGTTTTTGGCGAGTTTGTTCATAGATTCTAGCAAGAGCTGGATCTTGGGGGCGACTGTGATGTCGGGAGACAAACTTTTCTGGTGAGAGGCTCTTATTAAGGGGCTTAATATATTCGTTTCCCACCACACATAATGTGTTCCATCAGGACCTGGCTGCTCCTTTTTGTTTAAGGCGGCGAAAGTATGAGTAAAATCATCTGAAATCACAGTGATGCCTGTTTGCAAAGCGCAAATGACGTAGTCAAAGGGCAGATCTAATTGGCTAACATTGTCTGCTAATTTCCCCAAACTGATTAAAAGCGTCTGCATATATCGCTTCGTAATATCTCGCCAATGGAATGCGATTTGTAAGCCGACGTCGACGGAAAGGGGTGGCATTTGATTAGCCCTTATAAAGAAAGGATTTTTTATTTCTGTAAGCCGATGTTGTTCTATCAAAGAAGTCATTTTTGAATCAAATTCTCTTCCTGACAAGATGCGCTTAATCGCTTCATAAACCATAAAGTTATGAAATTTATTGGGGTGAATTTTGCTATCCTCAATAATCTTATTTAGATGCATAAAAATCTCCAAATTGCCTATTGCTTATCTATCACCACTCTCTCAATACCGTTTCTTTGAGTAACGGTAGGGAGTTTTCTCGAAAATTAAAATCAGTAAAAATACGTACGTAAAAATACGGATTCTTGAGTTTTTTGTTGTATTTCCTAGGCTGGAGCCCTCGATAGGAAGGCCTTGCTAATTAATTATTTTTCATCTAAAAAATAAATTTGAGGAAAATAACACCGTGTGTCTTTTAAGAATCATTTTATCAACAAAAAAATTTTTTTGAAAAAAAGAAATATTTTTCTTGACCGCGCCATTTTGAATTGTGTACTCTAGTAAGAGTTAAAGTTTGGTAGTAATTACGCCTTGAAAAGTAACCTAGCACTTAAAAGCGTAAAGTAAAATATAATCTGTTCTTAGTAAATGTTGGTGCTTCATAAGAGAAGCGAGATATAAAAAAGTGCTCAAAATATCTTTTTGGTTTTGAGGGCGATCTAACAAACGGAGCGATTAAAATGGACAAGAGAAATTTTCACCCCCCAGTTCTCATCAGCCTTTTTTTCGTATCCTAAAAATTAGAGAGTTGTTGCTGAAGTGGTAAAATAGGTGGTCCAGTTTGTTCGATTTAATTGTGGTGTTCTCATTTCAGTAAAGTATCACGGGCCTAGCCCGTGGTACCCCCTCAAGTCTTTAGGGCGAGGGTAAGTTTCTGCTTCTTCGATGGATGAAGCTCACCGAGCCTAAGGGATTATAATCTGGGAGAAGATAGGTCAGTTTAAAGACTATGGTATGGGCCTCACAAGAGTTTTAAAAGCAACGGAATGGTGGCAAAAATGCAGAAAAATGTTTTTAATCAGGTCTCCTGTTCTTCATTTTTGAGGGATAGGCAGTATAGAGAATGGAACGCTTCTCTTGATCGGTTTTTGCCCTCCCAGATGTTCCAGGAATGTTCGAATCGCCGGTTTAAGGATGAAAAAGTTCTTTCAACCGCGTGTTCCCTTTCGGAAGAGACCCTTTGTGAGTATCAAACTGCAGCAGAAACAGGGGTTTCTCAAATTCAAGATCCTCTTTGGCGTCGGGTTTGCATCGATGTCCTTAGGATGTTAGGCCCGGTCGCCTTTAACGATCTCTGGAAAACAAATTTAATTAGTATTTCCCCTAAAGAAAAAAGAGCCTATCTTAACTGCCCTACTCAAGACATTGCTGCAACTGTTGAAAATTATCACTTTGTGATCATGGATGCCCTTAAAAAATTCTATCCTTTTCTCTTTTCAATAGAAACAGAGATAAATGAAAAGGAGAGCCCTCATAGGAAGGGAAAAGGCTCAAAAGTCAGCGTAGGTCTTTATCGACATCTGACATAAAAGAATATATAAACCGACGTCCCTATACTTTGAATGCCGGCTTTTATATTTCCTACTTTAAGCAGCAGCTTTTTTCTGACCTTTTGGATGAGTCCCCAGCCCAATATCTTTAGCAATACTACTACGACGTTTCGCGTAGTTGGGAGCAACCATAGGATAGCTTGTTGGTAAATTCCAACGTTCCCGATATTGATCAGGAGTCATGCTATAAGCTGTCTTTAAGTGGCGCTTAAGCATTTTCAACTTGCGCCCATCCTCAAGACAGACAATGTAATCCGGTTGGATAGATTCTTCAATAGGCACCGCTGGTTCTGAGCGAGCGGAAAGTAAGTATGATTTTTCAGAGCTAAGGGCTGTTAAGCTTCGATGAATAAGCTGAACAAATGCAGGTATCTCAGAGGATTCTATAGCATTCTTTGAAATGTAAGCAGCAACAATCTCAGTAACACATGAAGTTAGCTCTAACGATTCATTTCTTATGGTCATTTTTAACTTTCCTTTTCTAGAAATAAGCTTTCTATATTCTATGTTAGGTAACAAATCAAGGTAATTTATTTTTATTTTTTTTATAAATAATTTTATAGGTTAATCTTTGCTAAGAAGCTCTTGTTTCAGTTGTTGCCACAACATAGATAATTCATCGGCTGAAGCTTCTTGAAGAGAAATACCTTTTTCGTTTACATAAGATTTAAAATGCATATACCTATGTTTGAATTTATTGAGTCCTAAAAGAATTGCTTCATCAGGTTCTACATGACAATGTCGGGCAAGGCAAGAGCACGCAAGGAATAAGTCACCAATTTCCTCTTTTAACGCTTGGTGTTGAAGAGGGGTAGAAGGTTTATGTAATTCTTCAAGGACCTCTTCGAGTTCCTCCTTGACTTTTCTTGCGGCTGAAAAGGGGGATTCCCAATCAAACCCTTCTCGTCCTACTTCTTGAGAAAAGAAGTAAGCTTGCATTAAAGGTGATCGTGCTGAACTCATGAGAAATCCATTTATAAAAGTCAGTTGGAAAATTTATAAGAATGTTTGCGGTATGCCGTCAAGTCTTCAAGATAAAGAGATGTCCTTCAAGCGTGTTGATAGAAAAGCTTATAATCCTGTGGATTTTTACAATGAACCCAAAATTAATGAAATTAATCTATTGAAATAAATTTCACTCTAATCTTATATAATTGGGACATGATTTTCTAAAATCCACGAGGTATTACATAAATGGTAAAAAATTTGATAGAAAGAAAAGGGACTTATGCAATTTTCTAACCAAAAAACGCTTTTATTTATTGAGCCTTGTTTATCGTCTCACCTTTTGGTGCTTAAGGCAAAAGAAAAGAGACATACTGCGTTTGTCATCTCCGCTCAATCAGACCAGCAGACCTTATCTGAAGAAACGATCGATGCATCTTCTATCCTTTTTTATGTAAACACGAATAATGATAGAGCTGTATTAGATATAGTCAAAAAAATAGCTCAAAAATTTCATATTGATGGCGTGATCCCAGGAGGTGAACGTTACATCCCTCTCGCAAGTAAGGTCGCCGCATATCTTAATAAACCCGGGATCTCTCCAGAAGCAGCCCTCAGAGTTAGTCGAAAGGATCTCACACGAGAAGCGTTAAAAGCAGATGGTGTCCCCATTCCTTCGTACGCAAGAGTAGACACAAAAGAAGACCTGCAGAAAATTCTTAAGGAAATTGGATTTCCTTGTGTCCTTAAGTCTGTCGATGGTGGTGATTCAATAAATGTAAAAAAAGTTCAAACTCTTAAAGATGCGCTGTTAGCCTTTGAGGCTATCACAACTCATGAAGGAGTTGACCCCGCTTGGGGCAATCGTCCTCTTCAACGATGCGTCCTTATTGAAGAATACATCCAAGGGAAAGAATATAGCATTGAAGGTTTTTCAAAAAATCATATGGTCTCTATTGTCAGTATTACAGAAAAATTTTTGTCTGAGGAGCTCGACTTTAGGGAGGTAGGGCGCATCGTTCCTTTAGAGCTTGAGCCAGATCTTCTTGCTAGCATCGAACCCTATTTAAAGAAAGTTATCTCATCTCTTAACTTAAACTACGGTCCCTTTCATGCGACAATTAGGCTCTCAAAGAGAGGGCCTATTCTGATTTCAATTAGGATGAGCCTTGGAGAACGTCACACCTCCAAGCTTATCGGATATGCAACTGGGATCGATTATTGCGATAATATCTTAAAGCTTTTTTCTAGCCAGGCTCTTTCCTTTCAGAGAACACAGCGTTTGAATGCAGGAATTACTTTTTTCTATAATCCCGTCGTAAAGAATATTCGCCTACCCAAATACTTAGAAAGTGTGGAAAATAAATTATACGTAAAAGAAACAAGCGCTTATTATAAAGAAGATAATGAAAATGCCCCTCTTCTCGCTGGCAAACGTAAGCTTGGTCATGCTATTCTCCTTCATGAAAACTATGAGGTTTTAAAAAAAGAGATGGCAAAAGTTGAAGAAAATGCATTGTTTTATTAAAGACGCTGCTTTGAAAAACCTTTTTAGGAGTTGTTTTTTATTATCCATCATGTCTCGCATTCGCCAAGAACCCACCCCCTTGGGCATCTTAACTTAACGGACAAGATATTAGAAAAGACATTAAAAGATAAAAAAACAACCTCGTCTTTAAGTTTCTTAATGGCTTTTTGATGCAGTCAGCTATTTCTCTAAACTCATCAGTAGATGAGTCGAAATGTGTGACGTTAGGATTAAGAGGCTTTATCCATCACCTCTAAAAACA
>JBEPVR010000037.1:0-15784 GCA_041690915.1 Alphaproteobacteria bacterium
GCTCATGATGAGAGTGGAGAGACTTACGATAATAAGAGGAAGTACTCCTCTGCCCCACCCATGCGTACCTATTTGACACTCACAAGGGGAGGCGAAACTGACGCAGAGTTAACGCCTGAACAAAAAAAATATCATGCAGAAATTATACGACAGAACGAAATTCTTAAGTTAGTGATCGAAAAAGAGTTTTATATCTTATATCGTTACTTAATTTCTCCCCTAAAAAGAAAGGACGACAATAGAGAAAAGGATTTTTTCTTAAGTATGAATTTTTCACGCGAAATACAAAAACTTATTCACGTGCAACTCAACGTAAATCAAAATTTAAATCAAGATACCGCTAAAGATGTTAGCACTTGCTATCTATGGAACCAAGAGAACGAAGCCGCTTTATTAGGTATTCAAGATGCTTTCATGAACCTCTCAAATGGGAAAATGGTAAATCTAAACACAGGAACAACTGCTGAAACGACTTTCGCATCCACGAGTGGTCGTAATTGGAACTTTTTAAGGGGACGACTCGCGGAAATTTATACTTTTTACGAGCCTTTGTGTAAATTAATTGAGGAGTTAAGACGAGATACATCCAAGATTGGTGATCCACATTTTCAAGATCAACTTAAGACAGCCTATCCTGCAGGCTATGTTGATCGAAAGTTTGAATATTGCCCAAATGAAACTCTTCAATTCAGAAAAAAAAGGATAGATTGGGGCAATCTGATCGCACTTGGTACAAAAGCCTTAGAATCTGTTAATGCGCCCTCTGTTGTTATGGAAACGGAAGAGGAAAGCCGGCTTCATAAGGCTGAACTTCCCCCTTTAACACCTCCGGACGGCGAGGGAGAAAACGATCGAGCAGAGCTTCCCTCATCCTTTTCAACGGAAACAGGGGAACTTCTCTCCTCTGTTCATCTTCCTTCCCCCACCGAACCAGGTGCTCACCCTCATAGTCAGACGATGAATGCCCCTGT
This sequence comes from Alphaproteobacteria bacterium, assembly GCA_041690915.1. GTDB lineage: Bacteria > Pseudomonadota > Alphaproteobacteria > UBA9655 > UBA9655 > UBA9655. The sequence goes on from JBEPVR010000037.1 coordinate 972, forward strand.
CATTCATCCGCAAGATGAGGAAAATGAGGCCAGCTCAGATGAAAGAGAAAAGGGAAAAGAGCGGGAGAAAGGTGAAGAACCAGAATATACTGAAGAACCAGAATATACTTATGACGCTAACTTTTTCAAACAAGAGCACCAGTTTTATCAAGCTCAAAAACAACAAGTGAAAAATAGCGGTGAAGTGAAAAATAGTGATGAAGAGTCACCTACGCTCAAAGAATATAGAAGGAGATTATACGAATTTTTGAGAGATTATGCATATAAGCATGTAGAAAAATTAAAACGTTCAAAATTTGAAAAAAGATTGAAAAGCCTAAAGTTTTCAATTAAACCGGGTCCGCAGGGAGGAAGTGCTCAAAATATACGTCCCTTAGAGGATAATCCTTTATTTGGGAAAGGCACTCGCTATGAAGGGGCTTTTATCACTTTACACATGCCTTCTGGAAATGAAGTGATGCCGATGGGTTATTACTTTTTTTTACAAACGGGTTTTGAGAATTCTTTTAAATTAACTCGAGAACATGTCGAAGCCTGGCTTAACAAAAACAAATAATCATACTTGGCCCTGCATTTGCCCGCTTCACTCAATTTTGCGCTTGGTATAGTATTTCTTTGAACACAAACGCTAGCTTTGAATTAATCAAATGGAGGGGGTGAAGAGATCGAGGGACGGGAAGAGTAATGACTGCGGAATGATCTCTTCGTTTCAAAACTTCTTCAAACGGCTCAGTATTTCCAAAAGGCTTTTTAGGTGAAGCGATTGAAAAAACGCTTCCCAACGAAAAAGCGGTGCTTCTTAGCACCGCTTTCTGCCTCCCAAACTTTAAACTTTTCTATAACTCTATTAGCCTTTTCGCCTTTGGACTTTCTCTCTTAAATATTGAGAAGGTTTAAAAGAAAGCACTTTACGCGGCGTAATAATGGCTTCTTTTCCTGTTTTTGGATTACGCCCCACGCGCTTAGATTTTTGGCGAACATTAAAGGACCCAAAAGAAGAAATTTTAACGACACCTGTCTCCGCTAAAGAAACCACCATACTTTTAAGAGCAGCTTCTAAAAAATCAGCGGCCTGATGACGAGGAAAGTCAACCTCTCGAACAAGGTTATCAATGATATCTGCACGTGTAAGAGTTGTTGCCATGTTGATCCCCTTCTTTATCTCTTGATTCTCTTAAGAATATCAAAAAATTGCAAAAAATCATAGCCTTTAATGTTCATCTTAAGAATTAAAAGTTAAAACTTCGTGAATAGATTATTTAGAACTTAAAATTTCAGCCTTGGTAACCCCATCGTAAAAATGAATTTGAATCTTTTGATGAGGGGCTGTGTTGGAACGAGAAGGAATCAAATCTTTCTCGAGAGTGGTGATAAAAGTAAAGCCACGCTCAAGAATGCGCGAGTAGGAATAACTTTCTAAAAGTTGCGCGAATGTTTCAAAGCGGTGTTCTCCTTTATGTAATATATTGGTAAGAGCTGGGGAAAGGCGCTGAATCAAATGGCCAAGAGTTACATTCTGCTGCTCAACGAATCGGTTTTCTGCATTGACCAAACGTTCATACAACTCATCCAGCTTTTGCATATTCTCATCCAACCAGGCACCAAGAGGAGGCAAGCCCCGTCTCAAAGCCTCAAGGCGACTTTCATAAAGAGAAATCATATGATCAAAGCGAGTAGAAAGCTGAGATCCATATTGCAAAAGCATTTGGGCAAGCTGCGATCTTACAGGCACCACGAATTCAGCCGCAGCAGTGGGAGTGGGAGCTCGTTTATCCGCCGCAAAGTCCACAAGTGTTACATCTGTTTCATGGCCAACAGCCGTGATGACGGGGATTTGACTTTCCGCAACAGCCCTTACAACGCATTCTTCATTAAAAGCCCACAAATCTTCCAAGCTGCCTCCTCCCCTCGCCACAATAAGAACATCGGGTTTGGTTTGAAGAATATTAAATCCTCTCACAGCGGCAGCAATTTGGGCCGCAGCCCCTTCTCCTTGTACAGCAACAGGCCACAAAAGAACAGAAACAGGGAATCGATCTGCCAAACGATGAAGCATATCCTGGATGACAGCTCCTGTGGGAGATGTGACGATACCAATAAGCTGCGGGAGAAAAGGAAGTTGTTTTTTGCGAGCCTCATCAAAAAGACCCTCTGCTCCCAGTTTTCGTTTACGCTCCTCCAGAAGTTTCAAAAGAGCTCCCTCGCCGGCAAGGTCCATTCCTTCAACTACAATCTGATACTTCGATCGTCCTGGATATGTCGTCAGTCGCCCCGTGGCAATTACTTCCATCCCTTCTTGAGGAGTCAACGAAAGCTTTTGAAAACTTCCCCGCCAACAAACAGCATCCAAGACGGCGTCATGATCTTTCAAAGCAAAATAGACGTGGCCCGAGGTATGACGCTTTAATCCTGAAATCTCGCCCTTGACCCGCACACGCGAAAAGCCCATCTCTACAGTTCTTTTTAACGCAAGAGATAGCTCAGTGACTGTATATTCAGCAAGAGTTGAAGCCAATGGTAGCATGGGTTAGGTTTTACTTCAGAAATGAGAAAAAATCAATTCCCCCAACTTAAATTATAACTTTGGGCATAGGGTGATGGCTCTCAAATAATACCCATTGATATATCTAAATAGGGGTTAGTCATATTTTTCAAATAGTCTTTTCACACACCTCTTGAAATAAATGGAGGAACTCCCTATTTTAAAAATACAAGTTCGGAAGAATAAAGGACGCTCAAGATGAAGCGATGGGGTGATATTGTTAGTAGTACCGGCACAGTTGTTGTCTCTCTTTTGTCATGTGCAGCCTGTCCCATGTGTCTCCCCCTTTATGCAGGTCTTTTAAGCCTTATAGGCATTGAACTTGCGGCCATTCATGAATTTTTCTTTCCCCTCATGGTGTTCTTCGGCCTTATGACGTTAGGATTCATGGCTTATCAAATTTATAACCATCATGGGAATTGGGCGCCTTTTAAGCTGGCCTTAGGCGCTGCACTTGGAATGGGCGCGTCCGCCTTTTGGGGATACGAATATACTCTTTATGGGTGCCTTGCTCTTTTTATGGGAAGCATCATATGGAGCAAGAAATCGCTCAACCATGAAGGACATGGGTGTTGCTAACCTCCTCTCCTCTTCCGCTTGTCCTCGATTTAGATGGAACTCTGATTCGGACAGATACCCTCCACGAAATGATGATTCGGCTCCTCACCACAAAACCCTGGCTTTTGGTCTTCGTGCCCATTTGGTTTATAAAAGGGAGGGCCTTTGCCAAAGCCCGTTTCACAGATCATATTGACCTTTCCCCCCATCTTCTCCCTTATAATGGTGAACTTTTAACCTTTGCCAAAAACGAGGCTCAAAAGGGGCGGTCTTTAATCCTTGCCACCGGAACTGATCAAAGAATGGCTCGAAAAATTGCGGATTACCTTGGCATTTTTCAAGACGTCATCGGAAGCGATGGACACATCAATATGACCGGCCCTCGAAAACAGAAAGCTCTCCTCCAAAGGTTTGGAGTTCATGGTTTTGATTATGCCGGCGATTCTCATAATGACATTTATATTTGGCAAGTTTCCCGCAAAGCTATTGTCGTTCATCCTAAAAGAGGTGTTCTCAAACGCGCGCTTGCTTTAAAAGGGCCTGAACATATTCATTGTTTTCTGCCAAAAAACTATCCCCCCCCAGCGTTTTCCTCATAGAAGGCCAAAGGTTGCAATCTTCTCTCCAGGCGTATCTGATTAATATAAATCAATAACTGGGCCTTTGAAAAATACCGTCCTCCCTTCCAATAGGAAAGCCCGCGTTGTTGTAAGTTACTCTCCACTCGATAAAATCCTTCTGAAATAGCCCATTGTTCCACATGATGTAAGGACACATAGAAAGGCTCTCTAAAATTTTTTTTTCTCTTAAGCTTGGGGGGGAGAGGGTCCTTCGAAAGGATATAGTCCAGAGGAAATGAAAGAGAAAAAGAAGCCTTTTCTTGTTGTATGCTCCCTCGACATTCTCCTCTTTTTAAAACTTTCGGAAGAGAAGGCGCTGATGTCCAACGCTCTTCTCTCAACTCCAAGAGTCCGTTACAAGAGACTTCCAAAGGAGCATAGGTTTGCAGAATATCCCCCATTTTTTCGAGATCCTGCGGGAGTCTTTTGACCCACGGGTTAGGGTTTCTTTTCCCTTTGACTCTCCCTCGTTTTGAAGTCTTCTCCCGGAGTCCAAGCTTATTAATCTTTTTACTTACAGAAAGTACGGTTCTTCCTAGAACCGTAGCAATAAGCTTAAGGTGAATATTTTGTTCAAAAGCTTTCTCAATACAGGTATTCTCCCAGTCCTTCCAACGCATTTTTATGGTTGTCATACGCGTTCGCCTCCAGATTTTTTTAAGATTCCTATTTTTATCATAGCAAGCATGATAAAATTGGTTGGCTTATTTTTGCCGCGACACTAATTTATTGTCAACAAATTTTTTTAAGTGATTTTTTGGCCAAATTTTATAAGAACCCAGAACTCAAGAAATGATTGGGGTGTTAGGATGCGTGTAAGAGTTGAAGAACAGCGGGAATTTCTCCCGGCAAATCTTCCGCAATAAGGCCCAGCCCTTTGCGACTTGCAGCTTCTCCATGAATCCAAACCGCAGCCGCAGCGGCTTGAAAGGGAGGAAGACCTTGAGCCAAAAGACCCACCATTAATCCCGCGAGCACATCCCCGGTTCCAGCCGTTGCAAGCGTTGCGGGAGCATTCGCATTAATGATGAGATTTCCCTCAGGAGAGGCAATAATAGTGTCGTGCCCCTTTAAAACAATGACAGCCCCTGCTTCTAGAGCGGCTTTTTGGGCCTTTTCGGCTTTGTTTTTTAAAAAAGCAAGATGGGGGAAAATCCTGTGAAACTCGCCTTCATGGGGAGTTAAAATCACATTGGGATGAAGTTGGCTTGTGAGATCGGTCGTCCTTTCTTCAAAGCTTGAAAGAGCCCCTCCATCCAAAATACAAGGCTTTTTCGATGAAAGCAAAAGAAGAGCTTGTTCTCGGGTGAATTCCGTCGGTAAAGCCCCCGCTCCCCACAATAAAGCGTTATATCGATCATCTAGGATCCAATCCAAAAATTCCCGCGCTGTCGCTACAGGCGTAATAACTTCTCCCCAGGCAATGGTCGCAAAAATAGGATACTCTTCAACTTTGCATACAAGACGCACAAGCCCTGCTCCCACACGTCTCGCTGCAAGGCAGGCGAGCCTTATAGCTCCCGGCATACCCCCATTTCCAATGACAAGACATGCTCCTCGCGTATATTTATGATCAAGAGGGCGCGGTACTTTTAGAGTTTTTTCCCATAAAGAAGGACTATTTAAATAATGGCTAACTGAAGGAAGAAACGTGTCAGAGATTCCCATATCTTTAACATAAAGTTTACCGGTATAGAGACGACCCGGTAGAAGGTAATGACCAGGACGCGCTCTCAAAAAAGTCACTGTATAAGTGGCGTGTATAGCATTCCCTTCCACTGCACCTGAATTCATCTCAATACCCGTTGGAATATCAATAGAAACAACGGACTGGGGGGAAGCATTGATCATTTCCACAAGCTTTAGAATTTCCCCTTCTAAAGGACGAGAAAAACCCGCGCCCAAAAGACCGTCAACAATTAACTTCGCTTGACTTAATGAATTTTGCAAAACCTCTAGCGGAGGAAGGGCTTTAAGCGTAATAAGCTCAACGGGCCATCCTTTTTCTTTCAAGAGGCGCCCAACAACCTTTCCATCGCCTCCATTCTTCCCTGAACCACAAAAGATGAGGGTACGACACGGAGAAAAGTGTTTAAGAATAACCTCAACGACCCCCGCTCCCGCCCATTCCATAAGACTTTTTTCTGAAATACCTTCTGCAATAATTCCTTTTTCTACGGTGCGTATTTCGTCTGCTGTTAAGAGTTCAGTCTTCATACGCCCCTCCTTAAAAGGTATATATCCTAAATCTTTTACTAAAGAATTTAAACAAAAGAGAATAATAAAATATTAATAAATAGACCAAGGCAAGATAACTCTTGGAAAATAAAAAACGGACCTTATATGATGCCTATGCACGTAACTCATAAGAGCTATGAAAAATCCCTATTTGACGAAAAGAGAAAAAGATGGTAATAGCGGGGCAGTTTTATGTGAATTCACTTAAATGTGTTTTAACAATTTCTATTTAATTTTTTAATCATGATGCCAATTTAAAGGCAATACAAAAGGATAAGAAGTAATGTCCGTCCAAGCTATCCCGCAGAAAGATCCTCAATTTTCTAAGTTACGCGCTGCAATTTGGCCTATCCAAGGCTCAGAGATGAAAAAATTCTTGCCTATGGGTATGATGATGTTTTTCGTTTTATTTATTTATACAATTGTAAGAGACGTCAAAGATGTTCAAGTCGTAGGGTCTTCTGGTGCAGAAGCAATCAGTTTCATTAAATTCTGGGGTGTCACGCCTGCCTCTATTCTTTTTGTAATCTTATACGCGAAGCTCAGTAACGTCCTCTCAAAAGAAAATCTGTTCTATTCGTGTATTATCCCTTTTATTCTATTCTTTGGCGCCTTTGCTCTCCTCATTTATCCTAACAGAGCTCTTCTCCACCCCTCAACTGACACCGTTCAAGCCCTCCAGCAATCTATTCCTTCTTTACGTTTTGTCTTCGCTCTTTGGGGAACATGGGCCTATTCTGTCTTCTATGTTATGGCAGAACTTTGGGGTAGCGTTGTTGTCTCTCTCTTATTCTGGCAGTTTGCGAACGAGATCACCAGAACGAATGAAGCCAAACGTTTTTATGCCCTTTTCCCCTTGCTTGGTAACGTTGCCTTAATTTTGTCAGGTCAGACGGTTACCTATTTCTCCTCTATTCGTGATCTCTACCCCCCTGACGTCGATGTTTGGGGAATAAGCTTAAACTACATGATGGGAACAGTTGTCGTTGCAGGTCTTTCGATCGTTGCCATTTACTGGTGGATGAATCGATATATCCTAACCGACTCTTTCTATTACGATGCCGCAGAAGATAGCAAAAAACCTAAGAAAGATAAACCAAAGCTTTCCATTGGAGAAAGTTTTAAATACTTAATTTCTTCTCGTTACCTAGGATACATCGCCCTTCTCGTCTTGGGGTATGGAATGGCAATCAACCTTGTGGAAGTCACATGGAAAAGCCAGCTGAAACTCCAGTACACAACTGAAAATGATTATGGCGCTTTTATGGGGAACTTCTCAACCTTTACTGGAATTGCAACCATTATCTTAATTTTAATGTGTAAGGGAATTATTCGCCGCTTTGGATGGTTCACAGGCGCTGTCCTAACGCCAATCATTCTTTTGATTACAGGTGTGCTTTTCTATACATTTGTGATCTTCCGTGACAGTCTTGATTGGCTCACCCTTGCGATGGGAGCAACCCCTGTCTTCATGGCCGTCATGATTGGAGCAGCTCAAAATATCTTAAGTAAGGGCACCAAATATTCTCTCTTCGACCCTACGAAAGAAATGTCCTATATTCCTTTGGATCAAGAGCTAAAGGTCAAAGGTAAGGCGGCCGTTGATGTTATTGGTGGACGTTTGGGTAAATCGGGAGGTGCGATCATTCAGCAATTCCTCCTCGTCACAACCTCTGTCACTGCAACCCAAATTACAATTGCGCCCTATACCTGTACCATCATGATCATGGTGATTCTGGCATGGATCTTTGCGGCTGGCGGCTTGAGCAAATTGTATAATCAAAAAGTAGCGGAAAGAGAGCGCGAGCTAAAAGCTGCGTAAATTCTTTAAGTTTCGCCCCCATGTGTCCTCCCCCCCTGCGAAGACGGGGGATGACATTTTAAGTAAACAAAAGCTAATTTTTCCACCTCTGGGTGAACCCTGGCATGATTTATAAAAGCAACACTTCTCTGATCATCAGCCATTTCTGAAACGCCTTGTTTTTTAGGGGGAGCAGGCGATTTTAGCGCCTGCTTGTCCCGTATACAAGTTTGTCATTATTTTATAATGCAATTTTTTTAAGCATTTTATCAAAGAAGGTGAATTTTTTTGTAAATATTTATATAAGAAAATTTTTCTTATGGACTCTCTATGGGATTGAAAATAAATTTTTTTAAGTCTCTCCCCTAAAATGACGCTAAATTTCTTAAAATACAGCTAGCTCCTTATTTTTTTGCTTAACACATTGAAAAAACAGGCTAACATTTTGTTTGAATTTGTCGACGCTTCTTGTCTACACTTCCCCATCATTTATTAATAATAAGGATGGTAGGATGACAACACAAGCAAAAGCAATTTCTCGAAAGGCAGGTGGAACTTTTGAGAGGCTTTTTTATGCAGAGAAGGGAAGTTTTACGTATTGGCGGATGCGGATGTTATACGCCACTATCATTGGATATGCGGCTTTCTATCTTGTTCGTCAGAACCTTTCCATGGCGATTCCTAGCATTGGTGCAGAATTTGGGTATTCTAAATTTGATTTAGGGTGGATCGCTACAGTTTTTTCAATCACTTACGGGGTGGGAAAACTAGTGAATGGATATTTAAGTGACCGATCAGATGCGCGTTATTTTATGCCAATTGGTCTTTTCCTCTCAGCCATTGTTAGTTTTATTATGGGATTCGGCTCAGGTCTTTTCTTTTTTGCCCTCCTTTGGGGGCTCAATGGATGTTTCCAATCCATGGGATGGCCGGCCTGCGCACGCGTAATTACTCACTGGTTCAGTCCCAAAGAACTGGGATCTAAATGGGCTTTCTGGGCTTCTTCCCATCAAATTGGAGCCGTTGCCATTTTTGGGCTTGGGGGCTTTCTTATTGAACACTACGGCTGGCGTTCTGCTTTTATTGTCCCTTCCTTTGTTTCTATGGGGCTGGCTTTCTTTTTATTCAATCGTCTCCGTGATACGCCAAAGCAAGTTGGACTTCCACCTGTGGAAGAATATAAAGGAGATGTACAACACGTTTCTCACGGCTATGAAGAGCGTATTACTTTCAAAGAAGTCCTTACCACTGTTTTAGCTAATAAACTGGTGTGGTACATGGCAATCGCCAATATGTGCCTTTATATTCCACGGATGGGTATTTTTTTCTGGGCGCCTACCTTTTTAAAAGAATATAAAGGAGTAACTCTCATTACCGCTGGTATGCAGCTTGTATCTTTTGAAATTGCTTGCCTTGTAGGGGGCATTATGGCGGGCTGGATTTCCGATAAGTTTTTTGCAGGGCGTCGAGGTCCTATTGCAACCGTATTCTTAATTGGCCTTGCCATCACTCTTTTCTTTTTTTGGAAAATTCCTCCCGGCTACCCGTTCCTTGATGCACTTGTCCTTATACTTGCAGGGTTCTTGCTGAATGGTCCTCAAGTTCTCAATGGTGTTGCAACGGCTGATTTTGCTTCAAAGCGCGCTGTTGGTGTTGCAACAGGGATCACAGGTGTTTGCGCTTATGCAGGTTCTGCCCTCGCCTCAGGAGCCGGATTCGGAAAATTAGTGGAAATTTATGGATGGGAGGGTGGATTCTTGCTGTTTATCTTAGCTTCCCTTATCGGCGCTTTTTTCTTTGCTTTGACCTGGAATGATCGAGCAAAAATTCTTGATGAAAAACAGGAAGCTGCAGCACCTTCCTAAATTGAAAAAGAACTTCCGCACCCACATGACGAGCTCGCGTTGGGGTTTTTGATTTGAAAGGAAGAACCAATGAGTTCCTCCACATAATCGATTTGGGACCCTTCCAGCAGAGCAAGAGAGGCCTCATCAACCGCAACCGTGACTCCTTTGTCTTCAAAAACAAGGTCATCCTCATGAGTTGCCGTATCCAAGGAAAAATGATACTGAAATCCAGCACACCCTCCTCCAGAAACCATAATGCGGAACATTTGAGGGATTGAACTGGCTTCTTCCTCAATAAGACTCCGAATTTTAAAGGCAGCATTTTCTGTAAGCGTCAATGTCATTTGAAAACCCATCGTTCATCAATAACCCTAATATAGTCTAACCTACCCTCAAATAACAGCCTGTTGGACGAATCCGTCTTCCTATGCTAAAACGTTGTCGTATACTTAATCAAAATGCAAGTTGGGTATTGATAGTACTTGACATATGGTGATAGGGATGAATTTTTTCCATACCTTTCGGGATCAGATTTTAAAGGCTCTTGAGTCCCTTATTAAAAAGGGATTTTTGCCTGATAATCTTGATTTTGAGAAAATTACAACAGAACCTCCCCGAGACCCTTCTCATGGGGATTTGGCAACCAATGCTGCCATGGTATTGGCAAAATCAACAAGAAAAAACCCGCGCGAGCTGGGTGCATTGATTGGAAAGGAACTCGAAACTCTCCCTTTTGTCCAAGAGGTTTCTGTTGCGGGGCCTGGTTTTATTAATCTAAAGCTATCTTGCGAATTTTGGTATCAAGAGCTGGCTACCATTTTAACCAAAAAAGAGGACTATGGTTTCTCCACAATAGGGCTGGGAGAGAAAATCAATCTCGAATATGTTTCCGCAAACCCCACCGGCCCCATCCATGCTGGTCATGGACGTGTTGCCGTTATTGCTGATGTTCTCGCCAATCTTTTAGAGAAGGTGGGATATCGCGTTTTGCGCGAATATTATATCAATGATGCAGGCACCCAAGCGGAAAAGCTTGCAAAATCAACATATCTACGGTATCGGGAAGCCCTCGGCGAAAAAATATCTCAAATCCCAGAAGGCTATTATCCCGGGGATTATTTAAAAAAAGTGGGGAAAGCTTTAGCTGAACGGGATGGTCCCAAATGGATTTCTGCTTCAGAAAAAGAGTGGTTAGAGCCGTTCCGGGAATTTGCCATTAACGCCATGATGACTCAAATCCGCAAGGACTTAGAGCTCATGGGAATTTCTCATGAAGTTTTCACGTCAGAAACAGAGCTTCACCGGGCGGGTGTTATTGAGGAAGCGATTAAAATGCTGCAGGAAAATGATCTTGTATACAAAGGCATTCTCGAGCCTCCTAAAGGAAAAATTGTTGACGATTGGGAACCCCGTCCCCAACTTCTTTTTCGCTCCACTCAGTTTGGAGATGATGTCGATAGACCCCTTCAAAAATCCAATGGATCCTGGACCTACTTTGCAGGCGACATTGCCTATCACTATGATAAGTTTCGACGGGGTTATACACAAATGATTGACGTCTGGGGAGCTGATCACGGTGGATATATCAAACGCGTAACCTCTGCTGTCAAAGCCATCACACACAATCAAGGACATCTTGATGTAATCATTTGTCAAATTGTGAATTTTATGGAAGGGGGCCAACCCGTTAAAATGTCTAAACGGGCGGGAACCTTCATTGAAGTGAGGGATGTGATTGAAAAAGTGGGAAAAGATGCTTTTCGCTTTATGATGATTACCCGAAAGAATGATGCTCATTTGGACTTTGATTTTCAAAAGGTTCTTGAACAAACAAAAGACAATCCTGTCTTTTATATTCAATATGCCCATGCGCGTTGCCACTCTGTTATGCGTATGGCACGGGACGTTTTTCCAGAGTGGGAAAAAATGCCTGCACAAGGATTTGATCTTCTGAAAGACAAGGATGAACTCCACCTCCTCAAACTTCTTGCTGGATGGCCTCGGCAAGTGGAAATCGCAGCTCTTGCTCGCGAACCCCATCGCTTAAGTTACTATCTTTATGAAATTGCGCAGCAATTTCATATGCTATGGAATAAAGGAAAGGAAAATACGTATCTACGTTTTATTGTTGCTCAAAACGTCGAACTCACCCGAGCACGATTGAATATGATTCAAGGAACTGCTTATGTGATTGCTTCTGGGCTTCACATATTTGGTGTCACCCCTGTTGAGGAGATGAGAGAATGACATTTTCACCCAATGACGATGATCGCTTGTGGAAAGAAACTCGGAAAGAAGGCTGGTTTCGCTTCGCTACCCCTTTGCGATATATCATTTTTTTGCTTGCTCTTGTATGTCTTGTTGTAGCGCTTTGGTATTTATTCGCGCCCGCTCGTCGCAGCTATAGTAAAACAGATCTTGCTTTTATTCGAACCGACGACGCCCCTTATAAAGTCAAGGCCAAAGAGCAAGGCCTTCCCCATATCAAACATCAAGATAAATTAATTTATGGGCGTATTCGTAGTGATCAAAATACTCCCCCTGCTGCGGAACATATTCTTCCTGACCCTGAACCCCCCACAGCTCACCCCATGAACGACAGACCCACTCTCAAAATGGTAAATCAGTATACACCGGAAGATCTGGAAGTGGAAAAAGTTGTGGAATCATCTCTTGAAAAACCGAATAATCCCCCTTCTGCTCTTGTTTCTATCGAAGACTTGATTGAGGAATACCCCTCAGAAAAACCTGTGCTAGAAAAAAAAGCGACCAAAGGAAATATCTTCATTCAGCTGGGTTCTCTCAAAAGTCATGATATGGCTGAATCGGAATGGAAACGCATTTCCCAAAAACATAAGGATGTTTTGAGGGATCTGGATTTTATTATTCAAAAAGTTGATTTGGGAGCGAATCAAGGAATTTATTATCGGTTGCGCACAGGACCCTTTGAAAGTAATGAAGACGCAGCAAAAATATGCGCAAGTCTTAAAGAAAGAAAGGTAGAATGCCTTGTCATTCATTAATTCCTCTTCTCCCGTCATTTTTGGTTGTTTAGGAACCACTTTAAGTGCTGAAGAAAAGACTTTTTTTGAAAAAAATCAACCCCTTGGCTTTATTCTCTTTCAACGTAATATTCAAGATAAGCTTCAGCTTAAAACCCTCATTACAGACCTCAAGGCCACACTCCAACAGGATAATCCTCCCATTCTTATCGATCAAGAAGGAGGTCGCGTCGCTCGCCTCACTACACCTCTCTGGTTTCATCCTCCTGCAAGTGCGGAACTTGTTACAACAGATATAGAAGACTCTAAAAAGCGCGTTTATGACACCTATGCCAGAATTGCAGAAGATTTAAAAGAGGTTGGAATTACGGTCAATTGCGCCCCTGTTTTAGATCTAAACGTGGCGGGGGCAGACCCTATCATGGGCGATCGGACTTTCAGTGCTAATCCTACCATTGTCGCAGAATTAGGATCAGTCGCTATTCAAGCTCTTGAAGAAGGAGGAATCATCCCCGTTATGAAGCATATCCCCGGCCATGGTGCAGCAACCTGCGATAGCCATGAATCATTGCCAATTATATCTCTTTCCTACAAAGAACTCCAACCTCATTTTGCTCCTTTTAAAGCAAATGCTCATTGCCCATGGGCTATGACAGCCCATATTCTTTATACGGCGATTGATTCTAACGCTCCAGCAACACAATCTTTTATTGTTATTGAAGAAATTATTAGAAGAGAAATCGGCTTTCAAGGGCTTCTGATCAGTGATGATTTAGGAATGAAGGCTCTTACAGGGTCTTTGGCTACACGCGCTCAGGCATCCCTAAAAGCAGGTTGTGATGTCGTTTTGCATTGCTCGGGAAAAATGGAAGAGATGATGAAGGTTATGGAAGGAGTTGCTCCTTTCTCCCTTATTTTACAAAAGAAAGCTCTATAATGGACACTCTTATCCGCATCCTTACCATTGGTATACCCATTCTTTTGGCCATTACGCTTCATGAAGCCGCCCATGGGTACGCAGCCCTTCGATATGGTGATGATACGGCTAAACGCATGGGGCGCGTCTCCTTGAACCCTTTGCGTCATATAGACCCTATTGGAACAATTCTTATTCCTGCCTTTTTGCTCCTTGTGGGCTCCCCCGTTTTATTTGGCTATGCTAAACCTGTTCCTGTCAATTTTAACCGTCTTCGAAACCCCCGCAGAGACAGCATTTTCGTTGCAGGCGCAGGACCTGCCACCAATATTTTACTGGCTTTTATTTCCGCTCTTCTTTTTCATGTGCTCATCTTTTTCCCCCCTCAAATCATTCCTTTACTTCATGAGATGCTCACTTTTTCCTTACTCATCAATGTAACACTTGCCGTTTTTAATATGCTCCCTCTTCCGCCTCTTGATGGCGGACGGGTGGCCGTGGGGCTTTTGCCGGATATTCTCGCCATTCCCCTCGCGCGCCTTGAGCCCTATGGAATTTTCATTATTTTTGGCTTGATTCTGATTCCCCCTTTCTTCGATATTGATATTTTAGCATGGCTTATTTTACATCCGATTAAACTGAGTGTTGAGTTTATTTCCCTTTTAGCTGGCTTATCGTGAAAAAGCGGGTATATTAATTTATATTTTTGTAAAGGAGTCATGTCTATGGGATTGAGTTTCAGCCATCTTCTTATCGTACTCATTGCTGTCCTTATTGTCTTTGGCGCAGGGCGTCTTCCTTCCATTATGAAAGATTTAGCGAAAGGATTAAAATCTTTTAAGGAAGGTCTTAAGGAAGGGGAAGAACACTCTCATCGTCTTAATGATAAATCAAAAACAGAGAAAGACTCATGAGCCTGGCCGGCTGGACGGAAACCTTTTTTATAACCCTTCTTGCTTTTGTCATTATCGGTCCAAAGGATCTGCCGAAGGTTCTTTTTACATTCGGACGATTTATTCAAATTTTGCGTAATCTCTCAAACGAATTCATGGCTGAATTTGAAGCCATTCGTCATGTGAAAGAAGTTGAGGAAAAGAGAGCCTCTCCCCAAAAGGAGAAGATGAAATAATTTCTTGTTTATTCAGGAATCCACAACGTCAAAGATCCTTGTGTTCTTCCCTCAGTTTTTTTAATTGGCCCTTCCCTCACAATTTCTTGCTTTTTTTAATGCCCCTATGAGACTATCGGAGTAGATAATTTTGGGAATGAACCCTACGGCCCTGAAGGGC
>JBEPVR010000038.1:0-15549 GCA_041690915.1 Alphaproteobacteria bacterium
GAACACAGCAGTGTAAATTTTTTCATAGAGGTTTTTTGTTTGGAATCAGCAACAAATTTAAGTCAATGGTTGAACTAAATAAAACTGATAAAAAGGTTTAATAATTACTGTTTCTCTTTGAGAAGCTCTATAACCAGCTTCTCCGTATCATCCTTCCATTTCTCATAACTGCTACCCGTGGCCGGCCCGTTGATGCCGGTATAAATTTTTATCACGCGGCCTTGCTTATCAATAAAGATAGAAGTGGGAAGGCCCCTTCCCCCGAAAGCCTCTAAAAGGCGACCCTCTGCCTCTATGTAGATAGGAAGATTGGTATAACCGTTCCGAGCATAAAAGGCTCGTATCGCTGTAATTCCTCCCCGATCTTGAGAAATGGCAAGAACCTCTCCTCCCTTTTCTTTAAATTTTTGAGCAAACCTATTCAAGCCTCCCATCTTTTTTACGCAGACAGGACACCAGGTCGCCCAAATATTTACAACAAGAGGTTTTCCTATAAATTTACTCAATGTCAATTGATTTTGATTTTGATCCAGGAAAGGAACTTCAAAAGCACTTGTAGGAGTGGCCGAAGGAAAGAAAGCTGCCCGGACGCACCCCATGTTGCACCACGTTCCTAACCCTACAAAAAACAACACCACAAAGCCTGTGATGATTAGATTATCTTTCTTTTTCCAAAAGGACATGATACTTTCCTCTGCTATGTAATAGTATTTACTTATCTTATAACAAACTTTTACGAGATTCAAGATGAAGGCTCTTAAAATTGTGGTATGCGTTTTCATACCTGTGTGTATGTCCTTAGCAGGTTGTGGGCGTAAGATGGCCCCTACGCCTATGGAAGGCTCAGAAATCACCTATCCCGGTAGCTACCCAAACCCAAATTGTGATTAAAATTTATCCGCCAGCTATGCCAATAGGAATAAAATTGCCTGAAGGCTCAATCTGAATATTGGGATTCTTTTCTTTTGCATGAGGCTTTGTATTCAGGAAAGTTTACCAAGGAAGTTTTACCGTCACAGTTCTTCTCCTTTAAGGAAAGGTTGTATAGGAGCACGTACGCTCATGATAGATCTTTCCTTAAAGAATTTTTATTGGCCGCTCGCAGGGCCGCCTTCAGAAGGTGAAGTTTTTGCGTTGCTTTAATGAGAATATTTATGCAAGTGGCCCAAAGTCACGCGCACATTTGGCCAACTCTGGGCGGAAAATTCTGAGCCATCTTTACATTTTTGAAATTTATATTTAAAATAGCCTTTTACTACTATGGAGTTTTAAGATGCTTACTTTTTACAGATTTTTTTTCTTTTTGTTTATTGCTTTTCCAACAATTTCATATGGAAAGGCGATGCGGAGGACGCATCATTTCAGAAACAAAGTGTTCAAAAGAATGTTCCTTCCTTAAATAACGATAATATAAAAAATGAAAAGGGGCTATACCTGGTTGTTGGAAGCAATAGAAAAGCAGCAACTTACGTAAATCCTTTTGCAGAAAAAATCTTTGGATCTAATGTAGATCTCACCCATCGAAATACTTTTAAAGGACAAGCCGTTACTTTAGATATAACGGCTTGTTCTTTCAATGAACTTCCACATATTCAAGAGGATGCTTGTTCTTATGCCCCGAAACAAGGAACGCATATCCGCGCTATTTTCATGGAACTTTTCCCAAGCATAAGGATTTCTTCGGCTATAGAGACAACAAGACCAAAATCAAAAAGAGACACTGAGAACGACTCCTCCGATATGATGCTTATGCCTAATACAGTAAGGAATCTTTCTCAGTATATGAAAGAAGGAGATTCTTTAGAGATTGAACATCTTCCTTTTATAAGTTGCTTTGATTTTAAAATATATCATTCATCCGCAATAACGTTTAGAAAATATAATCCTTTTCATGGTATTTTATCACCATTCTTTATGGAAAATATGGACGCTCGAAATCATGTGGGTGTTGATGGAAAGGTTGCTTACTGGAGGTCAGTGAAGGAAAGGAAGGTTTCTTTTTTTCCCTGGGATGAGGAAACTTCTGGCGGCTTAATTCATGAAGCTACATGTAGCCACCATTTAATTCTGCAGGCTATACAAAATATTGAAACACTCCTTCCAATTGATCAGAAATTTCAAGCGAGATTGAATATTGAAAATAATCTTTATAAGGCCAACCCGCGCAATTTCTTCAGTAATGTGTTTATAGGGAGTCTTAGCGAGCTTATAGCTATGGAATTTACTGTGTTGAACCAACAGGATTCTATTAAAGCATTTCTAGAAAGAAACGGTTTTAAAGAAGTAAAAGTAGAACGGAGAGACAACTCCTATAATGGACGAAAAAATGTATGGATGATCTCGGCTATACGCAATGCTGAACCCATATCTAAAGATGATCTCTAACGTGCGTGAAAAGATAAATAGCGATTTTCTCAGCAGTTCCCGGAGCTTTGATTTAATGAAGGAAGGCAATGGATGAAGTGACCCCCGTGGCCTAGACCACGGGGGTCACTTCAGTTTTGAATAAGAGTCAACGCTTCCCTTATCCTAGAAGTCCTATTGCCTGAAAATTAAGTCACCCTCCGTTCGTCATAGGGAATTGATGTTGTAAGAATCTGTTTCTTGGTAATTGGGAGCGTTGCAAACTGAGTTAGTAAGCAAGTATATATGATAAAGCTTATCTGCATATTTTTTATAGATTGCGACGCTCCCATTGTAGGTGCGTTGAAGCAGTTCGATGTATTGTTAGCTCAAGGAAAAAGCATGATAGAGGTTTGTCGCGAGAATTAGGGGTTTCAAATGCAACCTATCATAAATGGCAGAAAGTGAGAGTGTTGCAAATTGAAAACTTTTAACCGAGCCTTTAGTGTCAAGACATTGGTAAGTAAGGCGACATTCTTAAATTTTTACCTAGTTTTGCGGATTGCAACACTCTCAGAAAGTTGCATGTTTTAAAAGAGAGCCCTTCAATTTTGTACTTTTTTTGGTATTTTTGAGAGGATTATTGTTCCAACAAATTAAGGGTTGAGATTTTATTTAAATATATTATATATTATGTAAATTTATTGTTAATTTTAAAATTGTATATAAAAAATGGAAGGAATATATTATGTTATTTCAAAATAGCTTTTTAAAGCTATCCTTGCTTGCTTCAGTTAGCTTCTTTTTGTCAACTGTTCCTGAACCTTCTTGGGGAATGGAAAAAGAAGACGAGACCTTACCGTGTGCAAGCTCAAGGAGTCAGCTAGCGGATCCTCGCGCTCGTTCTTCAGAAGAGAAAGAGGAGAAAGGCGATACAGAGGACAGTAATATAAATTCTAGATTTAAGAAACTGCTGCAAGAAAAGGCAGAAAATTATGAGAAAGAGAGGCTCCTCTTCCTTACCGCACCACAGATGCCTTCAATGGAGACATATCTAAGGCAATCAAATGGTAACTATAACGCGGCAATGGATGCAATGTTGGAAGATCACCTGGAAGCGAAGAGAGCGATAGATGCTAAGCATGCTTTAATTCTACTACAACGTAGAGAAATTGATAAAGAATTACCACAAGCATTCTTTGAGCTGTGTCGTCAAAGAGAGACAGAGTATACTCACGCTCTAAAAGCATCCTTACTTAGAGGGAGTGAGAAAGACAGTGCCCAGGCTTTTCCTACTGAATCCTTAAACATCGGTAAAATGAACGTCATTCCAGTTCCTGATGTTATTGCTATTAACGTACGTCAAACTTTTTATGCCCATTATAATTCAGATAAAGAGCTGTGGTATGGACTAGAGCTACTTCAACCTACCAATGCTGGGTGGTGGCAAGAACGATTGGGGTGGGAAGCTACTATGCAATTTGGCAAGCATTGGGAACAAGAGTTTCCTACTAAATTAATAGGGCTTACAGACCTAGGTTCAAGTATTTCTCTTGACACTCTTATTGAAGAGTCATTTTTCATAAAACCCATACAAGAAGACCTAGATCCCTTACTAAGATTGGAGTCTGACTTTGAGATAATGGCACTCAGACCTACATCAGTCGAAGACTCACCAACTGAATTTAAAAAGGCATATGAAAATTATATGCCTTCTCGAGAACAATACGGTAACTACTTAGCGGCTTTGAGAGGGTTTAAAGGGAACCTTGATAGATACACAGTCACGCCTACATGGGTTGCTTTTGTATCTTCAGAGAAAATCGAAGCCCCTTTATATAGAACTCTGCCTTCAACATCTCCTGTTATTAAAATGGCAACGACAGTAACTCAAGGAGGGCCTTTTTACAGTCCTCTTGGAATCTACAGTAGCCCCATTGCTCGTGCATCTGATAGCAAACCTTTTAGCCACTTATCACTTTCTTTGCATGCTTACGTAGCAAAGCAAATGGGTGAGATTGATCCAGGCATTAAATATATGATCACGAGACCACTTTCTAATATGGAAAAGATCTTTAATCAAAGTGGCTTACCATTTAGTTCATCATTTGGAGATAGTCTTTCAGCTGATAACCTTCCAGTCATACTACGACCAGGGGCGTATGAAGGACCAGACCAAGCTCTTATACCCTTTTATAATGCTGGAGGTATGAATTCTTTTGTGCTTTATGATGCTCGTACGAGGGATGCGTATCAAATTGGAAGAAAACATCCTTTTTCAACAAATTATTATTTAGGGGGAATTTTCTTGGGGGGTTCCAGGGGTGTGCAGTTCCCATTTGTTACATTTGATAGAGAGACTCTAGCGAACAAATCCCCAATCCTTAAAGTGGAGTAGATCAATTGCAATGCGCCTCCCAAACCATTTAGGAGGTGCATTGCAAATTTTGAATAAACAAGAGTAAACTAACGAGTATTTGTACTTCCCCTGCAAGGCAAGCTGCAGCTCGCAAAGGATGCCACTTAGCAGCTATTAAGAAGAACAACATGAAGGACCAAAATACAGATCAAGACCGCTGGTATTCCAAGATAAGAACCCATTATGAACGCGTCTTCTCAAACAATCCAAAAAGAGTCCGTGATAAAGGCATAGCAAAGAACCAATTTGCAGCCTTTATGCAAGCCATATGTTTTAATCTCAAGCGCTTTCTGGTTATCAACTCCTCACCTCATATGGCTTAAGAAGACAAGCCCATCCAAACCCAGGCAAAACCCTTAAAAGCAAGCCAAATCCTTGTAAAAAATCCACTCGAGGGAGACGTATCGACCTCCTACAATATAAGGGAAATTCAAAGATACCTTTGCTGAAAGACGTTTCATGTTGTAAAAAAGCCGAGTCATATCATCGAGGCCCGTACCCGCAACAAGGCTGTTTTTCAGAAAGAGATATCAATGCCTTTTTAAAGAAACATGTTCCCCTTGAGGAAAGAACCACTTTTTTCGAGGGCGTATTAAGTCATTCTGTCTTGTTGCCTTTGTGTGATAAGGAAACGCGTTGGTAAAACTCCCAATCATTCAAACCATCCCACTTAGCTTTTTCTTTCCTGGCTTCCTCCTTGACGCCTCGAGAAATCGTTCTAAAACTATCGATTAACCAATCAAGGGAAGTCCCATAGGTCTCAAACATCCGTACTCTCTTAAAATACTCTTCCTGACGAGAAGGAAGCCCCTGCTGAATATAAAACTCCATCAATTTAAGGCCCTCTGGAGTTCTTTCCGTCAACTCTTCTCTAGCTTTTAAATAGCTAATGGCGAGTGTTCCAAGGTGAGCAAGAGCGCTTCTCTCAGAAAGAGGGAGTCGATAAGGTGGTTTATCTCCCGGTTTTGCTAATTCATGTTTTGCTAAAAGGATCAAATCCCTAATAGCCTTCTCCCTTGTCATTATGTCAGGGTTATAGTGCTGTTTTGTTTTCTTGCTTGAACCATACAGCCTTTTTTCTAGATCAGGGAAAATCGTATTGTGTAGGGGATACTTGGTTCTCACTTGAAAAATAGAATACTCAAGTTCCCCCGCATCCATATTATATTTATCAGACTTTAAATTATTAACACCAAAAAAGAAAAATACGACAAAAATACTTAAAATATATAAATTTTTCATGTTTTACACCTTTATAAAAGGACAATAAGAAACTACATAGTCAACATACTCTCATACAAAGACAACAATAGCTGCTTCTCTTTTCTTCTTGGCTTGCTAGACGAACCAGCGCAGGCTGGCGGAGGGGATGGGATTCGAACCCACGATACGGTTTAACCCGTATAACGGTTTAGCAAACCGCCGCCTTCAGCCTCTCGGCCACCCCTCCGTGAGAGCGATTCCATTTTCTAACTGGCCATAAGGGCTTCTGTCAATTGATTGTTTCTAAGATACTTACCTCATTTAAAAGAGAGGCAAGGCGCCCCAAGGCCAACGGTGAATTAAGCCGATGATCCCCCTTTTTGATCAGAGTCAAGGTGACCTCCGGGTTTTTGATACGTTGAGCAAGACGATGTGAGAACGTCCACGGAACATCTTTATCCGCCTCTCCATGGATAAGGTGAACTGGACAATGAATATCAATGGCTTTAGGAAGAACGAGATGCTCCCTCCCTTCTTCAATCAAGTGAAGCGTTATAGGGAAGCCTTGCTCTTCATGTTGGGAAGGGGTTTGAATAATTCCTTGGCGGATAAACTCTTTGCGATGGCCTTCATTTAAAGAGGCCCAAATAAGTTCTTCTGTAAAATCGGGGGCAGAGGCTATACCGATGAGAGCTCGGACACGTTCAGGGCGCGCGAGAGCCGCAAGAGTCATAAGCCAACCCCCCAAACTCGATCCAACAAGAATCAAGGGGCCTTTTGTCACCTCATCAATCATCGCAAGCGTATCAGAAAGCCACTGGCCAATTGTTCCTTGAGTGAAACTTCCAGAAGAAGATCCGTGACCAAAATAATCAAATCGTGTGTAAGTTTGCTCGCGTTTTTCACAAAATGATTCTAAAAATGTGGCTTTGGTCCCCGTCATATCAGAATGAAAGCCCCCTAAAAAAAGAATTTCCGGAAGGCTTTTATTCTTTTTATCGAGGCGATTATAAGCTATAAAGCTTGAGTTTCCCCTCTCAAGCTTAAAAAATTTTAAGGGGAGAGTCAAAGGAGAGTGGTCCATTGCCAACCTTTTCAGATGGTTTTTCATATCGATCATTTAATATGAGCCCAAGGATCTTGCAAGTTATTCCTGCACTTGAAAGTGGAGGTGTTGAAATTGAAGCTCTCGAAATAGCAAAGGCTATCGTATCGGCGGGAGGCAAAGCTCTGATTGTTTCAAAACCCGGAAAAATGGCGAAGGATGCTTTAACAAGCGGTATAGAGCTTAAAAATTTACCCTTGGATACCAAAAATCCTTTTCAAATCGCAAAGAACACGAAACTGTTAAAAGAGCTCATTCTCAAAGAAAAAGTAGACATCGTTCATGTTCGCTCTCGTGCTCCGGCCTGGAGTGCGTACAAAGCGGCACGTGATCTGAACATACCTTTTGTAACGACCTATCATGCGGCCTATAGCTCTAAAACAATTTTTAAGACGTTCTATAATTCAGTTATGGCAAAAGGTGATCGAGTCATTGCCATCTCTCAATTCATTTTAGATCATATCATTAAAAAGCACTCAAAAAGACCTTGGTTTGATCTCTCAAAAATACGCCTTATTCAGCGAGGAGTTGATCTTCAATATTTTGATCCTTCATCTATTTCTCCTCAGCAAGTACAGCAATTACGAGAAAGCTGGGGGATACCCCCCGACACACAAGTCCTTCTTTTGCCGGGAAGAATAAGCCGCACAAAAGGGCAAGATGTATTAATTGAGGCTCTTTCCCTTATGAATCACAAAAATGTAACAGTTGTTTTTGTAGGTTCAGCGCAAGGGCATGAATCCTATCGAGATAACCTCATACATCTTACTTCCTCCTTAGGTCTTGAAAACCGTGTCAAATGGATCCCTCCTTGCTCTGACATTGCAATCGCTTATCAGATGGCCAATATGATTGTCTGTCCTTCCCTTGTTCCTGAAGGGTTTGGGAGACTCATGGCCGAAGCCCAAGCCATGAAGAAATCTATCGTTGCCTCTGACCATGGAGCCGCAAGAGAAGTTATTGAAGAGGGAGTCACAGGGTGGCTTACACGACCGGGAGATGTGGAAGCTCTGGCGCACGCTATTGATGAGGCGCTTGACCTCCCTCAAAAGAGTTTTGATGAAATGGGGGAAAAGGGGCGTGCTCGTGTTGAAGCTTATTTTTCTAAAGAAACCATGTGCTCCCAAACTCTAGCTGTTTATCAAGAGCTTTTAGAAGAGAGAAGATGAAGGGGGAGTAGAAAAAATCAGAAAATTTCTATTTATTAGAGATTCCCTTAGCTGCTTTTTCTAAGATAATATGATTTGTTGGAGAAACAAAGAGTTGATACATAGGACAAGGAGAAGAGGATGATAGATTGTAAAACATTCACGACAGCCGCGCTTTTGATAAGCTGGATGGGAACAAGCGCAAGCTTTGCAATGGAAGAGGATAAACAAGAGCAAGAGGCTTTCTCTCCGCGGACCGGACGTCACAGCCCAACTCCGCCACATGATAGAATAGATATGGGGTTAGAGCAGGTACAGCAATTTCTTTCTGTAGTCGTTCCACAGTTACAGTGTGACAAAAAAGCCGCTGAGGGAAAAGTGAAGGAACTTTCTGCAGAACTTAAAGCTCGAGAAGAAGAAGCCAAGCGAAAAGAAGAAGAAACCAAGCGAAAAGAAGAAGAAGAGAAAACGGCCCGAGATCGAGAAGAATTAAGACGTCTTCGTGAACAAACAGAAAGAGACCAACAAGCAATAGAAAAAGAAAACCAGCGCCAAAAAGAAGCTGAGGAAATTCGCTTTAAGCTAGAAGAAGCGCGGCAAAAGGCTGCAATAGCAGAAAAAGAACGCCAAGCAGCTGAAGCTCAAAGGCAAGTTGCAGACGAACAAGCACGTCAAGCGGCACAAAAACTCCAGCAGCAGGCAGAAGAAGCAGAAAAAGCAGAAAGAGCGCGCCAAGCAGCAGCAATAGAAGCGCAAAGACAGGCTAATAAGCCAAGCCTCGGAGCAGCGGTGGTTGGCGTAGGGCTTGGTGGAGGTCGCTCTGCAGAAAGAGTTAATCATAATTTTGATGTTGAAAGCGCAAGAGCGGTACAAGGCGTTGGAAATCTCCTACAAGGTAAACCGTGGAAGAATAGAAAAAAGAAGAAGGGTACCTGAATAACAACCAGCTGAAGCGAGAAGGTTGGTTTCTAGACCGGCAGTTGTGCGATTACTCTAAAAAGATATTATATATTTTCTGTCTTGGGTGCATCTGAGTACTAATTAATGTAACTATTAATAGTATCGCTCGTCACATTAAAAAACTGGATTTCTTCCTCCCTCCTTTCCTAGGGGTCGCACTGCCGACCCTATATTTATAGCCTAAAACCCCGGAAACGGAGTGACTTAGTCTCATACAATCGTCAAGGGGGTGGGCTCTACTCCTTATCCTCCCGGTCCTTTGGATTCATAAAAGCAGGAACATGATCTCCAAATCCAAGCTCATTTTGGTACGACGGAGGGACGTCTTTCGGTACAGCCGTTGACTTTAAGGCAGGGGTTTTTTTCTTTTGAGGAGGGGTTTTTATCCGTTCCTTCTCTTTTTTAACGTCAGGCTCTAAGATATATTCTTCAATATTTTTGTTTAAACTTTTGAAAATTAAAGCCAAATGTTTTTCTTCCTGCGGAGAAACGAAAGTAAAAGCTTTTCCTTCTTTTCCTGCTCGCCCTGTTCGTCCAATTCGGTGAATATAATCTTCCGGCTTTGTAGGAACATGGAAGTTAACAACACCAGATAAGTCCTCTATATCCAATCCTCGAGCTGCAACATCGCTTGCGATGAGAAGATCGATGGAGCCTTCTTTAAAGGCTTTCAATGTGTCATTTCGAGCCGCTTGATTCAAATCGCCATGCAAAGCGCCCACCTTAAAGCCATGCTTGCGCATGGAATTATAAACAACATCGACTTCGCGCTTCCGATTACAAAAAACAATGGCCTGATGAAGATTTTGGCGTTCTAAAAGAAGTCTTAATGCGTCCCTCTTATCTTTTTCTAGCACCCGCACAATATATTGTTCAATATTGATGGCGGCTTTTGTAGGGTGAGAAATGGTAATGACTTCGGGGTGTTTTAAGAACTTTTCTGTTAAAGCCCGGATAGGAGGAGGCATGGTCGCTGAAAAAAGGGCGGTTTGATGGGAGGGAAGAAGAGAGGCCGCTCGCTCAATATCTGGAATAAATCCCATATCCAACATACGATCAGCTTCATCAATGACAAATATTTTAACATCATTTAAAAGAATTTTTCCCCGATCATACAAATCCAAAAGACGCCCTGGTGTGGCAATAAGCACATCCACCCCTTTGGTGAGCTTTTTTTCCTGATCAACAAAAGATTCACCCCCAATCAAAAGGGCGACTGTAAAATTATGATGTTTCCCATAAATGGCAAAATCGTCAGCCACTTGAGCCGCAAGCTCGCGTGTGGGCTCAATAATTAAGGATCGAGGCATGCGGGCTTTCGCTCGTCCTCGCGTTAACAAATCCAAAAGGGGCAAAATAAAAGATGCGGTTTTTCCGGATCCAGTTTGTGCTAAGGCGATTACATCTCGTCCTTCAAGTAGAAGGGGAATAGCTCTTTCTTGTATGGGAGTTGGAGATTCATATCCCACATCAGCTATTGCCTGAAGGGTTTTAGCGTTCAATCCCAATTTTTTGAATGACATTACGTCCATACTTTTAAATACTCTTCTAAGACTGCCATCTTAAAGGCTTAGTCCTTAAGAAAAGTCAAACACTTCTTTAAAGAAAAGTTAAAATAAAACAAAAAGCGCGACTTTTAGGAAACAGGGCACCCCATGGGAATATAAATTTTGGGGGTGATTATAATTTTGCAGGAAGCTATTAGCAAACTAAAGATAAAATTATTAAATACTACACGGCAAGTACTTACCCTTTTGCTCGCATCAATCGCCCCTTCTCTCTTTGCCAATCCCGTTCTTTTTCAGTAGATCGTTTATCAGATTTCTTCTTACCCGAGGCAAGCCCCAACTCTACTTTGGCTATTCCCCGCTCATTAAAATAAAGAGAAAGGGGAACGAGGGTCATTCCTTTTTTCCGGATAGCTCCTAAAAGGCGATCAAGTTCACGGCGACGAACCAGAAGTTTACGACGGCGTTTTGGTTCATGATTAAAACGACTGGCTTCATTGTATTCAGGAATAAAAGAATTAATGAGGAACAGCTCCTCCTCTTCATCAGACGCATAGGATTCTGCAATACTGCCCTTTCTTTGGCGTAAAGATTTAACTTCGCTCCCAAAAAGAACAATACCCGCTTCTATGTTTTCTTCAATAAAATAATCAAAGCGAGCCCTTTTATTTTGAGCAACAACTTTTCTGGAGGATGTCATCGCTCCCTCACAGAAACGAGAGGTACCCAAAGATTGAGATCTTTTAAGGCGTCTTCAATTCTTTCTTGAGTGGCAAAACTTAAAGGAGCAAAGGGCAAGCGGGATTCTATTGAAACTCCATGCACAAGCGCCATGGCATACTTAATGGGAGCCGGGTTACTCTCTAAAGCAAGAGCAGACAGTAAAGGAAAAACTGTTTTCCATCCCTCATTAAATCCTTCTAAATCCCCCTCATTCCATTTTCTCATTAAGGTCACAAAAAGATCGGGCATTATATTAGAGGCCGCTAAAATTCCTCCATCTGCCCCCATTCCTAAATGAGCAGCGAAAGGATCATCATTTCCAGCTAAAACGCTTAAGCGATTTCCCAGGTCACACTTCAACTCAGAAATCCTTTGAAGACTACATCCCGATTCTTTATATCCCTGGATATTTGGGTATGACATTAACTTTTTGATTGTTTCAGAGGAAATATCAACTCCTGTACGAGAAGGATTGTTATAAATAATGATCGGAAGTTCAATACTCTCACTCACTTTTTTATAATAATAGTAAAGACTTTCTTGAGAAGGTTTTACATACCAAGGGCAAATAATCAGGGCGCTGTTAGCTCCTGCCTTTTGAGCCTCATGTGTTTTTAAAATGGTTTCTTCTGCTGAAAGAGTTCCTGTCCCTGCTATAACGTGAGCTTTTCCTTTGCAAATACTCACACATATCTCAATAATGCGCTGTTGCTCTTCCTTCGAAAGCAATAAAAACTCACCCGTTGTGCCATTGGGGACAACTCCTTGCACGCCTGCTTCTACTTGAAAAGAAACGAGCTCTTCTAATTTTTTTTCATCTACCTTCCCCTCTCGGAATGGTGTAATGATGGCTGTATAGATTCCTTGGAACATATCATGTCCTCCTGATGAGAGATTTGCTAACATGACAATACCTTTCTTTAAAAGACTCTACAAGGCGTTCTCGATGGGAATTTGCTTAACAACCCCTCTTCAGGCCCTTTCCCCTCAGCAAGAATTAAAGGCCTGTGGCCCCGCTCTTTTAGCCCAACTTAATCAACAGGGACGATTACAAGCTTCAGGGTGTCCTGTCTCACAAAAACTTCTTTACTGGCTCGGCATTTTAAGAGATCCGGATCAGTTTACACCTCAAGAGCTCATCGCTTTTCTCAGCACCCACTCCCATTGGCCTCATCATGAAAAACTGTGCCGGAAAGCTGAAGGAATCATTAGCCAAAAAGGATCTTCTCATGAAATCCTGACATGGTTTAGAAAACACTCTCCTCAAACACCAGCGGGGGTTATTTCCTATGGAAACGCCCTTCTTTCTCTTAATGAGAAAGAAAAAGCGACTCATCTTATCATCAATGCCTGGCGAACCATGGCATTCACAAAAAGTGAAGAGAAAACATTTTTCTTCTCTTTTAAAAGCCTCCTTCAAGAAAAAGATCACGCGGCACGCCTTCAATTTCTTTTGTGGGATGAAAATGTAGAAGAGGCCAAGCATTTTTTACCTTATGTTCCCAAAGGTATTCGAAAAGTTGCAGAAATTCGGATTGCGATTTTAAAAAAAAATGCAAAGGCTCTTCAATCCGAAAAGCCTCTTGATATTAAACTCAGTCTGGATGAAGGGCTGTTGTATGAAATAGCTAAATGGCATCGCAAGAAAAAGGAATTTCAAGAAGCAGCACAAATCCTTCTTAAAGCCCGGGTGAGCGCTGCTCACGCTCAACACTGGTGGAAAGAGCGAAACTATATTGCGCGCGAGTTCATCGCCCTAAATCAATATCAAGCGGCCTATCAACTTCTAAAAAACCATCGTCTTAAGCCAGGAACCGAAGATTTTGCAAATGCTGAATGGCTTGCGGGATGGCTTGCTTTACGATTTCTCAACCAACCTAAAGAAGCCCAACATCATTTCGAGACTCTCTTTGCTAACGTTGAGGGAGCCGTGAGCAAAGCGCGTGGGGCTTACTGGATGGGGCGAACTCATGAACACCAAGGTCAAATTGACCTTGCTGGCAAATGGTATCGCAAAGCCGCTAAATATAAAACAATCTATTATGGACAATTAGCTGCCGCAAAACTTCAGGAAAAACCTTATCCTTGCTTAGCCACTACCTCCAAGGCAACCCTTGAAGAGAAAAAACGCTTTGAACAAAAAGATCTGGTAAAAGCTGCCCATATCCTTAAGGGGCTTGGGAAAGGTGCCTCCCATGAGCTTAGTAAATTCCTCCTTCACATTGCCGGTCAAGCAAAAACCAAAGGTGAAAAAGAGTTAGCGGTTTATCTTTCTTGTTCTCTTTCTCCTTATGATGTGGTTTGGGCCGCAAAAAAAGCAGGCTACAGCGAACCCGTTATCTTAAAAAAAGCTTACCCCGTTTGCATGATTCCTCAAAAGGGGCAAAAGATTCCTGAAAAAGCCCTTGTGATGGCCGTAGCTTATCAAGAAAGTCGTTTTAATCCAACCGTGCAAAGCTCGGCAGGAGCGATGGGCCTTATGCAATTGATTGCCACTACAGCTGCGGCTGAGGCCAAACGCTTAGGAGTGAAACACTCTGAAAGCAAACTTTACGATCCCACTCATAATCTTCTTCTGGGATCTTCTCATCTCTCATACCTTTTAAATAATTTTGCCTCCTCATATATATTGACGATTGCAGCTTACAATGCGGGACCAAACCCCGTTAAGCGTTGGCTTACGAATTTTGGCGATCCTCGCAATGGAAATGTGGATGTGATTGATTGGATTGAAATGATCCCCTACTCTCAAACTCGGGATTATGTCATGCGAGTTCTCGAAAATGTAACAAACTATAGAAGCATGGAAGGCCAGCCGAAAAAAACACTGATTGATGATTTAAAAGGGTGAGAAGTTTATGGTAACCCCCCATTGATAATAAAAATCATAGTCTTCTTTTTCCAGCATATCTCTGAATACAATTAACCACTTATTTATATTAAAATGTTATTATCTTCCATGGAAGTATTTCTTCTTATTGAATATAAATAAAAGGAAACAATTATGAAAATTCTACTCACAACGACGATGGCTCTTAGTATTTTGGCTTTGCTTGAGCAAAATGTTCAAGCTCTAAATTATAAATCTCCAACCCTTCAGCTCGCGCGAGGTGGAGGACACGGAGCAGGACGCAGTGAAGAACGCGGCCGCAGTGAAGGTCGAAATGGAGGGCGAAGCGAAGGGCAAAGTGTAGGACGCGCTGAAGGAAACGTGGCAGGCGATCACACTAACAACCCAGAAACTCGTCTCCACCAAAATTTGAACCGCAACGACAGAAATTGGGGAAATCTAGGAGGAGGCTGGGATGGTGTAGGAGATTTGGATGATTCGGGCTGCTGGACGGATGTAAATGGAAACGTAAACTGTGGGGTTCAGTAAAACTGTATAGCTCTTAAATAATCTTCTTCCTTCTCGCGTTACATTTTACTTCTTACCAATGAGAAAATGCTTGGGTAAATTTTTCCCAGGCATTTTTTATGAAAATAAAGAGAGAGGATAATTACAATCCTAGAAATTAGAAATATAAAAATATTTAAAAATTTAAATACAATTAATAGTTTATTTATATTGATATGATACTGTTTACTTTGGAAGTATTTCTTCCTATTCAATATAAACAAAATGGAGGTAATTATGAAAACATTTTTGACAACAACAATGGCTCTTGCATTTGTCGTTATGGTTGGGGATATGCAACCCGCTCAGGCTAATTGTGGAGCAGCTGCTTCTCGTCAATCCAATTGGGCTGGGTCTTATGGCTATCGAAATTGGGGTGGGAGTGGTCACCACAATTATGGAAACGTAGGATGTGGAACCCGCTCAAGTTGTTGTGGGTCCACCTATGATTATTATGGAAACTAAATTCGTTAGTTAAATCCTAAGTTTAAGAGAAGAGATTCCACTTCTCTCAAACCAACTCCTCTAAAACGTGGAAGATACCTGGGCAAACGATGACCCAGGTGTTTTCTTTTTTCAATTATCCCCCAACATAAATCTAAAAATGCTTTATCTACATGCCTCAAAGAAAAATGAGTAAATTAATTCCGAAAAGACAATTGTTTTTAATAATATTAAGAAAATTTTTATATTAATATGATATTTTTTTATTTGGAAGTTTTTCTTCCGAGTCTATTTAAACC
>JBEPVR010000039.1:0-15328 GCA_041690915.1 Alphaproteobacteria bacterium
ATAAAGAACTTCTTCCAAGGAAAGGTAAACCCCTTCATATTGAAAAGAAGTTGCTGGATAGCGCAGCAGCTGAGGATGACTTTTCAAATTTATTCCACATCCAATCAAATACCCAATCTCTTTCTTCCCCGGAATAGAAACGGATTCCAGTAACAGCCCCCCCACCTTCTTATCGTTTAAAAGAAGATCATTTGGCCATTTATAAGTGAGCCCATGTGTGGGAGGAAGAAAATAACGAAGTTCTTCTCCCACCGCTACACACGCGACAAAGGAAAGTTGGGGAGCTTCTGAAAGAGGAATATTTAAATATGTACTATACGTGAGATATAGATTGCCCAGATTAGATTCCCATACACGTCCCCGACGCCCACGACCTTGAGATTGCTGGAAGGCAACGATGACTGAATCCTCACCCGTACCCTGTACAGCTCTCGACCGAGCTTCATCCATTGTACTCGAAAGCGAATCAAAAAAATAAAAAGAGGTCATAAATCCCTTTAAATCGGAAGTGCTAAGGCCGCACGTTGCGCCATCTCCAGCACAGGACTTGGAAAAACAAAGAATAAAAATATTATAATAGCGGAAATATTTAAAACAACGATCGTTTCCGGCGATAAAATAAGGACTTGTCCATAAGATGCTGCGGGTATTTCAGGGATTTCATCAAAATACATGACTTTTACAATCTTTAAATAATAATAAGCGGCTACGACAGAAGACAGCGCCCCTACAATAGCAAGGCCAAAAAGACCTGCCGATATAGCTGCTTTAAAGATGTATAATTTAGCAAAAAATCCCGCCAAGGGAGGAATTCCAGCCAGTGAAAACATAAAAATGCTCAGAATAAAGCTCATCTTTGGATGAAGTCTCGAAATACCTGATAAATCTTCAATGTTTTGAACGCCCTCAAATCCTTTTCCTCGTAAACACAAAAGACACCCGAATGTTCCAATGATCATAATAAGGTAAAGTGTTAAATACACAAAAACGCCTTGAATCCCCTCCTCATTGGCAGCTGCCACGCCCATCAGCACATACCCCATTTGTCCAATAGCACTATAGGCTAATAAACGCTTAAGATTCGTTTGGCGTAAGGCCGCAAAGGCCCCGAGGATCATAGAAGCAAAGGAAATGGAGACGATCAAGAATTGCCATTCTTCATACAGAAGCAAAAAGGGTCCCACCATGACACGTAAAAAAACCACCATCGCAGCGACTTTAGGTGCTGCAGCAATAAAAGCGGTAATAGGAGTCGGACAACCTTGATATACATCTGGTGTCCACATATGAAAAGGAACAGCTGAAACTTTAAAAGAAAGGGAAGCCATGATAAAAATAAGGCCAACGAAAAGCCCCATTGACAATCCCTCTGTACTTTCAATACGAATCACTGAAGCAATAGCTTGAAAATTTGTAGACCCCGAAAACCCGTAAATAAGGCTTGCTCCATAAAGATAAAGGCAGGTCGCAAGGGCCCCTAATATAAAATATTTAAGAGCGGCTTCTGATGCTGTGACTTGATCTCGATTTAAAGCTGCAAGAACATAGAGAGATAACCCTTGCATCTCTAGACCCACAAAAAGAGTCATAAAATCATTCGCTTCCACCATCAAAAGCATGCCAACAGTCCCAAGCAAAATTAAGGGTAAATATTCAAAAGACACAATATGTTCTTTTGCCATAATTGGCAGAGATACGGCTAATACCGCCGCAGACCCCATAAGAATTAAGACTTTTGCAAAAAAAATCAAATCATCTTGGATAATTTGACCTTCAAAAGTGACCCATTTTTCGCCAGAATGATGTTGGAAAATTAAGACAACGAGTGCCCCCACCAGAGCCAGGATCCCATAATGGTTAAAACGACGGAAGGAGAGAAAACTTTCGGTCTTTCGGAAAACCCCTTCCATCAGGATACATAAGGCTGAAAGAATGAGTATTCCTTCCGGAATAATAAGTTTTAAATCCGGTATATAAAAATTGCCCATGCCTAGCTTCCTTTACTCATATAAAGCAATTTCTAAGGACTTATTTGGATCGATAAGCCCTCCACTATCTGACTCAAGGGCCAGGTTATATTGATCAATTACATTCGCAACAGACGTTTCCATCAGGGTCAAAAGAGGAACCGGGTAAAGTCCTAAAACTAAAACGCCTCCCACAAGAGGAGCAAATACAATATTTTCACGCCAATTCAGGTCTGAGATAGATTTAAGTTTCGATTTTACGAGGGCCCCAAAAATAACCCGCCGATAGAGCCAAAGAGCATACGCTGCTCCTAAGACCATTCCTGTTGCGGCTAAGGTCGTTGCCCAGGTGCTCACTTGATAGGCCCCTATAAGAACAAGAAGCTCGCCTACGAAACCACTGGTACCAGGAAGTCCTACGGACGCCAAAATAAAAAACATAAAGACTCCTGCATAACGAGGCATGACATGAACAAGCCCTCCATAATCTACGATCTCGCGGCTATGGACCCGCTCATAAAGAACGCCTACACACAAAAAGAGAGCGGCAGATATAAGCCCATGGCTAATCATTTGAGTCATTGCCCCTTGTACACCTTGAGCATCAGCCGTAAAAATCCCCAAGGTCACAAATCCCATGTGGGCAATAGATGAATAAGCAATAAGTTTCTTCATATCCGTCTGCACCAGCGCCACGAGTGAGGCATAAATAATAGAAATGACACTTAAGATAAAAATCAGGGGTGTAAAATAGGCAGAGGCTTCGGGAAACATAGGAAGAGAAAATCTTATAAATCCATAACCACCCATTTTCAATAGAATTCCCGCTAAGATAACGGATCCTGCGGTGGGGGCTTCAACATGAGCGTCCGGTAACCACGTATGAAAAGGCCACATAGGAATTTTAACAGCAAAAGATGCAAAAAACGCAATCCATAACCAAACTTGAACTTTAGGATCAAAGGGTATTGTCAGGGCTAAGGGGATATCGCTTCCTCCCACCTCAAAATAAATATAAAGAATAGCCAACAAGCTTAAGACTGACCCTAAAAGTGTATAAAGGAAGAACTTAAAAGCTGCATAAACCCGACGAGGCCCTCCCCAAATGCCAATAATAAAGAACATCGGAATCAAGACGCCTTCAAAAAAGACGTAAAAAAGCACAAAGTCAAGAGCTGTAAATATCCCAATTAGCATCGTTTCAAGAACGAGAAATGCAATCATATATTCAGAAACCCTCTCTTGAATAGAGAACCAGCTTGTAAGAATGCAAATAGGCAAGAGGACAGCTGAAAGAAGGACAAGAGGAAGAGAAATTCCGTCAACCCCGACGTGATATCCTATACTTAAAAGAGGTATCCATTGAAACTTATCTTCAAACTGAAAACCCGAAGAATCCGGGTTGAAATTCATCCATAAAATGAAAGATAAACCCAGGGTCACAAGGGACGTCCATAAAGCAACCCAGCGTGCATTATTGGCTTTCCCTACCTCTTCATCCCCCCAATTTAAAGAAATCGCAAGAGCTCCTAAGAGAGGAAGGAAAATAGTCATGGTTAAAAGAGGAAGACTTGCCATTTTTTATCCTTTTTTATCTACTTGTACTATTCATTGTATGAAGGCACTCATTTCTGTATTGCTTCGCTCGCAATGACGTTGAGGAAGTGATTTGTTGATTATTCTACTCATCAAATCCAAAAGTACCAACCGATCATGAGAACAAGCCCAAAGATCATTGCAAATGCATAATGATAAATATACCCTGTCTGAAGACGACACAAAAGCTTCCCACTGGCAACTGACAAGGTCGCAAGCCCATTGGGGCCAAGACCATCAATGATTTCTTGATCCCCTTCTTCCCATAGAACTTTCCCTAATTTTAGGGAGGAGTTCACAAAGAGCCATTGATAAAGCGCATCAAAATACCATTTATTGCAAAGGAAGATATAGATTTCTTTAAAAGCCGTTGAAAGCTTTTCGGGCCAACTTTTTTGATAGCTATAAAGAAGGTAAGCAATTCCTATCCCCAAAAAAGCAGCAAATGTGGGGGCCCAATGAACCCATTCATATACGTGATGAGCAGCCGTAATAACATCATCTTCTGGCAAAACAAAGATTGCCGATCCCCAAAAAGATGTCCCCTCCCCTACAAAAAGCTCATATAAAATATTTCCTGAAAAAAGAGAACCCATGGATAAAAAAACGAGAGGAATCAACATAATAAAAGGAGATTCGTGAATATGCCCCATCACTGTTTCACTCGCACGGGATATCCCATTAAAAGTTAATATAAGAAGTCGCCAAGAATAAAATCCCGTCAGAATGGCGGCAGCAAAGCCGCTTACAAAGGCGATTTTTCCGACAGATAAATAAGACACCCAATCCACTTCCATAATCATGTCTTTTGAATAAAAACCCGCAAAAAATGGAACCCCCGCCAAGGCCAAACTCCCAATCCACATAACAACATAGGTGACAGGAACATATTTCCAAATTCCCCCCATCTTTTGAATATTGGATTCATCCGACATTGCGTGGATCACTGAACCCGCCCCTAAAAAAAGAAGAGCTTTGAAAAAAGCATGGGTCGTAAGGTGAAACATTGAGGCGCTATACCCTGAAAGACCAGCTGCCATAAACATATATCCGAGCTGACTGCAAGTTGAATAGGCGATAATCCGTTTTATATCATTTTGAACACAAGCTATAGTCGCCGCCATGAAAGCTGTTGCGGCCCCAATGAGGGTGATAAACTCTCTTGCAAGGGGCGCATATTCTAATAAAGGTGAAAGACGCACGACGAGGAATACTCCTGCCGTTACCATCGTAGCGGCATGGATAAGTGCAGAAACGGGGGTGGGAGCTTCCATGGCATCAGGCAACCATGTATGAAGTCCAATTTGTGCTGATTTTCCCATGGCTCCAATAAAGAATAGGAACGAAGCAAGGGTGAGCGCATGATATTCGCCATTCAAAAAAGAAAAAGTGTCATGTCGGTGCGCTTCTACAAGTTCAAAAATGGCTGTAAAATCCAGGGTTCCAAAAAGGACAAAAATCGTTAAAATTCCAAGGACAAAGCCTATATCTCCAACACGGTTAATAAGAAAAGCTTTCATAGCTGCCGCATTGGCACTCTCTCGGTCATACCAATATCCAATTAAAAGATAAGAGCACAAGCCAACCCCCTCCCATCCAAAGAACATTTGAAGGAGATTAGAGGCTGTGACAAGCATCAACATAAAGAAAGTAAAAAGACTTAAATAAGCCATAAATCTTGGAATCCCAGGATCCCCCTTCATATACCCGATCGAATAGAGATGAACGATAAAAGATATCGTTGTCACCAACGCCATCATCACATAGCTGAGACTATCGAGCTGTAGCTCCCAATTAACTTCAAAAAGCTCCACACGAATCCATGTAAAAAGGGGAATAAGAAGAGTTTCTTCCTTAAGCCCCATTTGAACAAAAAGGTACACAGCACATACTGTTGATAAACCCATTAACCCGCATGTTGTGACTTGGCTGAACTGATCTCCCAGTTTCTTTCCCACTGCACCTGTTAAAAGGAAACCTAATAAAGGTGAAAAGACAACTAAGATGGCCAAAACGCTCATAATTAACCCTTCAACATAGTGATGTCATCTATGTAAATATTGCCGCGATTACGGAAATAAACGACAAAAATAGCAAGGCCTATAGCAGCCTCGGCCGCTGCAACCGTTAACACAAAGAGCGTAAAAACTTGCCCCACAAGATCTCCAAGATACAAGGAAAAAGCAACAAAGTTTATGTTAACAGCAAGGAGCATCAGCTCAATAGACATTAAAATAATAATCACATTTCGGCGATTGAGAAAGATGCCAACCCCTCCGATCGTGAAAAGAAGAGCGGCTACAATAAGATAGTGATCGAGACTAATGATCATTTTCTTCTCCCCTAAACTCCTGATCCACTGGGAATATCCACAAGGCGGACACTTTCTCTGGCTTGACGAGCAATTTGATCCCCCACTTTTTGTTTCCTTACTCCTTCTCGGTGACGTAAGGTCAGGACGATAGCGCCAATCATAGCAATAAGCAAAATAAGCCCCACCCCTTGAAAAACAAGAGCATAGTGAGTATAGATCAAATTTCCAAGAGCTTGAGTATTTGACATATCCTTATCATTCATAAGGGGAGCTAACGTTAAATCAAACGCTTCTGGAGACGTATGCCAAGCAATCGTCATACTTATAAGCTCAAGACCTAAAACGCTCCCCACAAGGCTACCGATGAAAGAGTAACCCTTGAGCGATTCTCGAAGTTGTCCGAGCTCCACATTGAGCATCATCACAACAAACAGAAAGAGAACGGCAACGGCCCCTACATAAACAATAACTAATATCATCGCTAAAAACTCAGCATTCGCTAAAACAAACAGTCCGGCTGCATTAAAAAAAGCCAAAATGAGAAACAACACCCCATGAACCGTATTGCGAGATGTGACAACCATCACCGCTGAGGTTAAAAGAACACCGGAGAGAATGTAAAACATAAGGACTGCAACGTTAATCATGGGAAACTCCGGACGCTATTTTTGTTTTTTTGAATTGCCGTAGCTGCACTATAGCCACCCAGAGAGGATTGAGTATTTTTAGGTCAGGATTCTGTCTTATCGGATTTAAAATTATTTTATCTCTTATCATCTCTTATCCTATCGATACAAGGCATCTTGCTCAAGGCGAGTTGCAATTTCAACTTCCCATCGATCTCCATTAGCCAATAATTTGTCTTTGTCATACAAAAGCTCTTCATGAGTTTCGGTCGAGTATTCAAAATTCGGCCCTTCTACGATAGCATCCACTGGGCAGGATTCTTCGCAGAGTCCGCAATAAATACATTTTGTCATGTCAATATCATAGCGAGTTGTGCGACGGCTTCCATCATATCGCTCTTCTGCTTCAATCGTAATAGCTTGAGCGGGGCAAATAGCTTCACAAAGTTTGCAAGCAATACACCTTTCTTCCCCATTGGGATAACGTCGTAAAGCATGTTCTCCTCGAAAACGAGGTGACAAAAATCCCTTTTCGTAGGGATAGGCGAGCGTGACTCTCTTTTTTAAAAACATGTACTTAAGTGTTAACAACATCCCAGACCAAAGTTCTGCTAAGGTAAAAGCTTTTAAAATGCGAAGAAAGGGTTTTGAAGCAGGTGATTCTGGCACGGCTTTACCTTCCTGGTAAAAGATTAAAGATCATCAAAACGCCTGCCGTTAGAACAACCCACGTCAAGGAGAAGGGTAAAAAAACTTTCCATCCTAAATGCATCAACTGATCATACCGATAACGAGGAAAAGTTGCACGTACCCATAAAAAAATAAAAAGAAGAAAAGAAATTTTTAAAGAAAACCACACAATTCCAGGCACCCACGTAAAAGGAGCGATATTAAAAGGCGGCAACCATCCTCCTAGAAAGAGGATGCTCCCCATGGCACTCATAAGAATCATGTTTGCATACTCGCCCAAGAAAAAAAGAGCAAACGTCATAGAAGAATACTCAACGTTATACCCAGAGACGAGTTCCGCCTCTGCCTCAGGCAAATCAAAAGGGAGTCGATTGGTTTCTGCTAATGAGGATATCATAAAAATCACAGCCATCGGTAAATGGGGAATAATGAACCAAATGGTCTTTTGGGCCTCCACAATTTGACTTAAGTTTAAAGATCCTACGGATAGAATGACTGTAATAATAATAAGACCAATGGATATCTCGTAGGATATCATTTGAGCGGCTGATCTTAAGGCTCCCAAGAAGGCATATTTAGAATTGCTAGCCCAACCCGCTATGATAATTCCATAAACCCCCAAGGAAGAAATCGCAAAAAGATAGAGAACTCCTACATTAATATTACTAAGAACCATCCCTGGTCCAAAGGGGATGACAACCCACGCTGAAAGACTTAGACCAAAAGTAATCAAAGGGGCAATTATGAAGATAAAAGGATTGGAACGTGTTGGAATAATGGTTTCTTTATGAAGTAGTTTTAACCCATCCGCAAACGGCTGCAAAAGGCCAAACCACCCCACAACATTTGGTCCCACACGAAGCTGCATCGCAGCAATAACTTTCCGCTCTACATATGTCAAATAAGCGACAGCCAGCAGCAAAGGGATTATGATTAGAAAAGCATAGCCTACCAGACTCAAGAGGGGAAAAAAGGCCTCGTGCCAAAGATGTTCTATATGAGCCATGGATGCCTGTGCGTTTTATGAAAGTAAAATGGAATTAAAATAATATTATGAGAATTCATCATCCCCCTCTCCGCCCCAAAATCTCTTGCGTACATTTGGCCATCGTAAGAGAATGGCGGGAAATGGAATCGGTCATATAAAAATTCTTAATGATTGGCTTAAAAGGGTCAGAGGAGAGATCCCCCTCACGGCCAAACTCGGCCCACGGTGCCCGCTGAACCCTATCAAGTTCATCAAAAAGAGGGTTATTGTCAACAAGTCGCGCACGGACTTCTTCAAGGGTATTATATGGAAGTCCAACGCCAAGCCTTTCAGAAAGAGCTTTTATAATCTTCCAATCTTCTTTAGCCTCACCCGGAGGAGAAGAGGCTTTAAAGCCACGTTGAACGCGCCCTTCCGTATTAACGTAGGTCCCAGATTTTTCTGTATAAGCCGCCCCAGGCAAGATAATATCTGCAACTGCCGCTCCTCGATCCCCATGGTGACCTTGATAGATGACAAAAGGTGACTTAAGGGAGGTCATGTCAATCTCATCTGCATCTAAAAGATAAACGACTTCAATTTTTTTGCAACGCGCGGCCTCTACTATTTCCTTTATATTATAACCCTTTGGACCTGGTAGGAACCCTAAGTCCAATCCCCCTACTCGGCTGGCTGCTGTTTGCAAGACGTTAAAACCATTCCATGTTTTATGAACAAATCCATATTTATCAGCAATTTCACGGGCAAGACCAAGGATTACATCTCCATCCTCACGCCCCAAAGCGCCTTGCCCCAAAATCATCATGGGATGTTTGGCTGATTTGAGTACGGTCGAGAGAGGGTGTTTTCCTTTCTTTATTTTTTCAAGAAGAAAAGGATCATTTCCAAGATAATTAACAGGATATCCAAGCTCATGGGAGGGTCCCAAAAGAGCAACATTGAGACCTGTAAAAAGATAGTTTTTGCGAATTCTCGCGTTGATAAGAGGGGCCTCCCACCGAGGATTTGTTCCAATTAAAAGACAAAAATCAGCCCGCTCAACCCCCGCAATGGTTGTATTAAAAAGATAGCTACACCGAGGGCCTGCCCCTATTAAAACACCATCTTGGCGACAGTCGACGTGGGGGGACCCCAGGGCTGTCATCAAATCCTTGAGGACAATCATGGCTTCTGCATCTACCATATCTCCTGCAATTGCTGCGATATGATCGCCCGGAACGTGTTGGAGACGATCCACAATGACATCAAAAGCTTCGTTCCAACTTACAGGATGAAGACGCCCATCTTGTTTTCGGACATAAGGGCGATCGAGCCTCTGATATTTAAGACCATCACACGCAAAGCGGGTTTTATCGGAAATCCAATCCTCATTCACTTCATCATTGGGGCGAGGAAGAATCCGCATAACTTCTCTTCCCCTTGTATCAATACGAATGGAGCTTCCCACCGCATCCAAAACATCAATAGAAGGGGTGCTTGAAAGCTCCCACGGTCTTGCTCTATAATTATAAGGTTTTGAGGTCAAGGCCCCTACAGGACAAATGTCAATCATGTTTCCGGAAAGTTCAGAGGTAATTGTTTTTTGCACATAGGTACCGATTTCCATATTCTCGCCTCGCCCGGTAGCCCCTAATTCGGGAACTCCGGCAATTTCAGTTGCAAAGCGAATACATCGTGTGCATTGAATGCAGCGATTCATGGCTGTTTCAATAAGGGGGCCAAAATTTTTATCCGGAACCGCCCGCTTGTTAAGATGAAAACGACTTGAATCTCCGCCATAAGCCACGGTGATGTCTTGGAGATCGCATTCTCCTCCTTGATCACAAATAGGACAATCCAAGGGATGGTTAATAAGCAAAAATTCTAAAACACCCTGACGAGCTTTTTTCACCATTGGCGTTTGCGTGCGAATAACCATTCCCTCAGAGGCGGGCATAGCACAGCTTGCAATGGGCTTAGGAGATTTTTCCATTTCAACGAGACACATCCGACAATTACCGGCGATGGAAAGCTTAGGATGATAACAAAATATAGGAATTTCAATTCCAAGCATCTCTGCTGCTTGAAGGACTGTCATTCCTTCAGGAACTTCAATTTCTCGATCATCAATTAAAAGTTTTGGCATCTTTTCTCCTTAGGCAACACCAAGACGACGCTCAAGTTCAGGACGAAAATGACGAATCAACCCCTGCACGGGCCAAGCAGCTGCATCTCCAAGACCACAAATAGTGTGACCTTCCATTTCGTAAGTGACCTCTTCTAAACGATCAATATCTTCCACTGTGCCAATTCCATCGGCAAGACGGATAAGCATACGCCATATCCATCCCGTCCCTTCCCGGCAAGGCGTGCATTGACCACAACTTTCATGCATATAAAATTTTGAAAGACGCGCAATCGCTCTGACAATATCCGTTGATTTGTCCATCACAATTACTGC
Source organism: Alphaproteobacteria bacterium (assembly GCA_041690915.1). Taxonomy (GTDB): domain Bacteria; phylum Pseudomonadota; class Alphaproteobacteria; order UBA9655; family UBA9655; genus UBA9655. The sequence goes on from JBEPVR010000039.1 coordinate 10,622, forward strand.
GGCTGTTCCTAAATTACTTTTAACATTGCAAAGAGAGGTAGAATCCATTTGGACCGTACCACAAATTTCTTTCGGAATAAGTGGCACCGATGACCCTCCTGGAATCACTGCCAAGAGATTCTCCCATCCCCCCCGTACACCACCGCCGTGCACTTCAATCAACTCCTTAAGGGGAATTCCCGTGGCTTCTTCCACATTACAAGGTGTATTCACATGGCCTGAAAGACAAAAGATTCTTGGTCCTGTATTATCAGGGGTCCCGATTCCTGCAAACCACGCCGCACCTCTTCGTAAAAGGGTAGGAACAACCGCTATGGTTTCCACATTATTAACAATGGTAGGGCATCCATACAGGCCGACAAGAGCTGGGAAAGGAGGTTTGAGACGCGGCATGCCCTTTCTTCCTTCTAAACTCTCTAAAAGAGCCGTTTCCTCACCACAGATGTAAGCTCCCGCCCCACGATGGACATAAAGATCAAAATCCCAACCGGAACGCGCTGCATTCTTCCCTAAAAGGCCAGCTTCATAAGCCTCAACAATGGCTGTTTCTAAATGTTCGGCTTCGCGATGAAACTCACCTCGGATATAAATATAACCCGTATGGGATCCAATCGCAAAACCCGCAAGAAGAGCTCCTTCAATAAGTTTATGAGGCTCATGGCGCAAAATGTCCCTGTCTTTGCAGGTTCCAGGTTCACTTTCATCTGCATTGATAACAAGATAACGAGGAGTCATCCCATCATCCTTTGGCATAAAACTCCATTTCCTTCCTGTCGGGAAACCGGCCCCTCCCCTTCCCTTCAGGCAGGAAGCTATCACCTCGTCGATAATCCACTGTTGTCCCTTGGCTATCATGTTTGTCGTTTTATCCCAATCTCCTCTCTTCTTGGCCCCCTTAAGCCGCCAATCCTGAGTACCATAGAGATTCGTAAAAATACGATCATGCGCTTTTAACATGAGGTTTCCTTCTCTAAAGGAGCGGATCCTTGTCGCCCAAGGGCTGATCCAGGCTTAATGTCAAGCCCTGCTTCTAGATCTTCAAGAAGACGCAGAAAACTCTTCTGATCGAGATCTTCATAATAACCATCATTAATTTGAACAACCGGTGCATTGACACAAGCTCCAATGCATTCCACCTCACTTAATGTAAAAAGACCATCTTTTGTTGTTTCTCCACATTCAATTTTTAAACGCTTCTTACATGCATGAATAAGATCTTCGCTTCCTCTTAGCATGCATGGGGTAGTTCCACAGACTTGGAGATGGTATTTACCAACAGGCGCAAGATTAAACATTGAGTAAAAGGTAGCAATTTCGTACCCTCTAATAAGAGGTACTTCAAGCATTTCTGTAACTTTTTCAATGGCGCCCTTTGGCAGCCACCCCCCGCATTGCCGTTGAGCAAGTTCAAAGAGAGGTAAGATGGCGCTTGCCTGCCTTCCTTCAGGATAACGTTTGAGAATCTCTTGGATTCTGCCTTCATTTTCCTTTGAAAAGGTAAAAACCTCTGGCATTTTTTTCACCGATCAATCTCCCCAAACACAATATCGAGTGAGCCAATAATGCTGGGAATATCCGCAAGCATATGACCTTTTCCCATAAAATCCAAAGCTTGCAAAAAAGCAAAGCTAGGTGCCCTAATCTTACATCGATAAGGCTGATTACTACCGTCCGAGACTAAATAGACGCCGAACTCTCCCTTCGGAGCTTCAACGGCTGTGTAGGTCTCCCCTTTTGGCACGTGATACCCTTCTGTATAAAGTTTAAAATGGTGAATGAGGGCTTCCATGGAGGTCTTCATCTCAGCTCGCGGAGGGGGCGAGATTTTATAGTTTTTAACTTTAACAGGCCCCTCTGGCATTTGTTCAAGACACTGCTTCATAATCTGTACACTCTGGCGCATTTCTTCCATCCGAACAAGATAGCGATCATAACAATCACCATGTTTCCCTACAGGAACTAAAAAATCCATCTGGTCATACACTTCATAGGGCTGATTACGACGCAAATCCCAGGCCACATTGGAGGCTCGTAACATGGGGCCGCTAAAGCCCCAGTCCAAGGCTTGTTCCGCATTCATAGCGCCAATATTAACCGTCCGTTGCTTAAAAATACGGTTATCCGTCAGCAGCCTTTCAATGTCATCGATCACTCGTGGAAACCGTTCTGCAAAGGCTGAAATATCTTCTGCAAGGCCCAGGGGAAGATCTTTGTGAACACCCCCCGGCCGAAAATAGTTGGCATGCATGCGCGCGCCTGAAACGCGCTCATAAAAGCCCATTAGAATTTCCCTCTCTTCATATCCCCATAAAAGAGGCGTCGTTGCGCCCAGATCAATTGCCATGGTGGTAATGTTGAGAAGGTGGTTTAAGAGGCGCGTTATCTCTGAAAAGAGAACACGGATATATTTGGCTCTTATGGGAATTTCAAGACCCAATAATTTCTCAACAGCTAAAGCAAATGCATGCTCTTGGCACATAGGAGAGACATAATCTAAACGATCAAAGTAAGGGAGGGCTTGAAGATAAGTCTTATACTCAATCAGTTTTTCAGTACCCCGATGAAGAAGTCCAATGTGGGGATCGGCTCGCTCAACGACTTCTCCGTCCATTTCTAAAATCAAACGTAAAACCCCGTGAGCAGAGGGGTGCTGGGGCCCGAAGTTTAAAGTAAAGCTTTGAGTTTTTTTGGAATCTTTTTGAAGGGCGTCAGTCATAGGTTTGCCCCCCCTTTGTTTTTTCTCCAGCGTATCATCCTTGGGCTAGAAATGCCTTTTTGGTGGTAAGAAAAACAAGGGTGCGTGATACGATTGAACTTCATCAACCACCTCCCCGTTCATCTTTCGGCCTCAACGTTTGTGCCGCAACACCCATCCCTTCCCACGGGCTTTCAAAATCAAAGGTCCGAAAAGCTTGGGGTAATTTGACAGGCTCATATACAACGCGCTTTTGCTCTTCATCATAGCGCACTTCCACATACCCGGTCAGCGGAAAATCCTTTCTAAGAGGATGCCCTTCAAAACCATAATCTGTGAGAATTCGTCTTAAGTCAGGATGATCTTCAAAGGGGATTCCATAAAGATCGAAAACTTCCCTTTCCCACCAATCTGCGCTGCTGTAAACAGACGTCACAGAAGGAACTGGCATCCCCTCTTCCACTTCAACTTTAAGACGAAGGCGTCGATTGTGAGATAAAGACAGAAGATTATAAACTACTTCAAAGCGAGGCTCCCTGCCTAAGTAATCCACACCACAAACATCCATGAGTTGATCAAAATGGAAGGATTCAGAATCCCTTAAATAAGTTACTACCCTCACAATTGATTGCCGTTCCACGGTCATCATGAGCTCGTTGTAAGCAACTGTCCAAGAAAGAATGTCCGTCCCAATTTCTTCTGCAATCAGCGTTCCCAAGTTTTCCAGTTCTTTCTGTATCTCCATCATCCCTAACACCGTGAAAAATGTTTTTCACGCTGGATCTTCCGTTGAAGCTGTAAAATGCCATAAAGCAAAGCTTCTGCCGTCGGAGGACAACCTGGCACGTAAACATCGACCGGCACAATCCGATCACATCCCCGCGTTACAGAATAGGAATAATGATAATACCCCCCTCCATTTGCGCAAGAGCCCATGGAAATAACATAGCGGGGTTCCGCCATTTGATCATAGACTTTTCGCAAGGGCGCCGCCATTTTATTGGTGAGTGTTCCTGCAACAATCATAAGATCTGCTTGACGAGGACTGGGACGAAAGACAACTCCAAATCGATCAAGATCATAACGGGCTGCAGCTGTTTGCATCATTTCTATAGCACAACAAGCAAGGCCAAAAGTCATTGGCCATAAAGACCCGGCTTGAGCCCAGGCCGCAACCTTATCCAATTGAGTTACAATAAAGCCTTTTTGGCTGACTTCTTCACTGAGCGTTTCAAGGAGGATATCAGGAGCAACTCCTTCTGGGATGGCGTTAATACCGTATCCCGCCCTTAAAGCTTCCTCCGATAAAAATGGCTTTTTTATTCCCATTCTAAAGCCCCTTTGCGCCATTCATAAATAAATCCCACTGCCAATAGAGTTAGAAAAGAAAGCATAGAGAAAAATCCAAAGAGACCTATATCTTTTAAGCTCACCGCCCAAGGAAAAAGAAAAGCAATTTCAAGATCAAAAATAATAAACAAAATGGCAACCAGATAAAAACGCACATCGAACTTCAGCCGTGCATCACTAAAAGCCTCAAATCCGCATTCATAAGGAGACAACTTTTCAGAATCTGGTTTGCGAGGGCCTCGCAAAAAAGACAAAAGGACCAAAAAAATAGAAAGCCCAAAAGCGACCCCCATAAACACCAAGATACCGAAATAGTCCTCAAGACTGCCCTTTAGCGGTGTGTTCATAAACTGACTTGAAGTAAGACTCACAATCCACGCCTCGTCTGATTCTTTGAGCCTATTCTTACTATGAATGAGAATGTTTGAAAACACCCAATTTTAACAAGCTGATCCTATTTTCTTCCAATTAAAAATGGCTTGCGGTATAATAAAATCTAGATCATCTATCTATATAAAGGAAGGAAATTAAGATCAAAGATTTGATTTTTGATGATTCTTTCGCTACTGTAGTTCATAAGGTTATCCTTCCTTGTTTTGATTAAAGTTTTTGCAACTCCATCAAAACGGATAACCTTACTTCTTTCAAGAAGTGTCACACTT
>JBEPVR010000040.1:0-14772 GCA_041690915.1 Alphaproteobacteria bacterium
TCCTATGTTACAGTGCGGCTTACTCCGCTGAAACTTCTCTTTTGCCATCGCTTTTCTCCGTTTTCTATGCGTATTTCGATTTTACTTCATCAGCTACATGCTGAGGGACTTGTTCATAATGATCAAACTGCATGGTAAATTGAGCACGCCCCTGACTCATAGAACGTAATGTATTGACGTACCCAAACATTGAGGCCAAGGGCACAAAGCAATCTACAACACGCGCATTTCCACGTTGATCCATACCTGAAACCTGACCACGTCGGCTATTCAAATCACCAATAATATCTCCCATATACTCTTCCGGAGTCACAACTTCAACCTTCATAATGGGTTCAAGCAATCTCGGCTCCGCCTTTGGTACTCCTTCACGGAAGGCTGCTCTTGAAGCAATTTCAAAGGCAAGCACACTCGAGTCTACATCATGGTAGGCCCCATCATAAAGAGTAACTTTATAGTCAATCATAGGAAAACCTGCAATCACGCCTGTTTCACTCGCTTGTAATAATCCTTTTTCAACACCTGGGATGTATTCTTTTGGTACGGCTCCCCCCACAATAGCATTGACAAAAGTATAACCTTCTCCTGGCTCAAGAGGTTCAAAACGAAGCTTAATGCGAGCAAATTGCCCCGCACCACCCGTTTGCTTTTTGTGAGTATAATCAACCTCTGCTTTTTTCGTAATTGTTTCACGGTAAGCGACTTGAGGAGCCCCTACGTTAGCCTCAACCTTAAATTCACGCCTCATCCGATCCACAATAATATCAAGATGAAGCTCACCCATTCCTTTAATAATTGTTTGCCCAGATTCATAATCAGTTGTCACACGGAAAGAAGGATCTTCGGCAGCTAATCTCGCGAGAGCTAGCCCCATTTTCTCTTGATCAGCCTTAGTCTTAGGCTCAACTGCGACTTCAATCACCGGCTCAGGGAAAATGATACGCTCGAGGACAATAGGCTTTGAAGGATCACAGATGGTATCTCCCGTGGTGGTATTTTTTAATCCACACAACGCGACAATATCCCCTGCACATGCTTCTTTAATATCTTCACGAGAGTTCGCATGCATCGCAAGCATACGACCTGCGCGCTCTTTCTCATCTTTTACCGAGTTCATAACATATGATCCTGAACTCAATGTACCCGAATAAACTCTCACAAAGGTTAGAGAACCCACGAAGGGGTCAGTCATAATTTTAAAAGCTAAACCGCAGAAAGGTTCCTCATCAGAAGGATTACGGACAAGTTCCTTCTCTCCATCAAGAGACTCTCCTTTAATGGCTCCCACATCCAAAGGAGAAGGAAGAAAATCGACGACTGCATCAAGAAGAGGCTGAACACCTTTATTTTTAAAAGCGGATCCACATAAAACAGGAACAAATTTAGCTAAGACTGTTCCCTTACGAATACATTTCTTTAAAGTTTCAAGACTAGGCTCTTCCCCAGCAAGATAAGCTTCAAGCGCCTCATCATCTTGTTCAACGGCTGTTTCCACAAGCTTAGCGCGATATTCTTCTGCCTGCTCTTTTAGGTTAGCAGGAATTTCTTCCAAAGTATACTCAGCGCCCATCGTCTCATCTTTCCAATGAATAGCCTTCATTTGGATGAGATCTACAATGCCCACGAACTCCGCTTCAGAACCAATAGGCAAATGAACCACAAGAGGTAGTGCCCCCAGACGATCAATAATCATCTCAACGGTACGAAAGAAATTCGCGCCAATGCGGTCCATTTTATTTACAAAACAAATACGAGGAACGTGGTACTTATCTGCTTGACGCCAAACAGTTTCTGATTGGGGCTCGACCCCTGCAACGCTATCAAAAACGGCAACCGCGCCGTCTAAAACGCGCAATGACCTTTCCACTTCAACAGTGAAGTCAACGTGACCGGGTGTGTCAATAATATTAATACGATGATCATTCCAGAAACAGGTTGTCGCTGCCGAGGTAATTGTAATACCTCGCTCTTGCTCCTGCTCCATCCAATCCATGGTAGCAGCGCCTTCATGGACTTCACCAATTTTGTGGGATTTTCCTGTATAGTAAAGAATACGCTCCGTGGTAGTTGTTTTGCCTGCATCAATATGGGCCATAATGCCAATATTGCGATATTGATTAAGGGGAGTTTGTCGCGCCATTTTAACTGCCTCTCCTTACCATCTAAAATGGGAGAAGGCTTTGTTTGCTTCTGCCATTTTATGGGTATCTTCACGTTTTTTCACAGCCGCTCCACGATTATTGGCAGCATCCATGAGTTCCGCAGCTAGGCGGTCTGTCATTGTTGATTCTGAACGCTTTCGAGCGCTCCCGATAAGCCACCTTATCCCCAATGCTTGGGCACGCTCCAATCGAACCTCCACTGGAACCTGATAGGTTGCTCCTCCCACGCGGCGAGAGCGGACCTCTACCGTAGGTTTCACATTCTCAAGAGCTTCATGAAACACTTGTAAGGAATCTTGAGAAGACTTTGCCTTAACTCGATCCAAAGCTCCATAAACGATACTTTCTGCAACAGATCTCTTTCCTTCATACATTAAGCAACTCATAAATTTTGACACAACAGTATCACCATACTTAGCGTCCGGCATAACAGGTCTTTTTTCAGCGGCGTGCCTTCTTGACATTTCTCTCTTCTCCTACTTCGGACGCTTTGCACCGTATTTGGAACGACCTTGGCGTCGTTTTTGAACGCCCTGCGTATCCAACGTGCCACGAATAATATGATAACGAACACCCGGCAAGTCGCGTACACGACCGCCCCTAATCAACACAACAGAGTGTTCTTGGAGGTTGTGGCCTTCACCCGGTATATAGCCAGTCACTTCATAACCATTGGTCAAACGTATACGAGCCACCTTACGCAAAGCTGAGTTTGGCTTTTTTGGAGTTGTTGTACTCACCCTTGTACACACACCACGTTTCTGAGGATTTCCTTGTAAAGCGGGAACCGTATTCCGCACTTCTTTATCCTGCCGTGGCTTTCTGATCAACTGATTAATCGTCGGCATTAAAACCGTTTCCTTTCAAATTTTTATAAAAATCACAACTGACTCTAGAGAAGGACAGAACATAGCTGGTACCCCTCTATAAAACAAGTTTTCCTTTTTAGTCAATCTTTCGAGCTGCGTCTAGACTGCTTGCCTACCACCAAACTCTTAATGACGCCGAATCTTAATCGGACAAAAATGAGGAGTCAAGTCTTCTCTTCACTTTCTCTTCACATTTACAAACTTTTAAAAAATGGACTTAGTCAGAGGATATAAGAGACAGAAGAGAGGTATCCTACATAAGAAGAGGCTTTTTTATTGAAAGGAGAGAAGATCCCTCTTAATGGGGTGAGATTTCCTCATATAAATCGGAAACTCACTCCACTGAGCTCTCGTACACATTAAAAATAAACCGCTACTTATTCATGGTAACCCTCCTTTTTTAGTAAAAGAACGTTATCAATTTTTTGCTCAATCTTTACATAAGTGTACAGAACCTAGGCTCCATCCGGTTTTGTAAAAAGAATTCATTCTCCCCCCCTTTGTCATCCCCGCGAAGGCGGGGATCCAAAGAAAGGTTAGGAAGAAAAGGCATTTATGATGATAAAACGATAAAAATGCGACAAAGGTGCTATTGAGTATAATTCGGAAAAGTCTGTTTCCTTTTAAAGGGTTGCCTGGATCCCCGCCTTCGCGGGGATGACAAAACCGGATGGAACGTAGGCACCCCATATTCGCTTTTACTTGCTTACAGGTTCGTTAACTTTGACAAAGAGTGTCGCGGTCTCTTTGCCAACCTTCAATAAAGCAGACGTTCCAAAAGGCATAACATCATTATAATCACCATGACCAAAGCGAGGACAATAAAGAAGAGGAATCTTAACATCAAAAACTTCTTCTAGCTCTTTAGAAAACCCGCGTAGGAAGTTCTTTGTCTCAGTTTCATTCTGTTCCTTTATAGGCATGTTACCTACAAGAATAGCCTTCGCCTTATCAAAAATTTTTGCGTATGCAAGTCCCGTTAAGCGACGGTGGAGCCTTGTTTTATCCTCGGGCCTATCTTCCAGAAATACAAATTTATCTGTGCCATCAAGAGCGATATCTGTTCCTTTATGTGTTTCGATAATTGAAATATTACCTCCTAAAACACTCCCCTCCAAAGGATCTAAAAATGACCAAGAGCTGTCGTGCAAACATTCAAATGTATATTCAAGCTCCGTCGTCTTCCCACTCAAACAGTCAAAAACAGGTTTAAAAGAAGCATACTTATTCGTCAATTTACTGCTTATTTCTACACCATAAGCCAAAACAGGCGCATGCAAGGAAGGCCATCCCCGTGTTGCCACTAAAAGATGAAAGGAAGTTATGTCACTAAAACCAATAATGAGTTTAGGAGAAAAGGAAGGGAGAAAATTACTCTTTTTTAAAAAAGCACATATAGTTTCAAGACTCCCAAATCCGCCCCTTATTGCCCATAGTGCATTCCCGCCCGTGGTTAGTGAGTTCTTAAATTCTTCACCCGCCGTTTTAAACGGATTCGCATAATACTTCGAGAGTGATTCCTCTTGATTAGTTTTAGGTAAGAGGCAGGTGTATCCATATTCTGAGATAATTTTTTCTGCTTTTTTTAGTTCTTCCTGTGTGGGAGCCGCTGCTGGAGCAAGGACTTCGATTTGATCTCCAGGTTTTAAAAAATCCCAAGTCTGCCTTGATGGACGCGTTATTGGTTGCTGCGCTTCTTCCTTGTCTTCCTTGTCTTCCCCCATCGCAGAAGCTGAAAACTCTACAAAGATAGCGAGTAGTGTAAATAAAGCAAAGAGTAAATTCTTCATATTATCCTCTTGTTGATGGGGAAATCACTTTTTTCAAGAGGCTGAGAGCCTCATTTTTTAATAGTTATGCGTTAGCCCCTAATTACATTTACCTAACAGATTATGATACTTAAAAATCCCTATTTGTAAGAAACTCAATGGCACCACAAAGCTAATTCTTAGGAATTTATCGGCCCTTAAATAACAAAAGAGAGTCCTTATCATCAGATAATATTCTAAATTAAAAAAGTGGAACTTTATTTATTTTTTAAACTTTTATTTTTTTAAAGAATATTATAAGTTCATTTATATTTTAAATTACTTTAAAAAGCGGAAAAACCATGAAAGTATATATCTTATTTTTTTCTTTATTTTTCCAATTTCTAGCCCCCCTTTATGCCCATTGGAAAGATGAATTTGATCAATCATTTCAAATCACTAAAATTAATCAACTTTATGAAGGCCTGAAACTTAATAAACTTGAAGATCGTAATTTTTATCGCTCAAAATGTTTATTAAACACTCATAGATTACAGTTGCCTATTTACTTACTCCTGAAGCAGAAAGGCACGGATATATGACTGAAGCCTTTAACAAAGCCTTCATCCCTTATATAACACAGGCAATTCATAACAATAACAATAATTTTCTCGCTTCAACCATTCATGCCCCTATTGACCCTGAGAATATAAGATCACGAAAGTTTGCAAAAAGCGTAGGGATGACGCACACAAAAGAAAAAGACTCTTGGAGTGAGGAGGCACAAAGGCCACGCTGTATGTATGAATTAAAATTAGAACCCTTACCTCAGCCACGCCAAGAAGAATAACCCCATGGAAGATGTATTAAGATAACCCGAGTTTCTCTAATGGGGCGAGAGTAAAGAGAGGGATTTCTCCCTCTCTTTACTGTTGCATTACCTGCTCATCTTGTTGCTGTTGCTGATGGGCAAGAGCTGCTGCCGTCCTTGACTCATTAGCATCCTGAATTTCTTGATCTCGTCCGGCAGCAATGTGCTTCAGACGATTAACCATACTTCCAGTTCCCACAGGGATCAACCGCCCAACAATAATGTTTTCCTTAAGCCCTTTTAAGTCATCTACCTTACCTGATACGGCGGCTTCCGTAAGAACACGGGTTGTTTCTTGGAAAGAAGCTGCAGAGAAGAAGGAGCGAGTTTGCAGGGAGGCTTTCGTAATCCCCTGTAGAACAGCATGAGCTTGAGCGGGGCGACGTCCTTCTGCAATGGCTTGGGAATTTTCTTGCTCAAACCCTTGCTTATCGACTTGCTCCCCTAAGAGGAAGGTGGTTTCCCCCGGTTCAATGATTTCGACTTTCTGCATCATTTGGCGTACGATAACTTCGATATGTTTATCGTTAATCGGAACACCTTGTAGACGGTAGACTTCCTGAATTTCATTAATCAAGTAGCTAGCCAAGGCTTCAATGCCGAGAATACGCAAAATATCATGAGGAACCATGTTCCCGTCCATAATGATATCACCTCGTTTGACTTGCTCTCCTTCTTGAACGGAAATGTGTTTTCCTTTTGGAATTAAATATTCAATGGGTTGGATTGTTTCCTCTTCAGGAACCAAAAGAACACGACGTTTTGTCTTATGATCTTTTCCAAATTCAATCCGGCCATCATATTCACTAATAATAGCTGCATCTTTGGGGCGACGGGCTTCAAAAAGTTCGGCAACGCGCGGCAAACCTCCGGTGATGTCTCTGGTTTTTGTGGACTCTCGTGGAATACGCGCTAACACATCTCCCGCGTGAATCTTAGTATTATTTTCAACAACTAAAATTGCATCCACTGCCAAAAAGTAGCGGGCTTCCGCACCGTTAGCAAAAAGAAGGGGCTGTCCTTCTTTATCTCGCAAGACAAGACGTGGCTTAAGGTCTGCAGCTCTAGTGTACTGCTTCCAGTCAGCAACCACACGTTTTGTAAGACCCGTCGCTTCATCCAAACTCTCACGAATTGAAAGCCCTTCCACCAAATCGACATAGTGAACAATTCCACTCACTTCAGAGATAATGGGGAGAGTATAAGGATCCCAATCAGCTAGCTTATCACCAGGTTTCACACGCTCGCCGTCGTCCACTAAAAGCCGTGACCCGTAAGGAAGCTTATAACGCGCCCGCTCTTGTTTAGCCGCATCCAAAATGCAAACTTCAGAATAACGGCTCATAACAATGTTGTCGCCTTTACTATTCTTAACGACACTGCGATTTTTGATGGTGATCATCCCTTCCACAGAGGCTTCAATGCTGGATTGCTCCACAGCAAGCTGAGCAGCTCCTCCAATATGGAAGGTCCGCATGGTTAGCTGTGTTCCAGGTTCTCCAATGGACTGGGCAGCAATAACCCCCACAGCTTCACCCATATTAACAGGAGTTCCGCGGGCTAAATCACGACCATAACACTTTCCACAAATCCCCTCTTTTGTCTCACATGTCAGAACGGATCGAATGAGGACTTCATCAACACTGGTCTTTTCAAGAGCTTCCACGTGAGCTTCTTCTATGAGCGTTCCCGCTGAAACAATGACCTTATTAGCAATGTGATCAACAATATCAACAGCTGCAGTACGTCCCAGAATTCGGTCACCTAGGGGAGTGATGACTTCACCCCCTTCAACCACAGCCCGAAGGCTTAACCCCTTTTCTGTACCACAATCAACTTCAACGATGATGCAATCTTGGGCAACGTCTACAAGACGACGGGTTAAATAACCAGAGTTTGCGGTTTTTAAGGCCGTATCCGTTAACCCTTTGCGAGCCCCGTGAGCTGAGTTAAAATACTCAAGAACATTCAGCCCTTCTTTAAAGTTAGAAATAATCGGAGTCTCAATAATTTCACCCGACGTTTTAGCAATCAATCCCCGCATAGCCGCAAGCTGACGCATTTGAGCTGCCGAACCACGCGCTCTAGAATGGGCCATCATATAAACGGAGTTTATGGGTTCGCCTGGTTTAATCTCCGAGATATCCTTCATCATCGCTTCAGCAACTTGCTCTGTACACTTGGTCCAAGCATCCGTCACTTTGTTATAACGTTCTCCATTGGTAATAAGACCATCCATGTACTGTTGCTGAAACTCTCCAATTTTTTCACGTGTATCAGCTACGAGCTTTTTCTTTTCTAAGGGCACTACCAAATCATCTTTTCCAAAAGAAATCCCTGATATAGTCGCATAACGGAAGCCAAGCCCCATCAAACGATCCGAGAATATGACAGCATCCTTTTGACCACAATTGCGATAAATTAAATCTACAAGTTTTGAAATTTCTGTGGAGGTTAGTAATTGATTAATAGTTTCAAACTTCACACCTGGATGTTTTGGCATAATCTCCCATAAGAGCATCCGTCCGGGTGTTGTTTGAGTCCGATGAATTACTTCTTGGCCTTTTTCATCGATGGCTTGATATCTTGCCGTAATATTGGCATGAAGAGAAACTGTCTTTTGATAAAGAGCATGCTCAATTTCATGAAGAGAGGAGAAAACCGAGCCTTCCCCAAGCTCTCCTTCCCGTTCTAGAGTCAAGTAATAAAGCCCAAGCACAATATCCTTTGAAGGAGTGATAATTGGCTTACCGTTCGCAGGGTGAAGGATATTGTTGGTAGACATCATCAAAACACGTGCTTCGAGCTGCGCCTCTAAGGATAAAGGCACATGAACCGCCATTTGGTCCCCGTCAAAGTCTGCGTTATACGCTGTACAAACAAGAGGATGCAACTGAATCGCTTTTCCTTCCACAAGGACAGGCTCAAAAGCTTGTATTCCAAGGCGGTGCAACGTCGGCGCTCGGTTGAGGAGAACAGGATGCTCACGAATTACTTCTTCTAAAATATCCCAAACTTCAGGCCGTTCTTTTTCAACCATACGCTTTGCAGCTTTGATCGTATTGGCAAGTCCATAGCGTTCCAGGCGAGCATAAATGAAAGGCTTGAAAAGCTCTAAAGCCATTTTCTTTGGCAAACCACATTGATGAAGCTTAAGTTCAGGACCAACCACGATGACAGAGCGACCTGAGTAATCGACGCGTTTTCCTAAAAGATTTTGACGAAACCGTCCTTGTTTTCCCTTCAACATATCTGATAAGGACTTCAAAGGACGGCGGTTGGCGCCAGTAATGACTCGACCTCTTCGACCGTTATCAAAAAGGGCATCTACCGATTCCTGAAGCATGCGTTTTTCATTTCGAACGATAATATCAGGAGCCCGCAGTTCCATAAGACGCTTTAACCGATTATTTCGGTTAATCACCCGACGATAAAGATCATTGAGGTCAGAAGTCGCGAAACGTCCCCCATCCAATGGGACCAAAGGTCGAATTTCCGGAGGGATGACTGGTATTACTTCCAAAACCATCCATTCAGGACGGCTTCCTGATTGAAGAAAAGCTTCTACAAGTTTTAAGCGTTTTACGTACTTTTTCCGCTTCAACTCAGATTTCGTCTCAAAGAGATCTTCACGAAGCTGAACTTGCTCCTTTTCAAGATCAATGGCTTTGAGCATCTCCCGCAAAGCTTCTGCTCCGATACTGGCGTCAAAAGCATCTACGCCATATTCGTCTTGAGCTTTGTAGTATTCTTCTTCACTCAGGAGCTGCTTCTTTTTCAAAGGCGTCAGGCCCGGCTCAAGAACAATATAATTTTCAAAGTAGAGGACTTTTTCTACATCTTTAAGCATAAGATCCAAAAGAAGTCCAATACGACTGGGCAACGATTTTGTAAACCAGATGTGCGCAACGGGTGAGGCAAGTTCAATGTGACCCATCCGTTCACGCCGAACTTTCGTAAGCGTAACTTCAACTCCACACTTCTCACAGATAATTCCGCGATATTTCATGCGCTTATATTTTCCGCATAAACATTCGTAATCTTTGATAGGACCAAAGATTCGAGCGCAAAATAAGCCATCTCGCTCTGGCTTAAAAGTCCGATAATTTATGGTCTCCGGTTTTTTAATTTCTCCAAAGGACCAGGCGCGAATTTGCTCAGGACTTGCAATAGCAATTCGAATATTATCAAAATGCTGGGGTCCCGCAACCTGTCCAAAGACATTCATTACATCACGCATACCGTTCTCCTAAATGCATTTATGTTCAAAGTAGTAAAAATCCTGGATTGTCGCGGCCCCTATGGAACCTCGCAATGACGAAGTAGAAAATGTCATTGCACGTAGCAAAATAACCCAGACATACAGAGTCTTATTCCGTCGTTCCTAGCTCCACATTCAATCCTAAAGAACGCAGCTCTTTCATCAAAACGTTAAAGGATTCAGGAATACCAGACTCAAAGTTATCGTCTCCTCGCACAAGGGATTCATACACCTTGGTTCGACCAGAAACATCGTCAGACTTAACTGTCAGCATTTCTTGTAAAGTATAGGAGGCTCCGTAAGCTTCAAGAGCCCATACTTCCATTTCTCCAAATCGTTGGCCTCCGAACTGAGCCTTACCCCCAAGCGGTTGTTGAGTCACAAGGCTATAAGGCCCGACAGAACGCGCATGGATTTTATCATCCACAAGGTGGTGTAGTTTAAGCATATACATATACCCAACTGTCGCTTTTCGGTCAAAGGGCTCACCACTCCGTCCATCGATCAAGGTGACTTGTCCACTTGTGTCAAGATTTGCTTTCTTAAGCTGATGATTGATATCATTCTCGTGGGCTCCATCAAAAACAGGTGTTGCCATAGGAACGGCAACAGTCAAGTTCGTTGCAAGCTCGACCACCTCATAGTCTGACATTTCTTTGATATCTTTAACAATTAAATCATCTTCATACACATGATCTAAGGCCGATCTTAAAACCTTAATATCCTGGTGTTCTTCAAGAGCCATCTTGGCAAGAGCATCATTAATTTGACGCCCCAAACCTGCAGCAGCCCATCCTAAATGGGTTTCAAGAATTTGACCCACGTTCATACGAGAAGGTAGACCTAGGGGGTTTAAAACAATATCTACAGGTGTCCCATCCTCGAGATGGGGCATATCTTCTATGGGCACAATCCGGGAAACAACCCCCTTATTCCCATGGCGACCCGCCATCTTATCTCCAGGTTGAAGTTTGCGTTTCACTGCAACGAAAACTTTTACTTTTTTCAAAACGCCCGTAGGGAGCTCATCCCCACGACGAAGCTTTTCAACCTTATCCTCAAAGCGAACTTGAAGAGTGGTAACGCGCTCATCATGATGTTGCTTTGCAGACTCCAAAGCTGACATAATAGCATCGTCCTCAACTGTGATTTGGCGCCATTGACCTTTTGACAAAGAATCAAGCACGGTTTTTGTAATCTTTGATCCTTTTTTCAGGCCTGCGGGTGCACTAACAATTTTTTGATCCATCAAAAGATCTTCTAAAGCGGCATAGAAGTTGCGATCTAAAATAGACCGCTCTGCATCCCGATCTTTTGCAAAACGCTCAATTTCCGCCCGCTCAATAGCCAAAGCACGTTCGTCCTTCTCAATGCCTCGGCGAGAGAAAACACGCACTTCAACGATGGTTCCTTGAACACCCGGGGGAAGTCTTAAAGATGTATCACGCACATCTGAAGATTTCTCGCCAAAAATAGCTCTCAAGAGTTTTTCTTCTGGTGTAGAAGGCGATTCCCCTTTTGGAGTTACTTTACCAACAAGAATATCTCCTGGTTTAACATCAGCCCCAATATAAACAATCCCCGCCTCGTCCAAGTGGCGTAACGCTTCATCCCCAACATTAGGAATATCACGTGTAATTTCCTCATTTCCTAATTTAGTATCACGCGCATCAAGCTCAAATTCTTCAATATGAATTGAAGTAAAGATATCATCTTTAACAATCCGCTCAGATATGATTATGGAATCTTCAAAGTTGTACCCATTCCAAGAAATAAAGGCAACCAGCGCATTTGATCCAAGTGCCAGCTCTCCCATATCCATACAAGGGCCATCCGCGATGATATCGCCTTTTTCAACTTTATCTCCAACTGTCACGAGAGGTTTTTGATTAATGCAGGTCTTATCATTGGACCTTTGGAATTTTAAGAGATTATAGATGTCCACATTACTGGTTGTCATCGCACTTTCATCCGTTACGCGAATCACAATACGAGAGGCATCCACTTGATCCACAACTCCTGTTCTTTTCGCAATCACCGCAACCCCAGAATCACGAGAAACAGGGCCTTCCATGCCGGTTCCAACAAAAGGAGCTTCTGTTCGAAGCAAGGGAACGGCTTGCCGTTGCATGTTCGATCCCATTAGAGCCCGGTTCGCATCATCGTTTTCAATAAATGGAATTAGTGAAGCTGCCACCGAAACAATCTGCTTAGGAGAAACATCCATAAGATCAATCTCAGATGCAGGTGCTACAACAAATTCACCATTACGTCTGGTACTCACAAAATCCGCCGTGAATCGTCCTTGTTCATCTAACTCAGCGTTGGCTTGTGCAATTGTATGCTTACTCTCATCCATGGCTGTGAGGTAAATGATCTCTTTTGTAACCTTCTCATCAATAACTTTTCGATAAGGAGTCTCAATGAAACCATACTTATTAACCCGTGCATAAGTCGCAAGTGAGTTGATAAGGCCGATATTGGGTCCTTCGGGTGTTTCAATGGGACAAATTCGTCCATAGTGTGTGGGATGAACATCCCGCACTTCAAAGGTCGCACGATCCCGGGTTAAGCCCCCTGGCCCTAAAGCTGACAAACGCCGTTTATGGTTGATTTCAGAAAGCGGATTTGTTTGATCCATAAACTGAGATAGCTGAGATGTACCAAAAAATTCTCGCACAACCGCTGCTGCTGGCTTCGCATTAATCAAATCATGGGGCATGACAGCATCAATTTCCACAGAACTCATTCTTTCACGAATCGCTCGCTCCATACGAGAAAGCCCAATACGATATTGGTTTTCCAAAAGCTCACCAACAGATCTCACACGTCTGTTACCAAGGTTATCAATATCATCAATTACGCCTCGCCCATCCTTCAAGTTCAAGAGAACTTTTACAATAGCCAGAACATCTTCTTTACGTAAAACACGTAAGGTGTCAGGAGCGTCTAACCCAAGACGAGAATTCATTTTCACTCGGCCCACAGATGATAAATCATAACGCTCTGGATCAAAGAAAAAACCACGAAAAAGAGCTTCGGCTCCTTCAATTGTTGGAGGTTCTCCAGGCCGCAAAATTCTATAGATGTCCACAAGGGCATCCTCACGCGTCATATTTTTGTCAGCCATTAATGTATTGCGCAGGTAAGCTCCTATATTGAGATGATCAATGTCCAACGTAGGAATCATTTGAATTCCCACATTAGCAATGATTTCCAGCAGTGCAGGTGTAATTTCATCTCCCGCTTCTGCATAAACCTCACCCGTGCTTTCATTAATGATATCAACAGCCATGTAGCGTCCAATAAGGTCATCTTGATAAACCAAAACCTCATTAAGACCCTCTGTTTGTAATTTTCGAGCAAAGCGAACATTCATCTTAGCCCCTTCGGCCGCAACAACTTTACCCGTATTACCGTCTATTAAATCATGAGCAAGCTTTCCTATCTTAACCATTTCTGGACGAAAGGCTGTCTTCCAATGTTCAGTGGACTTCATGTACTCAACAGTACCATAGAAGGTACTTAATATTTCTTCGCGAGACATGCCTTGAGCTTCTATGGGATCAAGCTTCTTACCTTCAGCTTCCGCATGCTTTCTTTTCTCTTCTGTCTCCGCACTGTCAAGAGCCATAAGAAAAGTTGTTATGGGGAGCTTGCGCTTACGATCAATTCGTGCGTAAACATTGTCTTTTGCATCAAATTCAAAATCCAACCAAGATCCACGGTAAGGAATCACCCGAGCTGAAAACAAATATTTTCCAGAAGAATGGGACTTTCCACTATCATGATCAAAGAAAACGCCTGGAGAACGGTGCATTTGAGAAACAACCACGCGCTCAATTCCATTAACAATAAAGGTCCCATTTTCAGTCATGAGGGGGATATCCCCCATGTAAACCTCTTGCTCTTTAATGTCTCGAATGGATTTGGCACCTGTTTCTTCATCAATATCCCATACGACTAAACGGAAGGTTACGCGCAAAGGAGCCGCATACGTCATGCCTCTTTGTTTGCACTCATCCACGTCATACTTCGGGTTATCAAAATCATAGCAATAAAATTCTAATTGTGCTTTCCCCGAAAAATCACTGATCGGAAAAATAGACTGAAACACTTCTTGCAATCCAGTGGATGTTCTTTTTTCAGCAGGAACACCTCTTTGCAAAAAATTTTCATAAGATGTTTTCTGTAGCTCAATAAGATTAGGCAAAGGAGCTATTTCAGGAATCCTTGCAAAGCTTTTCCGAATCCTTTTGCGTTCCGTATAGGTTCTTGCCATTGATGCCTCATATTCCAGTGTTCAGTAACTCAGTGTAAGTATATAGACAGACTTCAGCGAAACAGTATAGCAGTACTCAAATATCATCTGGCGCGAAACACATAAGTGCCCTCACCATCCTATCTGAATACTGCTACACTGATTACCGAAAGCTATTATTTTAGCTCTACTTTGGCGCCTACAGCTTCTAGTTTTGCCTTGATTTCTTCAGCCTCAGCCTTTGGAGCCGCTTCTTTCAAAGGCTTTGGAGCACCTTCAACAAGATCTTTTGCTTCTTTCAAACCAAGACCTGTGATGGTTCGCACTTCTTTGATAACTTCAATTTTCTTATCACCCACCGCAGCTAAAATAACTTGAAACTCCGTTTTTTCTTCAGCAGGTGCGGCTTCTGCAGCCATTCCTGCAACTGCTGCAACAGCCATAGGAGCAGCAGCACTTACGCCCCACTTTTCCTCAAGCTGTTTGGAAAGCTCAGCAGCTTCCAATACGGTTAGTTCAGAAAGTTGTTCTACAATTTTTTCGAGATTTGCAGCCATCGTTACTTACTCCTTTGTTGTATATAGGGACGCTGTCTCTTAT
>JBEPVR010000041.1:0-14439 GCA_041690915.1 Alphaproteobacteria bacterium
CGATAGACAACCTCAAGAATTTCGTAAGATTTGTGGCCTTTCCCAGGTGTTGTAATATCGCATGTATCTCCAACAGATTTTCCAATTAACGCGCGGGCCAGGGGAGAAATAATGGATAAAAGGCTTTTTTTAATATCGGCCTCATCAACGCCAACGATCTGATAGGTGATTTTTTCACTTGTTTCATCATCAATCAAAGTTACGGTCGCCCCAAATTTTATGTCTTTACCAGAAAGTTTCGAAACATCGATGACTTCCGCGCGAGCTATTTTATCCTCGAGTTCTTTAATACGACCCTCAATAAACCCCTGGCGTTCTCGAGCTGAGTGATATTCTGCGTTTTCAGAAAGATCTCCATGTTCTCGTGCTTCTGAAATCGCTTTAATAACGGCATGACGCTCGACGTTCTTTAAATGTTTAAGTTCTTCTTGAAGCCGCTGGAGCCCTCCAGCTGTCATCGGTAATTTTTCCATAAAGAATTCAACCCGTTCGTTAATAGGACAATAAAGTTTAGCATAAGCCTTTGAGGATGAAAACCTTCGTTAACAGCCCAGATAGGTTTTAAAGAGAGGATGAGAAGGGGTTTTTAAAAGATGATGAGGGTTTCCTTCTTCTAAAATTTTTCCCTTTTCTAGAAAAAGCATATGATCTGCAAGATCAATGGCTTCCTCCGGTTGGTGGGTTGTAAGAAGAAGAGTTAACTGAAATTCATCACATATGCGATTGAGAAGCTCTAACATTTCTTTTCTTAGCCCCGGGCCTAAAGGTCCTAAAGGCTCATCCAGAAGTAAAAGGGGTTTTTGTCTCAAGAGGCTGCGGGCTAAGGCCACCCGTTGCCTCTCTCCCCCGGAGAGCTCTAAAGGATACTTTTCCTTTAACGGATAAATTCCTACTTTATTTAAGATATCTTGAGTTTTTGCTTTTTCATTAGGGTTCACCTTCAAAGAAGGTTTAAGTCCCAAAACAACGTTGTTCCAAACTGTTAAATGAGGAAAAAGATTATGGTCTTGAAACAAGAGAGTGATAGGCCGCTTTTGAGGGGGAAGCGCGGTCATATCTTCTTCTTCCCATAAAATCGTGCCCTTTTGAGGGGACAAAAAACCCGCAATTAAAGACAAAAGCGTGCTTTTCCCCGCCCCACTCGCACCAATAAGAAGAGTTTTAGAGCCCTTAGAAAGCGATAGAGAGACATCGAGTATAAACTCTTGACGTTGAAAGATGAGATTATGTAGATGAAGTGCGGTCATGATTTTTTAAAATCCAGTGAGGAAGTTGATAAAGGAAATAACAAAGAAGCAGCAAGATGAGGGCTGTTCCCATACATTTCTCGAAATGTCTTCCCATTTGCTGATAAAAAAGCCCAGAAAGTCCAGGACAATCTGGGCTTGGGAAAAAGGCTAAGGAGGGAAAATCTCCGGCTGATAAAGCGCATCCTAGTCCTAATGTTGTTGCAAAAGGTTTTTTTAATAAAGGCCACTGAATCAAAGAAAATTTTTGGAAAGGGGAAAAGCCTAAACTTAGGATGGTGGCGCTATATGTGGCTTCAAGACTGCGATAGGGCCTCTCGAGCAAGAGAATGGTAAGGGGAAGAATAAGAAGAATTTGCATGACTCCCATGAAGAACACTTGAGGCATAAAAGACATTTTAAGAGAAAGAAAGAATAAGAGGACACCTAAGAAAGGTGAGGGGAACAAGAAATGAAAAGAAGCTAAATATTTTAGGCTGCGCCATCCACTCAATATAAGGCACAGGGAAATGACTGCGCTCAAGGGCCCCAAACAAATCGCCAAGGTGAGACTTTTTGTCAGGGCCTGCCATAATAAAGGATTGTGGAAAGTCAAAGAAAGAGAGGTTAAAGAAGGTCCTAAAATTACACCCAACGGAAGACAAATGAACCCCAAGCCCATCCATACAAAGGGTTTTTGAGAGGGATCTCTAAGAAAAGGGAGAGAGGGTCTTTTTAACGAGCTGCCCAGGGGAGACGCTTTAAATAAAATTGTTAAGGCAGTCATACTTAAGGTGAGGACAAGTTGAAGACCCGCAAAGCAAGTAACTTGCTCAAAATCGTAAAAAAAGACAAGAGAATGATAAAGACCCGCACTCAGTGTGGTTTTTTGAGGACCTCCTCCTAAGACAACAATCGTTGTAAAACTATTCAAAGAAAAACAGAAACAAATCCAGGTGACTTCGAAAAGAGATTTGCGGAGTTGGGGCCATTCTATAAAATAAAAGACGTGCTTGGAGGAAAAATGAAGTTGGCTGGCGAGTCGATAATGTTCCTCTGGGATTAATCGCCAAGCATTCACTAAGAGAAGGGCTATCCAGGGACTATAAAAAACAACATGGACGGTAACGATGCCAGCAAGACTGTAAACATTAAAAAGACCCCCTACAAGGGTAATAAACCCTAAAATTCCAACGAGTGCTGGCGTAATTAAGGGAAGGCCCAAAAGTTTCAAACAAACCCGAGCCGGCCACCATGTCTGATTCCACACAATAGCTCGCCCTATCAAAATAGCTAAGGGAATCGTAAAAAGAGTTGAAAAGAGTGCTTGTTTAAACGTAAACCAAAAAACATAAAGGACGTAATTCACTGAATAAGACCCTCTACCCATTCCTGAATCCAGGATTTTTGAAAATCCTTAACCTCTTGCGAAGTATAAGAAATCCAGTGAGGTTGAGGAAAGTAATTTTTTGCCTTGAACCAAGATTCCGGCATCTCTCCTTTCGGATAAATCCACCCATGAAGTGCAATCAAATGTTGAGCCTCCGTGGAAAGAAGAAAGGAGAGGAATTGATCCGTAAGCTGGGCGTGTTGAGTGGTTTTTATTCTACCCGCATAAATGTTTGAACAAAGATGCCCCTCAGGAAAAAAGAGGGCTTTAAGATGAGGTTTTCCTATTTCGAGCTCATTGAAAAGAGAGTCCGTTGTGTAGCTAAAAACGATAGGGGCTACTCCCTGCTTAAAAAGGGCATAAGCTTCCGTCCAACCTTTCGTAAACGTTAGGACATGAGAGGCTAAAATTTTCCATTTTTGGGTTGCGTTGTCTCCATAAACTTTTTTCATCCACACTAGAAATCCTAAACCCGTGATGCTACTGCGTGGATCTTGGAGAATAATCGGGTAGGGAGAATCGATAAGCTCATCTAAATTCTTCGGTGGGTTGGGAATTTTCGATGAATCATAGACAAAGGCTAAACAATGGGAGGCGTAAGGCACAAGCGCATCAACCTGGGATGCATCAAGTCCAATGTCCTCAAGGCCAAGAATAACATCTGCTTTTGTTTTCTCTCCCTCAAAGTTCACACGATTGATCACAAGGGGGATCGTATCAAGGACCACATATTGAACCTCACAATCACATATTTTCTCAAAAGCTTCTTTTAAGGGGAGTCCCGGTCCATAAGAAGAAGACACAAAAGCGGCATGGGTGTAAACTGTAAGTTTTTCTTTTCCATGAAGAGAAGATGTGCTGATGAGCAGCACAAAAGCGAGTAGATATCGGGACATCTCATTTCCTCCGCCGGTATGAGCCGGATCAGGTTCACGGGTTTAATCTCAGCTCTTCCCTTAAGAGCACCCCGATGAGTCGATTCTTTTTAGGATAAAGAAAAAAATAAAACAAGAGATAATCGGAGGGAGTCACTCCCTTAAAAAGGTAATAAACTCTAGCTTTGGATAAGGACTACCTTCTTATGTTTAAAAGCAAAAATTTATCGTCATTGGTAGGATCCCTCGTTCTATATCTCGATTTTTGATGCGTTTACCGAGTGCGCCTTGTAGAGGCTTCCAAAAACCGAATGTCCATGTTATGAAGTAAAATATGCCTATAGAAAGCCCTCTCACACAAATAGCAATTGTCGTCACAGCAGCGCTGGCTTGTGGTATTATCCTTGAGAAAATTAAGCAGCCTGCAATTCTGGGTTATATTTTAGCGGGTGTCATCTTGGGGCCTTCTCTTTTTGGATTTATTGAAAATAGAGAGACCGTTTCTATGCTCGCAGAACTTGGAGTTCTGATGCTCCTTTTTGTGGTGGGGATGGAGCTCAGTTTAAGGCCTTTTGTAAAATTTTGGCCTATCTCTGTGGGATGCATTGCGTTGCAGGTTGTAGGAGGCCTTGCCATTGCCTTTCCTCTCGCCTACCTTTTCCATTGGCCTCTCAACTTAGCTTTACTCTTGGCTTTTGTTTTTGCTCTAAGCAGTACGGCTGTCGCTGTTAAAATGTTAGATACCATCGGAGAGCTTAAAACAGCAACAGGGCGCCTTACGATCGGTGTTCTTGTCGCGCAAGACTTGGCTATCGTTCCCATGATTCTTATCATTCGAGGGCTTCATCCAGGGGGTGAATTGAGCATCTCACTCATATTGATTAAGATTATCATTGCTGTCGGTCTTTTGGCTCTTCTTGTGTGGTATTTAAGTCGAAAAGAACGCATCCGTCTTCCTTTTTTACGAATGGTTGTAGGACACACCGATCTTACGCCATTAATGGGGCTTACCTTTTGTTTTGGAGCCGCGGCTGTTGCAGGCCTTTCCGGTCTCTCTGCAGCGTATGGTGCTTTTTTGGCCGGGCTTGTGATGGGAAACAGTCATGAGCGCCAAATTATTATTGATCGGATGACACCTATTTATAGTGTCTTAATGATGATCTTTTTTCTTTCGATTGGCCTTCTTCTTGATCTGACCTTTATTTGGGAAAATTTAAGCAAAGTGCTGATGATCTTGCTCTTCATTACCATTGGCAAAACGGCTCTTAATATCAGCATCCTTCATCTCTTGCGCCAACCATGGACGATGTCCTTCCTTTCAGGCGTTGTCCTCGCTCAATTAGGAGAGTTTTCTTTTCTTCTCACCACCGTCGGAGAGGAAGTTGGGATTGTGAATGATTATGGAACGAACCTGATTGTTTCTTTAACTGTTCTCTCTTTAATATTGAGCCCTATCTGGCTTACAACGGCCAAAAGACTTCACGATGTAGCCCCTCAGCGGGCGACCTCTCTTTTTCATCTTTTGAACCTTTTATTTGGTCAGGAAGTTTCATTCGTAAAACGCTTTTATACAAAATATAAAGAAAAAGTACGTCGCCGTGCCGACCTTCGAGATTGAGTCTCTTTATAAAGAGCGTGTAGGGGGCGTTGATGAAGTAGGGAGAGGGCCTTGGGCGGGTCCCGTTCTCGCAGCCGCCGCTATTTTCTTAGCCCCTTCTTCACTTTCTCCCGAACTTACCGACGCTATCCAAGATTCTAAAAAACTTTCTAAGGCGAAAAGAGAGCTCCTCTACCAAAAGCTCGTTAAACTTGAGAACTTTCACTACGCTATTGGAGAGGCTACGGTTGAAGAAATTGATCGTCTGAATATTCTTAAAGCCACTTTTTTGGCGATGGAAAGGGCTGTGACTGCTCTTCCTTTAAAGCCAGCCGTCTTATTAATTGATGGGAAACAGGTTCCTTCCTTTAAAGACATCCAAACCCGCCCTGTCATTGGAGGTGATGGCATTAGCCTTTCCATAGCAGCAGCGTCCATTCTTGCTAAAGTGATGCGTGATCAAATGATGGAGAAATTGTCTCTTGACCATCCCCCTTATGGGTGGGAACGAAATGCAGGTTATGGAACAGCTGAGCATCAAAATGCTTTAACAAGGTATGGAGTTACCCCTCACCATCGTCGGAGCTTTGCTCCTGTGAAGGCATTGTTAGGATAATTTTGATATTAATAAAACGTATCAGAGGAGGCTCAAGAAACCAATTCTTTTTGGTTTTCACTCTTCCTATAGAGACGCTCAGTGAATCCTACAGCTTGTATACTTTCTGAGACCATCTGAAAACCCCCACCCCATCGATGAAGGACAAAAGAAGGAGAAGTTAAGTCAATAGCTGTGACATACCGATCTTCATCTGTTGCAAAATAATGAGTAGGGGCAACGCTAGGAGCGATAAAACAAACTTTACCCCCAAAAAGGGTCGTACACATTGTATGATAGTGTCCAGCAACAATACCAATAACACAACGAGAAGATCGAATGAGTTTCTCAAAATCTCCTTCCATTCGACATATCATGTTATCAAAACATTTGGATCCTACTTTTACAGGAAAATGATGCATAAAAATCAGAGTTGGTTTAAGAGGATTTAGCTTGAGATTTTCCTCAAGCCATTGAAGCCTCTGCTTACAAAGAAGCCCATAATCTTGATGCGGAACATGAGTGTCGAGACCAATAAGACGAACCGCGTAATCATCAATAATGTATTGAATAAAACCTTCAGAAGGGATATAAACCTTTTCAGAAAACGCAGCGCGCATCTCTTCGCGATCGTCATGATTTCCCGGAATAATATATATCGGCATGGAAAGAGGTCTTAAAATTTCCTTTAAATACCTATAAGCTTCTTGCCCTCCCTTTTCAATAGTATCGCCCGTTAAAAGGAGAGCATCTGGTTGAGGTGAAAGGCTATTTAAGTGTTCAATAACAAGCCTTAGGCGGTTATCAACCTCTGTCTCTTCTTTGCATAACCATTCTTGTCCTTTTGGTAAAATATGAGTATCGGTAATTTGGGCAATAATCAAAATCCCCTCCTTTACATTATACATACTTAAACAATAGAAATGAGTTCATACCTAACTTAATACTGGATCATAAACTAAAGCTTGGACAAGTTCAAACCCACTTTTAAAATCTTTTTCATAACTGTTGGAAGAGCGTAGTTTTTCAAATCCCTGGGGTGAACCCAGATGCCTTCAAAGTCACAGGAACCTGGTAGATGGCAGACTTCAACTTCAAAATGGAAATGGGTAAAGGTATGCTTCACAACCGGTCCTTTCCCCGTTCTTTTTATTTTTTCCCAAGGAGTTGTAGGGATCTCCATCATCCCGCCCAAGAGCCCTTGGGGAGGACGCTTTCGGAGAAGGATAGCCCCATCTTCGCGCCTTAAAATAAAAGCGGTGGCATAACGGGTGGGGAGCTTTTGTTTAGGAACTTTTAAAGGAAAATCTTCTGCTTTCCCCAAGGTATAAGCTTGGCAGTCTTTTTGAAGAGGGCAGGAAGTACACAATGGGCTTTTTGGGCGGCAGACAAGGGCCCCCAGCTCCATCAAAGCTTGTGTAAAGTCTCCGTTTTGTGTCTCAGGCAAAAGAGCTTTTAGCTTTTCTTTGACTTCTTCACCAGGTTTAGAAGTGCTAATAGCAAGGTATCGACTGATCACCCGAATTACATTTCCATCCACAGCCGCCGCCTTTTGCTCAAAGGTAATAGAGGCAATAGCTGCAGCTGTATAAGGACCAATCCCTGGAAGTTTTAAAAGTTCTTCTTCCGTTGAAGGGAAATGATAAGCTAATTTTTGAGCGCATGCATGGAGGTTATGGGCGCGGGAATAATATCCAAGTCCCTGCCACTTTACGAGCACTTCATCAAGAGAAGCTGCGGCTAAGTCTTGAAGGGTTGGCCATTTTGCGAGAAACGTTTTAAAATAAGGAATGACCGTCACAACGGTTGTTTGTTGCAACATAATCTCGCTGAGCCAAGTATGGTATGGGTTTTTGGTCTCCTTGCGCCAAGGGAGATCTCGTTTTTCTCGATAATACCAGCTGAGGAGTTCCTCTGAAAACACTTTGCAAACCTTTTAAAAGTCTTTATTTTAACTTTATGAAGTACCCTACCAAGAACTTTCCCACGCGCCTAGGCTTTCATACACAAAAAATCGTAAAGCCGATTTTTAAAGCCCGCGGTTTAATGGAAGGAAAAATTATTACCCACTGGCCGCAGATCGTGGGAGAAAAGTTTGCACGTCTTGCTTTGGCTGAAAAAATTACTTTTCCCCCCGGAAAAAAAACAGCAGGCATCCTCCATTTAAGTGTGACCTCATCAGGAGCCCTTCTTCTTCAGTATGCCCAAGATTTAATTTTAGAGCAGGTCAATACGTTTTTTGGGTATAAGGCGCTTTCAACATTACGGATGACCCATGGTTTTGTCCCCCCTAAAGAAAATCCTCCCACATTACCCCCTCCCTCTCTTACTGAAAAAAATAAGCACTGGCTTAAGAATCAGATGGAAATTATTCAAGATCCAGAACTTAAGGCATGCCTTGAAAAATTAGGAGAGGCTGTTTGTCGATAAAGGAAAATCTGTTGTCATTTTCAAGCCACTTATGTGGCTTGGAAATGGGGCAGAAAGTTGATGTTAAATTTAGCGTGACGTCATTCTAATAATACTTTATCTCTTTGTAGGAGATTTTTGCTCTTCAAACTGACTTTCCATAAGCCATTCTGCAAATCGCATGTCAAATTTGCGGGGCTCTTCTCTTGAGGAATAAAAGTAAACTTTTTTGACAACATCTAAATATTCATCAACTGAAACTTTTAATTTTCTGTCCGCGATAAGATCTAAAATTTTCTGAGAACAATTCAACATAAGATCAGGGTAATCTAAGGGAGAGCGTTTTCTTATTCTTCCCTGCGACTGTGGAGAATAGCCTCCCTCTGCCGAAGGAGAAGCGTTCATAAGATCAAGAATAGAACATTCTAAAGCTTCAGCTATAGCTTGTAAGGATTGTGCGCTCGGTTTTTTAATCCGGCCTTTGAGAATATTTCTAACCGAATGAATACTTAAGCCCGCTCGTCTCTCTAATTCCGCTATGGAAAGATTCTTAGCTTCCATGCGTTCTATTATTTTTTCTTTTAATGCAGATGACATACAATCTCATAGGTTAAATTTTTGTTGATATTAGTATAGAATGATATTTATGGTAAGCCTAAAATTGCTTTCAATAAGAATAATTTTATATTAAAATTACATTTTAAAAAAAATACCAAAAATACTTAATCTAAAAGAAGAAGATGGACCTATGAAATTAGGTCTGATTCACCCTCCTCCTCACAATTTTTACTTTGTTTTATCTGAACTTTAATTTTTCTTCGTTTTAAATCTGTTGATGGGCCCTTCCTTGTAAATTTATAATTATTTTATCCATTCCCATTGATTTTTAGATAAAAGAGGGTTGCATCAAGGCAATTTTGAAATCACACTAATCAAAAAAATAGTTTATTTTAAAAATTGTTGTATACAGAATATCAAAAATGATTAACTTAAAAAATGAGAAGGAATTCCAAGTCTAACCTTCTGAAAGAAAGCGCCTGATAAATCGTTCTCAGAACGTCACAGGTGTTTAATAAAAAAATATACAGAGCTTGAAAGGCTTATTTTGTAGGGAGTAGACGTAAATTTTTTCTAAAAGTCATCTCCCGGAAGCGGGGCTTAGTAAAGTAAAGTAAAGTTAAGTTAAGTTAAGTTAAGTTAAATTTAATAATAAAGGCAAAAAGGAGTGCTTATGTTTAGTTTTGAAATTATTGAATCGAAAAAAGAGATATTTGAAAATCAGCATATCGATTTGATAACAAAAAAAATGAAATTTTTCCCCGACAATCAAGATGATGTTATGTTTATTCTTGGAGAAGAAAAGAAAATCCTTAGGGGAGGAGCTTGTCTTGTTAAG
The DNA here is from genome assembly GCA_041690915.1 of Alphaproteobacteria bacterium. GTDB lineage: Bacteria > Pseudomonadota > Alphaproteobacteria > UBA9655 > UBA9655 > UBA9655. The sequence goes on from JBEPVR010000041.1 coordinate 9,489, forward strand.
AAAAGGCTTAAAAATATTCAAGAAGAGGTGAGAGAATTTGTCGCACCTCTTCCTCTTCATAGCTACGTATGGGAATGTTCGACTATTTGTCTTGAGACTTCGTATAAAGACTCGGTCCCCGAGACGCCTGAATTAGACTATTTTTTTCAGGGCTTTTATCGAGGACTTTACAGAGAATTTGTTGAATTTGGTAGAATGAAAGGAGTTGGATTTCTGATTATGAAATTAGCTTCTGAGGTCTATAATTCAACAAAAGAATGGGGTTTATGGCCTTATGTCGTTGAGCTTAAGCCCGGCAACTCTCCTGATGGGCTCTTTCATGGCGTTTTGCCTCTGACGGGGAGTCAGTATAAAGCTTATCAAGAATCTTTGGGAATCTGCTTACTCAAATCCCCAAGCATAGCTTTGGAGGGCAAGTGAAGGGGGGGAGTCCTTTCCTTATTTTGGAACAGGCGCGAGATTTACGAAGGGGTAGACAAAAGAACCCACGGGAGGCAGCGTGAGAGAACCCGTCATGCTGGCTTCCAGGGCTATTTTGCATCCATAAAGTGTGAAGAGTGTATTTTTATACATCTCAGGAAGAGCTTTCTCGACAAAGTCCCGTTGCTTTCCTTTAACAATTTTCAATTGTTGTTGCATAAGGTCATATCGCATACAACTTGTTTGGGCATCAAAACAAAAAGGAGTTACCTCGGCGCTCGGATACGCCCAGTCTTTAGTGAGTATCATAGAACAGCTTAAGGTTCCTTTTGCTGCTCTCGCGTTTGACATCCCCCCTAACTCCCTCATAAGTTTTGAAGAAAATTCTACCGTTGGATCATCATATGCAAAAAGTTTATGTTTCGTTTTGTCTGCAGGGGCAATATATTGAGAAAAAGCCGCCTGGCTTTCAAAAAGGAAACAAAAGGCAACGAGGAAAAAATAATATTTCATGTTTTTGCTCTTCATAGAGGTTGAATTTCCGCTTGTAGGGATTTAAAGAGAAGTGTATCACTTCCTGTAAAGATAGGAAATACTTGCTGTTATCTTTTTTTTAAGTTAAACAAGCAATCTAACATTCATAAGAACGATAGGTAGTAACAATGGCAGTTCCTAAGAAGAAAACGTCGCCCTCTCGCCGTAAAATGCGACGGGCCCATCATGCTCTCAAACCCGTAGCGAGTGTTGAGTGCTCCAATTGTGGAGACAGGAAGCTTCCCCATCATCTATGTCTTGTCTGTGGCTATTATAATGGACGTCAAGTTGTAGGACAGGTGATAGAAGCATCCCCCGTTGTTTAACGGGTCTTCCATAAAGAGGGAGATTGTCGAGTGAAAGTTACATTATCTGTTGATGCAATGGGCGGAGATCGAGCTCCTGAAGTTATTATTCAAGGGTTGGTTATTGCGGCACAACGTTATCCTTTCGTTCACTTTCTTCTTTATGGCGATCAAAGAGTCGTTGAGCCATTGCTTGTCTCAACGAAAGAATTGGCAGAAAAAGTAACTTTTGTCCCCTGTACTGAAATCATCAGGTCAGACACAAAACCAAGTGCCGCTTTAAGAAACCTCCCTAATTCTAGTATGCGTCAAGCTATTCTTGCCGTTGTAGAAGGGCGTGCTCAAGGCGTGATTTCCGCAGGAAATACGGGGGCGTATATGGCGCTCGCGAAAATGCTCTTAAAAACCATGCCGGGTATTGATCGGCCTGCTCTGGCAAGCCTTGCTCCTACCTTAAAGGGAGAGGTCATCTTTTTAGATTTAGGAGCTAATGTGGAATGCTCTTCCAAAAATCTCCAACAATTTGCAATTATGGGAGAAATTTTTGCTCGGTATGTTCTCCACTTGCCCAATCCTAGGGTAGGGCTCATCAATGTAGGTTCTGAAGATATTAAAGGAAGTGCACTTGTAAAAGAAGCCGCCGATCTTATTCGCACCTCTTCAATCAAAAATAATTTTTATGGTTTTATTGAGGGAGATGATATCACACGGGGGACAGTGGATGTGGTTATTATGGATGGATTTACGGGAAATGTGGTTCTCAAGGCAGGTGAAGGCGTGATGCAACTTGCCCTTCACTATATGAAAGAAGCCTTCAAAAGTTCCTGGCGTGCACGGCTGGGTTATTTTTTAGCAAGCCCTATGCTGAAAAAGCTCTCTCTACGCCTCGATTACAGGCGTTATAATGGAGGAATTTGGTTGGGGTTGAATGGCGTTGCAATTAAGAGTCATGGAGGAGCGGATGCTCTGGGATTTGCCCATGCTATTGATCTTGCTGTTGATATGGCCACATCACATGTAAATGATCATCTGCTTAAAGAATTTGCATCAGAATTACCTTCGCAAGAGGTTGTGAATAGATGACGCTTCGTTCTGTTATTTTAGGGACAGGAAGCTATCTTCCCGAAAAAAGAGTTACCAATGATAATCTTTCTGAACATCTTGAAACATCCCATGAGTGGATTGTTGAAAGAACGGGCATTTGTGCACGATACTTAGCGGCTCCAAATGAATATACGTCTGATATGGCGGTGGCAGCTTCTACAAGAGCTTTGAGTGCGGCAAAGCTCATCCCTCAAGATATTGATATGATTATTCTTGCGACCACAACTCCTGATCATACGTTTCCAGCTACAGCAACGCGTATTCAATCAAAATTAGGAATTTCCAAGGGCTTTGCTTTTGACCAATCTGCTGTTTGCAGTGGATTTGTCTTTGCCCTTGCGACAGCAGACGCCTATTTAAAGCAAGGAATGGCCAAGAGAGCGCTTGTCATTGGGTCTGAAACAATGAGTCGTCTTGTGGATTGGAAAGATCGTAAAACAGCTGTTTTATTTGGAGATGGAGCTGGAGCTGTTGTTTTGGAAGCTCAATCTCAGACGGACCGCGGAATTATTGGAAGCTTGCTTCGAACCGATGGGAAGGGGTATGATGACCTCTATGTGACGGGTGGACCAAGTACAACTCAGACAACCGGGGTCATTCATATGAATGGACGTGAAGTCTTTCGGAATGCTGTCCACCGGTTAGAAGAGGCAGCCCTTGACATTTTAAAGATTCATGGGATTTCTCAAGATGAGATTGATTGGCTTGTTCCTCATCAAGCCAACAAACGTATCATTGACGCAACGGCAAAGAAGTTAGGGTTACCAGACTCAAAAGTCATTCACACAGGAGCTGATCAGGCCAATACTTCCTCCGCCTCTATACCTTTAGCTTTAGACCATGCGGTAAGGGATGGGCGGATTCAAAAGGGTGATTTGGTGCTGTGTGAGGCTTTTGCCGGTGGGTTTGCTTGGGGATCAAATTTAATTCGTATATAGAGGGGGGTTTTAATGGGTTATCGGGTTGCTGTTGTCGGGGCTACGGGTAATGTAGGACGCGAGATTTTAAATACACTTGTAGAGCGAAAATTTCCTATAAGTGAGATTCAAGCGGTGGCATCATCAACTTCAACGGGACAACGTGTGTCTTTTGGAGAAGATGAAGTCTTAGACGTTATTCCCATTGCGGATTTTGATTTTACAGGATTTGATTTTGCTTTGTTTTCTGCTGGCAACTTAGTTTCAGCGGAATTTGCGCCTATTGCGGCCGAAGCGGGCTGTATTGTCATCGATAACTCTTCTCATTTTCGGCAAGAACCAGAAGTTCCTTTGGTTGTCCCGGAAGTGAATCCCGAAGCTCTCGCTTCTTTTCGAGCGTGTAATATTATCGCAAATCCTAATTGTGTCGCTCTCCCTCTTACAATGGCTCTCAAGCCCTTACAGGATGCCGCTGGACTTAAGCGTATCGTGATTTCAACCTATCAATCTGTTTCCGGTGCGGGGCGGGCGGCAATGGATGAACTCTTTAACCAAACACGGGCCATTTATATGAATCAGCCTGTGATTAAAGAAGAATTTTCAAAGCAAATTGCGTTTAACGTTATTCCTCAAGTGGATAATTTCTTACCCAATGGGAGCACGTGTGAAGAAACGAAGGTGGTTACTGAAACGCAAAAGATTTTAGGGGTTGAAGTTGGGATGGCTGTCACCTGTGTTCGCGTTCCTGTTTTTATTGGTCATTCCATTGCGGTGGCGGTCGAGCTCGAAAACCCTTTATCCGTAGGTGAAGCTCGAGCCTTATGGCGTGACTTCCCAGGACTTTCTATCGTGGATTATCGACAAGCTGATGGATATGTCACCCCTGCAGAAGTTGTTGGGGAAGATCCTGTCTTCGTGAGCCGCATACGTTGCGACAAATCCGTTGAAAATGGCCTTCTTTTCTGGCTTGTGAGCGATAATTTACGCAAGGGAGCTGCTCTTAATGCCGTTCAAATTGCTGAAAAGATTGCTCATCAGTATTTAAATCACGTGAACTAGGCTCCATCCGGTTTTGTAAAAAGAATTCATTCTCCACCACTTTGTCATCCCCGCCTTCCCGGGAATGACAAAACCGGCTAGAACCTAAGGCTTGCAATAAAAATTAATGCACATGGGTTTGCCATCTCTCAAAAAGAACCTCTCTAACTTCCGGGATAGAAAGTTTTTTCATATAACAATGGGTATCTTCAGGGGTTTGGATAATCTTTTTCTGGGGGAAGGGCATGGCGCGAAGCACACGATGAGGGGAAGGCGTTTGGGCTGACCAGGGACCATAGATTTGATCATTGGAGGGACCAAAAAGAGCGATGGAGGGAGTTCTTACGGCCGCACTCACATGCAACAGCCCCGAATCATTTCCAATAAAAAGACGAGAAGATTTGATGAGAGATGCGACATCTAGAAGGTGGCTTCCGATGGTATTAAGGCATTGATCTTTCGGAAGGGCTCTTATAATAGATTTCACCTGATCCTTTTCGGCGGGAGCTGCAAAAAAAGCAACTTGAGCTTGAGGATTTTTTTTACAAAATTCCAGCAAGAGAGCGATAAAGTTGTTTATGGGCCACTGCTTTCCAATCCATCCTGCAACAGGGGCCACGGCAAGTGTGGGGC